>JACQGE010000112.1 GCA_016199675.1 Acidobacteriota bacterium | reverse complement strand
GTCGCTCGCCAATCCGGCTTCAGCCGCTGAGGTTTGTCTTGCAACGCTCACGGAAAGACTCACCTCAGGCGCTGAAGCGCCAAGCAAACAATCCTGAATCGGCACGACTAAAGTCGTGCCTTGACGGTTGCACATGGCCGGTCTACACCATTTGTGAAACCGCTATAGAATATGTGTAAAAGACTTTTTAGCTTGTTTTGTGGAACCCGGAAATAACCCAATACGTCTGAGGTGTCATTCTGAGCGTTAGTGAAGAATCTGCTTATTCGCCAATGCACAGTGAAATTTCCTGAATTAAAACGCTCGATTGGGGAAAACTCTTTAGGCCGCTTGCCTGTAATCACAGTTTTCCGTCGGACACTCTAAGGTTGTGCCGGCGCTGGAAGTTTTTTCCACCAAAAAAGCGGAGCCGCATTGTGGGCATTTCTCGGCGACGGGCTTGTTCCGTAGGCTGTATTTGCATTCCGGATAGCGGTCGCAACTATAAAATTTCCCGCGCTTTGACCCCTTCTCCACCAACTGTCCCTGACCGCACTCCGGGCAGGCAACACCCGTTAATTTCGGCTTTATGAACTTGCATTTAGGGTATTTGCTGCATGAGGTGAACTCCCCATAGCGCCCCTCGCGCAGGACCAATTCACTGCCGCACTTAGGGCATAGTTCTCCGGTCGGAACGGGCGGCTTTTTTTGCTCCTTGCCGATCTGCCGCGTCGTTTTGCATTCGGGATACCCGCTGCATGCCAGGAATTGCCCGAAGCGTCCTCTCTTGCGAACCATGGGGCGGCCACAGTTTTCACAAAATTCCTCGAGCGGCTCCTCCTCAATTTCAGGGGCACTCTGGTCCGCCAGCTCCCTGGTATTTGTGCACTCGGGATAGCCGGAGCAAGCCAAAAACTTTCCATGACGCCCCCAGCGAATCACCATGGGTTTCCCGCATTTTTCGCAGGAAAACTCCGTCGGCTCTTCCATGCGCTTGATGTCGGCCATGTGCTTCTCGGCCTGCTTTAGCTCCTTCTCAAATTCCCGATAGAACTCATGGAGGGTTTCGGTCCATCCCTTCTTCCCGTCCTCGATCTCATCGAGTTCTTCTTCCATTTTGGCGGTATAAGCCACATCGAAGATTTCTTCGAAATTATCTACCAGCAGCCCCGTGACAATCTCTCCCAGTTCGGTCGGCACAAATGGAGATTTTCTGCTTTTCCCTTGCTTTTGCACATAATCGCGTTCCTGGATGGTGCCGAGGATGGCGGCATAGGTGGAAGGCCGCCCGATTCCCTTTTCTTCGAGAATCTTCACCAGACTGGCCTCGTTATAGCGCGGGGGTGGTTCGGTAAAGTGCTGTTCGGGTGCGATCTTCGATAAATGCAGTTCTTCTCCCGGCTTTACCGCAGGCAACCGCCGTCCAAATTCTTCGTCCTCTTCCCCTCTTTGGTCTTTCGCTTCTTCATAAACTTTGAGGAATCCATCAAATTTCAACACCGATCCGGTGGCGCGCAGGCCAAATTCACCGGCGGCGATCTCAATGGTGGTCCGCTCATATAGGGCCGGAGTCATTTGCGAGGCCACAAAACGCTGCCAGATCAGGCGATAGAGTTTTGCTTCATCCTCACTCAAGTAGCGAGCGGCCTGTTCCGGGGTGCGCAAAGCGGAAGTGGGCCGGACTGCTTCGTGCGCATCTTGCGCTCCCTTCTTGCTCCGGTACACATTCGCCTCGGTGGGTAGATAGTTCTTGCCATACTGCTCGGGAATTAGCTTGCGGACCTCGCCGAGCGCAACCTCGGACACGCGGATGGAATCTGTCCGCATATAGGTGATGAGACCAACCAGGCCTTCTTCGCCGTATTCCACGCCTTCATAGAGCCGCTGCGCCAACCCCATCGTATACTTCGCACTGAAGTTCAACTTACGGGCTGCCTCCTGCTGGAGCGTGCTGGTAATGAAAGGTGGCAGGGGTCTGCGCGATACCTCTTTTGTTTCCGTGGACGCAACAACAAATTTTTCCTTCTGTAGGCGCGCCAGCCATTGCGACGCTTCGGCATCGTTTGCAATGAGGAGCTTTCCTTTTTCAGCCTGCGCCTGAATGCTGCCGGAAACCGACTCTCCTCTCACCACAAAGTCCTGCTTCCCGTGTTTGATCAGACGCGCGTCGAAAACAGGCGGGTGTGTCGCTCTTAAATGAGCTGTAATCGTCCAGTATTCTTCTTTCTGAAATGCGCGGATTTCGCGCTCTCGCTCTACAATGAACCTTAGCGCTACGGTTTGCACCCGCCCCGCCGAAAGTCCGCGACGAACTTTGTCCCATAATAAGGGGCTGACCTTGTAGCCTACTAGCCGGTCGAGAATCCGGCGCGCCTGTTGCGCCTCCACCAGCCGCTCGTTGATCTCTCCTGGATTCCGAAACGCTTCTTGAATGGCATTTTTTGTGATCTCGTTGAACAGCACGCGGTAGACTTTCTTGCCGTCGCTTAATTCTTCTGCCAAGTGCTGGCAGATGGCTTCTCCCTCCCGGTCTGGATCAGCGGCCAGATAGATCACGCCCGCTTTCCTGGCTGCTTCCTTCAGCTCCCGGATCACTCTTTCTTTCGTCGGAATCGGTCCGTACGAAGGGGCGAAATTATTCTCCAGGTCTACACCCAGATCGTTTTTTGGCAGGTCCTTGATATGGCCTAGCGAAGCCTTGACGATGTAGTTCGATCCTAGATAACGATTGATTGTCTTGGCCTTGGCGGGGGATTCCACAATCACCAGTGACTTGCCGCTGCCCCTGGCAGAGGTTTTCTCTTTTTTCAATTCTGCTTTTTTCACTTTCGCCATAAGAACCCAATATACCTTTTATTAGATCGGGGATCCTTCTAAAAAGTTTTGAGAAAATTTTTCCCGGCTAATTGTCGCACCAGATTCTTGAACTCTAATTCCAGCAAACTGACCAGAATCTCCGAAGAGGAAAGCTGCGGCAGAGCATCCAAAATTTCGTCCACGTGCATCGCCTCTTCCACTTTCAATAGGTTGTAGATGGCTCTTTCCTGTTCCGTAAGTGATTCCGCAAATAGAGATGCTTCCTCGTGCGGTTTCGTTGCATCCGAGGAGACAAGCAATTGTTGGCGCACTTCCGTTGGCAGTTCCTCCACGACGTCTTGCCAATCCTGTATCAGCTTGGCGCCCTGCTTAATTAATATATGGGGTCCCCAACTGAATCGATTAGTAAGGGAGCCTGGAATCGCAAAGACTTCTCGGTTTTGTTCCATCGCAAGCCGCGCGGTGATCAGGGCCCCGCTGTGCTGAGCCGCTTCAACGACTACCACGCCCAACGACAGGCCGCTGATAATTCGGTTCCGAATCGGAAAATTCTGGGGAGCCGGAAAAGAACCCAGGGGAAATTCGGACACAATCGCCCCTTGCTCCAAAATCCTTTCAAACAGTTTCTTGTTTTCCGAGGGATAAATGACGTCAGCGCCGCTGCCCAGCACCGCCACGGTTTTTCCCCCGGCGTCCAAGGTAGCCCGATGGGCTGCCGAATCCACCCCCCGGGCCAGGCCGCTGACGATCGCCAGCCCCCGCGAAGCCAAGTCCCCTGCCAACCGCTCCGCCATCGCCCTGCCGTAGGGGGTCGCCCGGCGCGTCCCAACAATCGCCACAGCGTGCGCACGGAGCAAAGCCATCTCGCCTCGTACATACAGCACCAACGGAGGATCAAAAATCTCCCTCAGCCGTGGAGGATAGTCCGCCTCTCGAATCGTCAGAAACCGTATGCCTTGTTGCCGAGCTTGTTCAATTTCCTGAATCGCTCCTTCAAAAAACGTGCCAGTTGAGAAACTTCGAATCACATGCGACGGCACTCCCAATGACTCTAGTTCCGTGGGAGACGCTCGAAAAACTTCTGTTGCTGAACCCAGTGTATCTACCAAGCGCTTAGCAAGCCTGTTTCCCAATCCGGGGACCAATCGCAAAGCCAGCCAATGCAACCCTTCGTCTGGCTCTTTGCCTGGTGCTGCCGCTAATGGTTGGTCGTTCATCAAATGGAGCGACTCTATAAAACTTAGGATTCTATTGTCAAGTAAAACGCCATTCGTGGCTCCTGGGACTGCGGATGGTCGTGGAGATCCTGCGGAGCGCCCTGAACCGTGAACGCTGTTCGGGTTCCCGAGGAAGGAATCAAAAGTACGCCAAGATTATTTCTTGAAGCATTTAGCCAGTAAGCCAGCTGTAGTGATCAGTGTGGTGAGATCCCGAATTGTAAAATCATTGCCCACCGTGGTCGGAGATTTGCCTTTACGCGATATTTGGACAACCCCGATGGGTTTGCCGTCCACCAACAGCGGCGCGCTCATGATTTTCTGGATTGGCTGTTTTTCCTGAGCGGCCGGGTCTAAAGTAACCGCTTCAAAGACGGTGGGGTGTTTTTGCGCGGGGAAGTTGTTAATCATCTCCGGGCGTTTATCGCGCACGGTGCGCACCGCCAGCGAGTTCGTGGTAGTCATCGGGATGCTCCCGATCTTTTGCAATTTAAACGGATAGAGGAACCGGAGAAGCGAGGCGTTATCAGTAAGTTGCAGAATCGCCACTTCATCCTGCTTGACGGAGAAGACTTTGGCGAGTTGTTGAGCAATCTTAATCCATTCTTCCTCGCCGATAGCTTTGCCGCTCCTCGTAATCTCATCTATCACGCGGGCCAGTTCCGTGGCCGCCGAGGGTGTAGTTCCGTTGGACATGCAGCCTCACTCGTCGGGAGTGGAAATCGGGAAATATTATAAAGCAATTTTCTCCTAAAAATCTCGTTCGGGGATTAACTTTCTGAAGCAGCGGGCGGTCTGCCATAGTGTCTCAGTTTCCAGGTAACGCCCCGGCCAAAGAGAGTCCTCGCCATCGAGTCTAAACAAATGCAGGCATAAATGATGGGGCCGACCGGGGCGAGGAATGCATACTCCAGGTCAATCTCGTAAAAGAATAACACTGGCACATAAAGCAAGATGGCGAGCAAAAGCTGAGCCAGGCTGAGGGTGAGAACTACATTGGCTTCTTCGACCAGTTTCCCTTGTCCCGCCAGTTCCCAACCGAAATAAGCAAGGCACAACAGGGGCAATAAGTTGCACAGCAAAGAACTCGTTACCACCACCAACAAACGAGCAACAGAATAGCGGTGGCCGGCAAAGGCATTTTTCCGCAAGCCTTCCCAGATTTCTACGAGGTTATGGTACATCCGCGTTCGCACCAGGTCTTTGGTCACTGTGGCAAAAATGCGATGGCTGCTATGCTTGACGATTCGCGCCGTATTGAGATCATCAATCATCTCCGTTCTAATGGATTCGTACCCTCCCAGACGATCCCAAACCCGGCGACGCATGAGGATGTATCCGCCGGACGCCAAGGCTACCGTCGAATTGGGGTCATTGATTTTGCGAAGAGGGAATACAGTCGCCAGCAACAATCCAAAGCCCGGCAAAATCACCTTTTCCCAAAATGAACTGCATTCCAAAAAGGCATAAATACTGACCAACTCCGCCTGCTGCTGCTCGGCCAGCCACAATCCGGCAGACAATGCCTTGGGGTGAAAGAGGATATCGGCATCGGTGGCCAGCACCCATTCTCCGCAAGCAGACTGGAAGGCCAGATGGAGCGCGTGAATTTTCCCAATCCAATCCGAGGGGAGATTTGTCACGGGAATCACGCGGAGTTTTCCTGGGTACAAATGGGCGCATTGTTCCGCCACTTCCGCTGTGCCGTCGGTGGAGGCATCGTCCACCAAGATCACTTCGTAGTTGTCATAATCCTGCATGAGAAACGCCGGTAAAGTTTGCAAAAGAATCTTTGCTTCATTTCGTGCGGGAATCAAAATCGAAACACGCGGATGCTGACGGAGAGGAAACTCCATTTGGCCGGAAACGCGCGGAACGCTCCAATTGTTGCGAAGATTCCAGGCAAATGCAGCCAGCCAGAATGTCAGTCCTAGGGCCAAAGATCCAATCAGTATCATCATCTTTTGCGGCGACCTCAAATCTTACTAAGGAGCGGTTTTTCACTTTTGGTGCAGCCTAAGAGTTTGTTGAAAAAGAGGTGTCTGCTTGCTGATGCGCGGTCCTGATTTCGATGAATGGGCATCCTCCTTGCTGTGGTGATTCACAATAACTCAGAATCAGCTATGATAGGATTATTAATGCAATTTTGTGCCTCAAAATCCCGGAATTTTCCCTAAGCAGTAAAGGATTGCGATGTTTGAATATATTCCAGCTATTGATCCGCGAGCACAACGGCGGAAGCGACTCTTGATTGTTGGCAGTATTTTTGCGGTGATTTGCGCAGCCTATCTTTACTACGAATTTAAAAACTACCCGGAGGAACGGCAACTTCGCCGTTTCTTTGAAGCCCTCCAACAGCAAGATTATCAGCGTGCTTACCAAATCTGGCAACCCAGCGATTCCTACACGTTCAAGAACTTTCTCGAAGACTGGGGGCCTGACGGATATCAAGGGTCCGTCCAAGAATTTCAGATTGCCGACTCCCAGGCTGAAGGGAGCGGAGTGAATATCACGGCGATTATCAATGGAAAGCAGCAAGCGGTGCTATGGGTCGAAAAAAGGGACAAGAGCCTCAGTTTTTCTCCAATCGAGCCTCCCGTGAGCGTCTTATCGCGTTTTTTCCCCTCGCTCGCCAATCTTTGGAAAAACCGGAACCGGCGCCGGACGGTGGTATCCTTGACCCTTACCCTGCTACTCGCCGGTTACTTGTTTTACGAATTCAGAAGATCTGCCGGAGAAAGCTAATCCTGTCCGCAAACCAGTTGAAAACGCGTCGCTCCAGTTCCGGAATTGCCTTCTTACTGAGGCAAGCTCGCCATGTTTGAACATCTCGGGCCAGTAGTTTCGAAGGAATCTCGACGAATGCGCCTTCTTGTGAGCGGCATGGCGTTTTTTGTTCTCCTGACGGCGTATCTCCTCTACCAATTCAAGAACTATGCGGAAGAGCGGCAGGCGCTGCATTTTTTCGAGGCGCTGCAACGCCAAGACTTTGAGGAAGCATATCGGATATGGCAGCCCAGCGAATACTACAAATTCAAGGACTTCATGGAAGACTGGGGGTCGAATAGCCCTCAGGGGCTTGTCCGGCGTTTCCGCATTACGGGATCCACGGCCCGTGGGAGCGGGGTTGTTGTTCGTGTTATCGTCAATCGCCGCCTCATCCGACTGTGGGTTGAGAAGAAGGACAAAAGCCTCAGTTTCCCGCCATAATCTAGAGGGAATGCTACAACCACTGTAAAAATGGTCTGGAAGAAGGGGGGCGGAGCAACGCGTCCAGATAGACTTTGGCCTGCTCCGTAGTAATGGAAAGGATGCAGCGGGGTTCGTCGTAAACGTAGCAGCGATCTCCGGGACAAGGGTTGCAATCAAAATAATTTTGGACGATAGCTGAGTTGACTGCTTTCCAGGGTCCCCAAACCGCCGCGTGGGAAGAGCCAAAAATAACCAGGACGGGAATCCGCGCCGCAGCCGCAATATGGGCAGGCCCTGAATCGTTGCCGACAAAGATGCGCGCCCCGGCGGTCAGCGCCACAAGCTCCCGGATGGGCCAGCCGACCGCACGGAAGAAGGGGGACGACATATGGTACTCCAATTCGTCGAGCAACTCTGCTTCGGCGCGGCTGCAAGCGAAAACAGACCGCAAACCAAATTTCCGGTCCAGGTAATCGCCCACCTCCGCAAATCCTTTGATCCTCCATTGCTTGCTGGCATAGGAAGCCGACGGGTGGAGGACGGCGTACTCTTCCCCTTCCTCAATGCCTTGGGACCGTAATCTGGCTTGCATGCGCTCTATGGCAGTGGGGGAAGGAAAAATTTCTGCGGAAGGAATTTCCGCCGGAGGAACACCCAACCAGAAAAAGAACGAAGCGGCGTGCTCTGCCGTGTGCACCGCCCCTTTTCGTCTTAAGACTTCTTGCGCCGTCGGGGCATGCAGGTTATAAGCGGAAGCGTGGCGGAAATGGTCGAAGCCGGCGCGCAATTTCGCTCGACTGGAACGTGTCAGAAAGGCGCTGGTGGGGCCTCCGTGAAGATTGACGACTGCCGCAAACTTCTCGCGCCAAATTCGGTATGCCGTCCGGAGCTTTCCCCTCAAAGGGATCACCGAATGGATCGCGGGGTTTCCTTCCAAGATTTCATCCCAGGGTGACTCTGCCAAGACGGATACCTGTAGGTCCGGCCGCCAGTCATGCAACAACCGCAAGGCGGGAGTCATCAGCACCGTGTCGCCCATCGAGCGCAAGCGGATCACCAGCACCTGCGCGCCGACGGGGAGGCCTGCCAAGCCCTCGGCAGCTGCTAACTGCGAACCAAGCTCTGCAATCTCTGTCATTCTGGTTCGATGGTTGCCTCATCAATCAACATGACGGGAATATCGTCCTTGATCGGATAGACGCGGCGGCACTTTTCGCATTTGAGCCCGGACTGATCTGCTTTCAGGTGAACTGGAGCCTTACAAAGCGGGCAAACTAGAATATTCAATAACTCTTGACTGATGGCCATCGTATACCCCATTTAGCAAGTTCCCTCACTTTAGCAGACTGTAGGACGGCGTGCAATGGCCGAGATGAAGCACATAGCCATCCCTGTTGACGGGGCAAACGCTTTGCTGGAAAATGTTGAGCACCCCCAGATGGGGAGCCACTTATGAAAGAACGGAAAGTAGCAGCCATTCTCCCAGCGGCCGGCTTGGGAGTCCGCATGGGTCTCCACAAGAAACCCCTGTTAAAGCTGGACGACACCCCGATCCTGGTTCATACCCTGCGCAAATTCTCCACCTGCCAGGACATTACCGAGATTTTCATCGCCGCCCCGCCCGAAGACATGGCGGAGATTCAAACCATGCTGAAGCGGGAGGACTTGGGAAAGAGTGTGACGGCGGTGCCTGGCGGCAGCCATCGCCAGGAGTCCGTGGAAAATTGCCTGCGTGTTGTGCCGCCGGACACGGACCTGGTAGCAGTGCATGACGCCGTGCGCCCCTTTGTCTCGCCAGCGCTGATCTCGGCGGTCATCGAAGAGGCCGCCAAAACGGGCGCGGCCATTCTCGGCGTCCTCAGCGTGGATACCGTCAAACAGGTGGAACGAACCCGAATCCTGGGGACCCTTCCACGGGAACGAATCGTTTTGGCGCAAACCCCACAGGTGTTTCGCTATGACGTCCTCAAGCGGGCGTTTGCTAAAGCGCGTGAGGAGGATTTCCACGGGACCGACGAAGCCAGCCTGGTGGAACATTTAGGAGAAGAGATCACGGTTGTTCCCGGCTCGGAGCGCAATATTAAAATCACGAAACCCTCTGATCTAGATCTAGCGCGCTTTTACCTGGAGCAGGAGCGCCACACATTGGGCGAAGCCTCTACTGCAACGGGTGTCCTGGCCCGCGGGCCGCGTCGTCCCGCCGGGAATCGCTAATTCCATGCTCGGTCCCATAATATCTTTACCAAACTGTGGCTAGAGGAAGAAGATGGGAAAAGAGTTATGAGCACCGGGGAGTTGCAAAATCGTGAGTAAAGAACAATACGGGTTGCGCTGCGGCATTGGATATGACACGCACCGCCTGGTGGAAGGCCGCAAGCTGGTGCTGGGAGGGATTGAGATTCCTTCGCCGCTGGGCTTGCTGGGCCACTCCGACGGCGATGTGCTCACGCACGCCATTGCGGATGCCCTGCTTGGCGCGTCTGGCCTAGGCGACATTGGCCATTACTTCCCGGACTCAGACCCTCAATGGAAAGACACCAGCAGCCTGAAGTTCTTGGATACGATCCGCCACCTTTTGGCCGAAACGGGACTGAGCATCCTCAACGTGGATAGCGTCGTGGTGCTCGACCAGCCCAGATTAGCCCCCTACATTCCACAAATCAAAGAAAGCCTGGCAGCCGCGCTGGCTGTAGAGTTGGGACAGGTCAACGTAAAAGCAAAAACCAGTGAAGGATTATTTCCCTCTTCCTCGCCGATGGCTGCGGCCCATGCCGTGGCTCTACTGGTAGCGAACTAGGCTCAAATGCACCTTCACGGCACCCAAAGGCAGCGTGCTGTGGATCAAAACGCCGGGAGGTGGGGGCTGGTGGAGCGACAAGACTAGCGGTCGGAATGAACTTGTGCTCGGTTTGCGTATAATAAGCTGAAAATGAAGAGTCTAAATCCAACCATCAAGTTGCTTTGTACGGTTCAACTGGATGGCCAAGGCAATTTCGCGATTCCATACCGCGTGGGCAAGGGGGCTTCTGACAGAACGATCCAGTTTACGGCTCAGGTATCCAAATATAATGTAGAGAAGCAGAACCGAGAGCCAATTCCAATCCCGGACATGCCCGACGGATATTGGCTCTTTCATAACCGAGTGCTCATAGTTGAAAATACCGGGGGGATAACCAACGAGGAGCTTTTGGTTCACATCAAGCATCGCGTTCTTCGTGCTGAGAGCAACTGGAAGCGAATGCAAAAGCAGATCGAAGCGTTTGAGAATTTGGAACGCACCCCCTCCGCGAAGAGGGAAAAGATAATGGAGTCGGTACGGCTGTTCGTCTGGCAGAGGGACGAAGGGAAGTGTGTGAAGTGTGGCAGTCAGGAGAAGCTCGAATTCGATCACATTATTCCGTTCGCTGACGGGGGCAGCAATACGGAACGGAACATTCAACTATTATGTGAGCAATGTAATCGGCAGAAGGGGAAGAATGTTTCATAGCAAGCAGTGGCTATGGTAGCGGGGGGAGTGCCCCCTCAATAGGTAGTGGATGTCCTTCTTTCAAGGTGAAACACGAGGATAATTCTTTCACTGGCGAACAACTTGCAGAAGAAGCGGTAGGACCCAATCCGTCGCCGCCAAACGTTCTCTTGCCCTTTCATCTTCTGGATATCTCCGTAGTAAGGATTGAGCAGAAGCCCTTTGATAGCTCGGAGAATTCTCTTGGCATCACCCTTCGGAATCTCTTTCAGTTTCCGCAACACGCCCGGATCAATCTGCAAGATCCAAGGCTCTGGCGACGGCATTGTAGGAAAGCGTCTTTCCCTTCTTGAGATTTCGTTCCGCTCCCCTCAAGGCGTCTTTTTGCTTGGCGGTAGGTTGAAATTCTCTTATCTTCTTTAGCTGGAGGAGCTTTTCATATTCTCTGCGAGGGATAACGACCAGATCGCCCTCTTTGGATAATGTTTTCGGAATTGTAATGACTTTCATAAGTTTAAGTTTAAGTTTAAGTTTAACAGCCGTCAACGGCCGTGCCGAGTGATCAGTGATAAGTGACAAGAACAGCCGCGGTGCAATCACTCATCACTTGTCACTTTTCACTGCCTTTTTGTATTCCCCAGGCTGACCAGATTGGCGAAAATGCGGTATGCGCCGGGAACGCCGGCGGGCAATTGGCGGGACCAGATATACCCCGTAAAAATATAGAAGCCCTTGCCATAAGGGGTGAACAGCATTCCTCCCTTTTGCGGTGGCTCGCCGGGGTCGTGGCTTTCGAGCAAAGGATGGTATTCGGGCGACCAGCTCTCCATGAAATACACGCCACGCTCCTGGACCCAGCCTTCAAAATCTTTTTCTGTGATCCGGTTTGGTGATTGAAAAATCGGGTTCGAAGGTTCCAGGATATTCACGGGCGCTTCCTCCACAGTCACTCGCGGCTGAGAACCCAGGTTCATTGGATAAGGCCCTAACGGGGGGCTATACCCCAGCGGGCGGCTGTACTGCACGATCATCACCCCGCCGTTCTTGACATATTCCATGAGACGGGCGTGGTTGCTGACTAAGTCATTACGGACTTCATAGGCGCGGATGCCCGTGACAATGGCATCAAACCTGCCTAAGTTCCCGAATGCCAATTCTTCCGGCCCGATTGGCTCTACCAAAATTCCCAACTGTTTCAAGGCTTCTGGCACTTCATCGCCAGTGCCCATGACGTAGCCGACGCGAAGTCCCGGAGCCACCTTTACGTCGAGCCTTACAAAGTCGGCCTCCGCAGGCCGGAACCAATACCGGGCTTGAATGTGCGGGTAGTCGATCACTTGGTAGCCGGTCGAGAACAATTGATCCCCGATCTGGACGACGGCTTTGATTGCGTTTCGTTCCGGCTTGCTTACAGAGGCCCCACTCGGAGCTGAGACTTCAAACCGGGCAGAGACTTCATCCCCGTGCTTCGCTAGGACAACAGGCTGCGCCGGTGGGTTGGAACTCCATCCTGGGGGCAGGTCGAGTCGAGCGGTTCCCCGCTGCTCCCCGGCTGTGTTGTTGCGGACCCTTACAAGCAGGGTCTGTTTCGAGGCGGAGCCTGTCGGGAAGATGGCGACCTCCGGATTCATCCAAACGCCTAGCGGCGGCACGATTACCAGCGGTTGCTCGCGCTCCCCATAGACACGGTCCGCATAGCGATAGATCACATCGGTCTGCTGTTCAACGGGGATGGATTTTCCTCCCGCCTTCAAGGAAAATTTGAAATCTGCCATTAAGAGAGCAGGGTTCCAAGGAGCGCCGATCCAAGGAACCGCAGGCGTAGGGAAGTAATCATTTGTGCGTGGACTCACTAGCCAGTAAGGTTGGGAGGGTAGAGCGTCTGCTGGCACGGTAATATTAAACTTGGTTTCCATCTCGCCGGGATCTTTCGCCGAGACAGCACCAGACGCAATCTTTTCAACCTTCCATCCCTGCGGGGCCGTTAAAGTAATCTCGCCTGCCTGGAGATACTCTCGCGTTCGTAACAAACCATTTACAGTTACCTGAAATGTTTCGCCGGGAACAAGCTCCCCACGGTTTACCACAGCTTCTACGGAGACGCCTCCAGACAGGCTGATTGCCCGCACGAAGTCCGCTTCTTTGATCTCCAGCAAAAAGATGCCCTGCTCTTTCGAAGATTGCTCCACGGTGCTTTGCTCGATCGCAGCGCGCAATTCCCGCAACTGATCTAACCCCTCCGCCAGAGCAGGAAGAACCTTTTCCGGCTGCAGGGGAGAAAGCGTTTCTCGCGCTGTTTCAATGGCTTTTTGGATAGCTTCTACACGCTGGGTCACTGCCGGAGAGCCGCCTGCCAGAGTCGTGAAGCGGTTTAACGTGAAATCCATGCCAGCAAATAAATCTCTATCCGGTTCCTGATCCGGAATAACAGAATCCGACAAACGAAACGAGGCCAAAACAGGCCCTCGCTGCCCACCTCCAGCCCCCATACCCTGACTGCGGTGCCTACTGCGAGCCTCTTGCCCGATTTCCGGGTAGGTCCGGCCGTAAATGGAGCTGAAAACTCCCTCCGAAATGGTGAGAATGCCTGGAGCATTTCCCGAAGCGCGAAACAGATTGACAAACAATTTTGTTGCTTGCCACGGCCTTAATCCTTGCGTTACCTGCTCTGGAAAGCGAGCAGAGTCGGCGGCAGCACGGAAAGCTTCTTTTGTAAGGATGCCGGAAGCCTGGTGATGCCCGTGACCATCAGCACTGGTGCCGGTGAAGCGGGAAATTACAATGTCGGGCCGAAAAGAACGGATCACGCGGACGAAGTCGCCCAATGCCTGTTCGCGCCCCCATTTCTCCAAAGTCTCGTCGGCGCTCTTTGAGAAACCGAAGTCGTAGGCCTGGCCGAAATATTGGTCGGCGCCATCCAGACGCCTGGCGGCCAGCAGTTCTTCGGTGCGCAGCATTCCCAGAGCTTCGTACTGTTCGTTGCCGATCAGGTTTTGCCCGCCATCGCCCCGCGTTTCGGAAAGATAGGCTGTGCGCAGGTGCAGACCCCGAGCCAAATAAGCCAGCAAAGCGTTATTTTCATCATCAGGGTGGGCGCCGGTAAGCAAAACGGAGCCGACCACCGGGAGCCTTTCGATGGCTTCGGCAATCGCGGTTGCGTCGGTTCGCTGGGTTGTCTCGGGCGGCGCAATGGGCGCTGTGAATAGCGTTCGGGAAAACGCAAAGCTCAGCGCCAGCAAAATGGCAATAAAAGCAAATGGATTAAGAACTCGGAGCGCAAAGGACCCCTGTTCCCAGCCGCTCTTCGGTCTCTCCGTCATAGATCGTGGTCGCCTTCTGCTCATCCCGCTTGCTCCAATACTCTGCGGTAAAGTTTCTCATATTGGGGAATGATCAGAGTGGAACAAAAGCGCTTCTCGGCGGTTTGCCGGCCCGCCTGGGCCAGTTGTGCATGAAGGGCGGGGTCTTCCAGCAACTGAATCACATAATCGGCCATGGTCTCCAAATCGCCGACTCCGGCCAGGAATCCATCCACGCCGTGGGTAATCAACTCCGGCAAGCCACCGACATGGCTGGCCACTGGCGGCGTTTCGCAGGCCATAGCCTCTAAAGCAGCCAGCCCAAAGGATTCCATTTCGCTGGGCAACAACAACACATCGGCAATCCCCAACGTTTCCTCCACGTCTTCCTGTTTGCCCAGGAAACAAGTGTGCGGATGAACGCCTTTGCGGTGGGCGAGCATCTCCACAGCCGCATGGTCGGGACCATCCCCAATCAAAAGGAGTTTACAAGGGATTTTCTTGCGGACACGCGTGAAAATTTCGACGACATCGGTCACACGCTTCACGGGGCGGAAATTGGAAAGATGGACCAAAATCTTCTCTTCGTCCGTAGCGAACCGCCGTCGATAATCCGGGTTCAGTTTTCGGCAATATTTATCACAGTTGACGAAATTATAAATTACTTCAATATTTCTTTCTATCTCAAACTCTTCTTTGGTCTTATCATGTAGATATTTGGAGATTGCGGTAACGCCATCGCTTTGTTCAATGGCAAAACGAGTAATACCCCAATAAGATCTATTGGTACCCACTAGCGTTATGTCTGTCCCGTGCAATGTCGTGACAAAGGGCAGTTTTTGAGGAGCCAGCAAGGACCGAGCCAGAAAGGCACTGACGGAATGGGGAATCGCATAATGTACATGGAGCAAATCCAGACCGACGGCCAGAGCAACCTCGCCCATCTTGGTGGCCAAGGCCAAGTCGTAAGGCGGATACTCAAACAGTGGATAGCTCATCGCTTCCACCTCGTGCAAGAAGATACGCTCATTAGGCAGGCGCAGCCGAAACGGCAATGACGAAACAATGAAATGCACTTCATGGCCGCGGTCGGCCAGTTCCATCCCCAGCTCCGTGCCGACAACGCCGCTGCCGCCATAGGTGGGATAACAAGTGATTCCAATTTTCATCTTCCCGCCTCGTCACTTTCTTCAGGGAGAAGGAAACAGATGGGGGAGCCGAGTGTCGGGGAATTCCCGGAAGAAGGCCACTGGATCGCGTAGTTCGATGGCCTCCCTCATCGCGAAAGGCTCTCCGAATTTTGCCCCGATCATCGCGCCATAGTAGCGAGCCTTGGTTTCAAAAACCTCCAGCGCATAAGGGGTGCTGATGAAGGTTTCCGGCTCCACGGCAGTTTCCTCCTCCACTCCGCGATGGAACTGGGAGCGGTGAGCGCGCACTGCTTGCATCTTCTCCGCGAAAGTCTCCGAAATGTCCACAATAAATGAGGGGTGAAAGGCCACCCGGCCTGCATAAAACAAGGCCCGGAAAGGGCGAAAACTCTCCTGGCCGGTTTCGATCTTCGCCAGCCCGGAATAATAGCAAGCCTCGGCCACCAGATGGCTGGCATGAACGTGGTCGTAGTGCCTCTCTTCCCAATGATGGACCAGCACCAAGCGGGGCCGGTACTGGCGGAGGAGTCGAATCACGCGCAGGAGGTTCTCTTGATTGTTCTCGATATGCCCGTCCGGGATGCCCAAGTTTTCACGAACGCAGACTCTCAGGATTTTACTGGCGGCGAGTGATTCCTTGGCGCGGATTTCTTCCGTCCCGCGCGTGCCGAGTTCGCCACGAGTCAGGTCCGCCGCGCCCACGCGATAGCCCCGGTTCGCGAGCAGAATCAGCGTCCCGCCACAGCAGAGTTCAATGTCATCGGGATGCGCGCCAAAGGCTAGAATGTCGAGGGGTTGTTCCATAGCAATTATTCGTTAATTGAGGATGGCTGAAGGGGGAACAGGATGTCAAGTCAGCATGAAAGAATGGCGATGCTGTGACTTGCAACCTGTAACTATATGGGTTACACTAAGCATCTGTGGCGATCAAAGGATTTCGACACAAAGGACTCGAACGGTTCTTCGCCACGGGAGCCACATCGGGAATTCAAGCGAAACACGCTGACCGGCTCCGACTGATCCTTGGTCGCCTAAACGCCGCAACGAGTTCCCGCGACATGAACCTGCCCGCTTTAGGTCTCCATCAGCTTCGCGGCAGGCGAAAGGATACGTGGGCTGTCAAGGGAAGCGGCAACTGGCGCGTTACATTTAGTTGGGCCGGCAAAAACGCCGACCATGTGGACTACGAAGACTATCATTAGGGGTGATCCATGAAGATGCATAATCCACCACACCCGGGTGAAGTGCTCAGGGAGCTTTGCCTGAAGCCTCTAAATCTAACCGTCACGGAGGCTGCGCGTGCTCTGGGCGTGAGCCGCAAGACGCTCTCCGGCATCCTAAATGGGCGCGCTGGCATCAGTCCCGAAATGGCTGTCCGTCTCTCCATCGCCCTCAACACCAGCGCCGAAAGCTGGCTCAACCAGCAGCTTCAATATGACTTGTGGCGCGCAGAAAAGAATCGGAAGCGATTGCGCGTGGAGAAATTGGCCGCAGCGTGATACGTCCACAAGGGCTGGGTCAAGCGTCGCCAAAGGCTCGCCGTCTCTCACCGCGACAGTAAGTCAGCTTCATTACCCCCTCCCTTGGCAGGGAAAATTCGTTTGTACCCCCATTGCGAAGAGCTATCTGGCCGAAAAAAAGGGGCTAATTTCTTTGCAGTACGTATCGACTGAACGAATTTCGAGGTATTATCCAACTTCGTCTGCGCGTCTTGATTCAAACTGATTTCATTGGATGCGAGTACGAGTTCCGATTCAACTTCTCCGTCCAGAGAATTTTCCCATATCCAATTCAAAGGTAAAGGCAGGCCGTCGCATCCCGGTTTCACAGGCACCGAATAATCGAATGTCCAATTTGCAACTTCTGGTGTCTGTGGCACCGCTGCATCAACGACGGCTCCTACCCAATTCTGGCACTCTTGAAGCTGATGAGCTTTCAGCATTGAGGAACCAATTCTGATCTCGTGGGGGCTGCCCCCACCCTTCACTACACGCTTGCGAAGGTCACCAATAGCAATGCCCGCCCTGACTAGAAATCGGGGTTCCTTCCAAAGACCCAAAGCTATTAAGGTTGCCACACGGATTACCAGCCATTGAATCTGTATTTCCGGGTCGAGTGAACTAGCGGCAAAGAGATAGACAGAATCACCGAAATAAAGATCCTTTTCAAACATCTGGTCCACCTTCTCAGAAACGTTTGAGTCTTTGAAGATTTCAGGCGAGGAGGCGTTCAATACAAATTTGCTCAAAACCTTCATGGCCGAAAGGGAGCAGTCCGGTTTCAATAGAAGTTGCTTTACTCCGAGGATGTCAATTGCGGCTACGGCGACGATTGGAACGTATATACCGTCGGTGTCTCGTTTGTAGTCGGCCATGAGGTTTAATGTCCCTGGAATGGAATCGCCGCCGTCCGCTGAGACGCCAGTGAGGGTTTTCGGAAGCGGTGGTGGCGCATTGACGTATCGTTGTTCCGTTCGAGCGATGAGCCTGCCCCAAAGCGAGGCGGGGTTGGCATCGAAGACCAGATCGGCCTTGCCATCGAAGATGTACCAAGCACCCAGGTTCACTTCGTTTTCCAATTGCCCGGCACCCCAGCCGCTGTATCCCAGGTAAACATGCAACTGTGCGGCTGCCGGTCCTTCCGCCAGGAACTTTTCGAGAAGCGGCTTGCTGGAAACCAAGTAAATATCACCGAGGACGGGTTTCAACTCCTCCGGCTTGGCGTCGCGTGAGCGGAGCAGGGCGAGCACCCCTGTCATCGCTACCGGGCCGCCTACATAGACCGGGTCGGACCAGTTATCAGCGCCCTCCAGTTGTTGAAGCACCCGAGAAATCGGCACCTTGGTCCTGCGATTGATCACCAGGCCAAACGCGCCATGCTCGTCGTACTCGACAAGCAAAATCACCGTTTCGGCGAAGGACGAGTCCGTAGCATCAGGCCGCGCTACCAGCAGCTTACCGGCAGCGAGATCGCTGACGCGCACGGATTGCGCTGGAAGGGCGATTGCCGCGCCGAGCAGCACCGCTGTGACCCAAATGGGATGCCAGAACTTAAGCATGCGCCAGAAGTTCCCCTGGTTGAAATTTTGACCAAAGTATACCAGACATTGCCACGTTGACAAGTGATCCACACCTCACGATTTCCAACAGCAAGAAGTACGGGACACGCTATAATCGAAGCATTTATGTACTTTCTCTACAACTTGATGCTGTGGCTGGCCAGCCCGCTGCTGATTCCCTGGCTGGCCTACCGCGCTCTGCGAGGGCGGTTGGCTGGGTTAGGACAGCGGCTGGGGTTCCTTTCCCTTTCCGAATCTCTGGCAGCGACGCCTTGCGTCTGGCTTCACGCAGTCTCTCTGGGAGAGGTGAAAGCGGCTAGCGTGCTGGTGGAAGAATTGAAGAGCCGCGTTCCGGGCATTCGCATTGTGATGACAACTTCCACGCGCACGGGTTGGGAAGAGGCGCGGCGGCGACTTGCGCCGGAAGAGGTTTTGTTCCCGCCTCTGGATTTGAAAGGAGTTTGCCGACGGTTCCTGCGGAAGATTCGACCGAACGCATTGGTCGTGCTGGAAACGGAGTTGTGGCCGAACCTGTTTCGAGAGGTCAAACGTTGCGGTGCGATCTTGTTCGTAGCCAACGGACGCATCTCGGACAGAGCCTTCCCCCGTTACCGGTCCAGTCGCTGGCTCTGGCGGCGAGTCTTGTCTCTGCCGGACGTTTTATTCGCGCAGACCCCGGGCGACGCCGAACGCTTCCTGGCCCTGGGCGCTCCAGCGGAGAAAGTTCGCGTGGCTGGGAATTTTAAATTTGCCTTTCGCCCCGCTGCAGCGCCAATTGTAGAAACGTTACGGGCAATGGTGCAGGCTTCAGCAGCGGGACCGGTGCTGGTGGCGGGCAGCACGATGCCAGGAGAGGAAACGTATTTGCTCGCAACGTTCCGAGAGTTGGCTCAGGAATTTCCTCATTTGTGGATGATCCTAGCCCCTCGGCATCCAGAGCGTTTTTCGGAGGTGACAGAAGAAATCCGCCGGATGGAAATCCCGCTACAACGGCGATCGGAACTCCAGGGGCGCACAATGGTTCCGCTTCCTGGAGTGCTGCTGCTGGACAGCATTGGGGAGTTGGGTGACGTCTATCAATTGGCCACCGTTGCCTTTGTGGGAGGAACGCTGGTACCGACGGGCGGACACAACGTTTTGGAACCGGCCTACTTTGGGCGACCCATTGTTATCGGCCCTTCCATGAAGAACTTTCGGGAAATTGAGTACAAATTTCTCGAAGATACGGGCGTGGGGCAAATCCCAAGGGTATCAGGGGTTCGCACCGGAGCTATCGCGCAGGTTCAGAACGCAGGGAACCTCACAGCCACGCTGCGGTTTTTATTCCGCAATTCCGACTTTAGTTGCCGACTGGGTGAGGCAGCCCAGGAGTTGGTCAAGAAGAACGCCAGCGGCGCCAGCATGGTCGCGGAGGAGTTGGGAAAATTGCTGACGGGCAAAGATTCGTCATCAATTCAGGACCAGGAGCGCCTGGCACAAGCCGTCATGGGCGCTGGGGAGATTCAGTGAGGCCGGTGTTTCCTATCGCGCAGTTAGCATCGGGAGGAGTGGCGCTTTGGAGCGCCGGGGCCAGCGTGCGCGTGCAACTGTACCAGCGCGGGCTGCTGGCGCAGCGCCGCCTCCGAGCCAAAGTCATTAGCATCGGCAACATCGCTTGGGGCGGAACCGGCAAAACACCTTTTACTATCTGGCTGGCAGGCCGCCTGCAAACTGCGGGGATAAACGTCTCCATTTTGACGCGCGGTTATGGCCGCACCTCGCGGGAAAAAGTGGAAGTACTTCCGCCAGGAACTTCACCAAGAAATGCCTTGTGCGATGGAGACGAAGTGCAACTCTATCTGCGGCATTTGGAGGTCCCGATTGGAATTGCCTCTTGCCGTTACGAAGCAGGGCGCGCTGTGGAAGATCAATTTCCTGTGGATGTGCATTTGCTGGACGATGGCTTCCAGCACATGGCTTTGGCGCGCGATTTCGATCTGGTTCTGGTCGACGCGGGAAATCCTTGGGGCAGCCGTGGCAGTTTCCCTCAATTGCTGCGGGAGGGACCGGCGGCGCTGCGGCGGGCAGATGCCATCCTGCTGACCCACTGCGACCGAGCAAGAACGTCAAAAGAGAGCACGGCCGCATTGCGCGAATTAAAGGGGGCAGTGCTGCGCCTGAATATGGACGTACCGTTTTTCAGCGCCAGCACACGGCTGCTGGGATTCGTGGACTCACGGGGAATTATCACAACTCCCGATACATTGGCGGGACGGCGTGCTGTGGCTTTTTGCGGACTGGGGAGTCCACAAAACTTTCTGGGGATGTTTCCAGCGGATCGGCTTCACGTGGTGGAGCCGCACGAACTCAGCATAGCCGCCGCAAGAGTCTTTCCAGATCATCACCGCTATACGCGGCGCGATCTGGAGATACTAGAAAAACTAGCGCGGAAACATGAAGCCGACTGCCTGGTGACGACAGAAAAGGATTGGGTGAACCTGCCAGAAAATGCCAGCTTACAGACGCCAATCTATTGGGCCGCGATTGAACCGGTGCTGGAGCAAGAGGAGGAATTCCTGCACGGGCTGGGAGAGCGCCTGGGAATGGATGGCAAATTTTTGCAAGCAGGCACGGACCCGGCGAAGGTCGCGACGAAGATCGGGTTTGGCGGGGCATGACAAAATGAAGCAACTGCGAGTCGGACAACTTCAAGATGCCAAGGTACTGGTGCGCGTGCCGAATTGGGTCGGAGACGCCGTGATGTGTCTGCCCGCGCTGCGGGAATTACGCAAGGCGCTACCCGATGCCGAGATGGCTCTGGTGGCGCGACCCTGGGTGCGAGAAATTTTTCCGCTCGACGAGTTGCGCTGCCGCATCATTGCGTACGACACGCGCACAACGCACCGGGGTTTCTTGGGCCGATGGCGGCTGGCTGCCGAACTGAGAAAGGAAAAATTCGCGGCTGCCATCCTGTTCCAAAACGCGCTGGATGCTGCTTTGCTGGCCTTGCTGGCTGAAATCCCTATTCGAGCGGGCTACGCGCGGCATGGCCGGGGGCCAATCCTGACGCATCCAATGGCCGTGCCTCGGAAGGGGGAAATTCCTCCGCACGAAGCACACTACTACCTGGAGCTTCTGCGGCGGCTGGGAGTGATCGAATCGTTTGCGAAAGTTCGCGAGATTCTGCTGCCGACTTACGAGGACCAACGGGCGACGGCACGGACACAACTGCTGGCTCTGATCGGACAAGCCCGAGCGGATCAAACCGAAGAAAAATTTGTCGTCGGGATCAGCCCAGGCGCTACATTCGGCACAGCTAAACGCTGGCCGGGCGAACAGTTCGCTGAATTGGCGGAGAAGCTGCACAGAGAGTTGGGAGCCAATTGCGTCTTCTTCGGGTCGAAAGAAGAAAAACCGCTGGTTGATTCCTTGTTGCCGAAGACAGGAGGCGGCGCGGTTTCGCTTGCCGGAGAGACTTCGCTCTCCGAATTCATGCGCTTGGTGCAGGGCTGCGATCTTTACCTCACTAACGACACGGGAACGATGCACGTGGCGGCGGCGCTGGGCGTGCCGACGCTTGCCATCTTTGGACCTACGGATGAGCGGGCAACGCGGCCACTAGGCCCGCGCGTGGAATTGATGGCGGGCGAGGCCTTCTGCCGCCCCTGCCTGCTGCGGCACTGCCCGATTGACCATCGTTGTATGACTTCCATCGCGGTGGAAAAAGTTTTCCGCAGGGCGTGCTCGATGCTGAGAAATGGGCGGCGAGAAGCGCGGGTAGATGAGTCAGGAGGCGTGATTATTCGCTATTGAGAAGTCGCTTCGCCTACGGCTGCGCTCCGGCCTGCGGCAGCTTGGAAGTTTTGTAGAGCAACAGACCACGGCGAGAAAGAGCGCTTGCCGTGGCTCCAGCTATTTCGCAAGGGAGTAAATGCAATGGCTCAAATGACCTCATCGGAGAAACCTCATTGGTCGCCAATTAAGCGTTCAGAAGGTGTCACTCCGGCAGAACGCTATCTAAAGAGGCTTTGCGACAGCACATTCCTGACTCTATGGAGTTATCCCACCGTCTATCGAGACCAGCGATCCGGAACTCATACCATTGGAAAAGAGGTTTGTGACCTTCTGGTAGTTTTTGGAGAGGACATCATCATTTTTTCGGACAAGTATTGTAGCTTCCCAGAAACTGGCAATCTCGAACTTGAATGGAGTCGTTGGTTTCGTCATGCTATCACCAAGTCGGCTCACCAAGCATGGGGAGCAGAACGATGGATCAGGTCTTATCCCGAAAGATTATTCCTCGATGGTGGCTGCACGCAGCGATTTCCCTTTAGTGTGCCCTCCAGACAAGCGCGATTTCACTTGGTTGTTGTTGCCCACGATGTCGCCAGGAGATGTGCACAGGAATTAGGAGGCAGCGGTAGTTTGATGATTGATACCGATCTGAGGGGAGCTTCGAATCATTGCATTCCCTTCATGATAGGCGATCTTGATCCGAGAAAAAGTTTCATCCACGTTTTGGACGATGCATCGCTAAACATACTGTTGCAAACACTGGATACTATCTCAGATTTCACCGCATATCTGAGAAAGAAAGAGGAATTGCTGCGCTCGGGAAAAACAATTGCTGCCGCTGGTGAGGAAGAGCTATTAGCTTGCTACCTCAAGGACATGAATTCAAATGGCGAGCACGACTTTGTGTTTCCTGAAGAATTCAATTGCATTATTCTGGAGGAAGGTTTTTGGAAAGCATTCGAGAAAAACCCGCAGCGTTTGGCCCAAATTAAAGCAAATGACGTCAGTTATCTTTGGGACCGTCTGATCGAGACATTTAATTACAACGCTCTGAATGGAACACAAGAATATTGCTGGCCCGCCGCTGTCACAACGATCGAAACTACGATGCGCTTTTTGGCCCGGGAGTCAAGAACAAGACGGCGGATGCTCGGAAGGGCTATCGAAGAAATCCTTGCAAGCACCCCGCCGAATATTCGTGCTCTACGCGTCATCGTCCCTTCAAAGATAGGATATCCATATTACGTGTTCTTGCTGTTTCCGGTTTCGCCAAAGCATTCTTACGAGACCAATAGAACCGCCAGATTAAACTATTTGAAAGCTTGCTGTCAGGTAACGAAAACAAAGTTCCCCGAAGCTTTGGACATAGTTGGTATTGCAACCGAATCTGGGATAGACAACCAATCACGCTCTGAAGACGCTGTTTATATCAATGCACGATGTTGGACAGACGAAAACGATAGAACGGCTCGAGCACTGCAACAGGAACTCGGGATTCTAGTTAGCCCGACACAGATGCGCGGCATGGAACGTGAGTATCCAGACGTAGCGACAAGTAATTCTATATGATTCCGCAAATAGGCATTCTCACGAATTCGTCAAATATCCGGCGAATCCTGATTGTGCGATTCGGCTCTATGGGTGATATCATCCACAGCCTTCCGGCGCTGGCCACGCTCAAAGAAAACTTTCCGCAGTGGGAGATAGATTGGCTGATAGAAAGCCGCTGGCGGCCTCTGCTGGAAGGAAATCCTGACCTGCATCGAATCGTGGAACTCGATACGCTGGTTTGGAGACGGCGACTGCTTTCCGACGAAACCTGGATTGCCTTCCGGCAAAGGATTCGGGAATTACGCGAGCGCCGGTATGATTGCGCGCTGGACCTGCAAGGCTCGCTCAAGTCGGCTGTGGCCTGCCGGTTGAGCGGAGCTTCTGAGGTAATCGGCTTTGACAGCCCCTGGGTGAAGGAGGCGGCTGGCAGCGTGCTTTATACACGCCGCGTGGCCACGCGAGCAGTCCACGCCGTGGAAGCTAATCTCGCGCTGGCCGCTGCGCTCGGCGCCCGCCATCCGGTCATCCGCTTTCCCCTTCCAGCAGGAGAGCCGGATCAGCTTCCGGCTGGCTTTCCCCGCGACAATATAGCGGTGCTGAACCCTGGCGCTGGCTGGCGATCCAAATGCTGGCCTGCGGCAAGTTATGGACAAGTGGCGGATGCGCTGGAAAAAGAAATTGGTTTTCGCGTGGTGCTCAACTGCGGGCCAGGGGAAGAAACGCTGGCAGCGGAAGTGCAGGCAGTTTGCCGAACCGCGAAGCCGCTTCTGTACGGCGGCGGCCTATTGGGTTTGATTGCTTTATTGCGGCGAAGCCGCTTGATGGTGGGTTCGGACACTGGGCCTTCGCATCTGGCCGCTGCGCTAGGCGTTCCGACGGTGGCCTTGTTTGGGCCTACTGACCCCCAGCGCAATGGCCCCTACGGCGAGCGCACGAAATCGCTGCGACCGGACAACGCCCCAACTTCTTACCAGCACTCTGCGATGCCCGCCGAGGTGATGAGCCGCATCAGCCCCGAAGAGGTGTTGTCTGCAATTCGTGAACTGCTGGCTGTGGAATCTGAGATCGTACGCGACAAGCAAGTTTTCATCGAAAGCCGCTGAGGAAAGCCCACGGCGAGAAAGCGTTCGCCGGGGCTACCCGCTGGACTGGCATACTTATGGATCCTTGGACTTCAGTACTGATCTCTTTCGGTGGCCCCACCATCCTCTTGGGTATTGTGGCATTCCTTGCGCGCTCGGTAATCAGGGCTTGGTTGGACAAGGACGTGGAGAAGTTCAAGGTTGAACTCAAATCGACCTCGGACACGGCTATCGAGAGATTGAAGGCTGATTTGCAACGCGCAGCATACGAGCATCAGGTCCGATTCTCGAAGCTTCACGAAAAGCGGGCTGAGGTAATCGCTCAATTGGATAAGTATCTCGCCGAGACTACTTGGGCGATTGAAGATTTCGTCCAACCTTTTGAAGGTGAGCCGAGTAGAAAAGAGAAATACGTTCCGACATGGAACAAAATTGTAGAGTGCTTACGTTTTCTTGATCAACACCGAATCTATCTCCCTGAATCGCTCTGCAATAAGCTTGCGAAATTCCTCACGGACTTGCGGAAACTCACAATTGAAGTTGGTGTTTATGAAAGCATCGAGCATCCTACAAACGAGACGCTTCAGAAAAAATGGAAGATTTTAGAACAGGCATGGGATTCAGTGAAGCAAGAGATTCCTGCCGCGAGGCGAGCCCTGGAGCAAGAGTTTAGGCAAATACTCGGTGACGACACCACCCTGAAGCAGCAAATACATGGTTCGCCGACCGCTTAACGCTAGCGGGTGTTGGGTTTTTGTTCCGTATTCTGTGCAGGAGAACCCATGGCGAAAGAAAGCGCTCGTCGGGGCTACCCGATTCCCCTTTTCTCATGGAGGGACCGAGATGAAAAGAAATCTGCTTTTTCTGATCATGACGCAGGCTCTGATGCTGACTGTCGCCTGCGGTAGAGGCCCAAATCCAGATAATGGCTCCGGCACATCCACGCCAAGCGGTCGTTCTGGACCTGTTCCTGCATTGCAGGGTTTGTGGTGGCGATCTGAATATCCAGCCCTTGTCCGAGTCGTAGGCACTTCGCCGAATAGTTCGCTGTCGGCCTCTTACAGAACCGGCCCTGGTGGACAGACAGAAGTGAAGATATTGTTGGTTACAACACCCGTTGACGGCCTGATTTTAACGGCAGACTCACCACGTGAAACTCTACGCAGCGTAGACCCAGGGACTGGGGAACTGAAGCCGAGCGAAACGCGGCTCATATTTACTTTCAGGGACCCCGATTTAGACGGCGTGCCAGATGAATTCAAGACCGAGCCAAACCAGGAGTTTGTGAAATTTGCGAACGACCGCAATGAAGAAACTCTCCTAACATTGTGGTCGGTCTACATCGGATTTTCCATCAATCATTTCCTCCACGGGATCGATTCCGCTCTGCCCCGATAATGCGGGGTAGCCCCGGCGAAGGGTCTATCTTGCCGTGGGCTTTGCTTGCCAGTTAGATGTAGAATGACGCTCAGGGGATTAAGCATGACGATGCGATTGACCGCTGTTTAGTTTACGAAAAGCTTCCCGATTCGGTATGATGAGAGTACATGAGTCACATTTACCAGGTTCTGGCGAAGTGGGATAGCGAGGCCGGCGTGTGGGTAGCGGAAAGCGATGACGTGCCCGGTCTGGTGGCGGAAGCCGAATCGCCGAATTTGCTCCGAGAAAAACTTCGGGTTCTAATTCCAGAACTGCTGGAACTAAATGGAGTACTGCAAAAAAACTCAGGTTCAGTGCAATTCAGTGTTCGCTACCAGTATGAGGACACGGGCGTAGTAGCTGCGGCTTCCTGATGGCGAGTTATACGCCCCGGCTTAAAGAAATTCTACGCGCCCATGGGTGCTACCTTGAACGCCCGGGTCGTGGTGATCACGAAATCTGGTACAGCCCAACTACCAACCGGCGTTTCCCGGTGGACCACAAAATTTTGTCACGCCACACGGCTAATGCGGTTCTGAAGCAAGCTGGCATCCCCAAACAGTTTTGATCGGCAGCCCAGGAAATCGTTTACGGGCCGGTCCAGCACGCTTGCTTGCGCATGCGGCCCTGATTAATACAAACTGCTAGAACAATGTCATCATCTTATTCCGCGATGGCTGCGCGAATTCGGGTTCCGAGTGGGTTCCTACTAGCGGCCATTTATGGTATCTTCGCACAGCCGACGCCCGCAAGGTTGCTGTGGGGAGGAGGCGTGGCGCTAGCGGGTCTGCTGCTGCGGGCGTGGAGCGCAGGGCACCTGGAGAAAAACCGCCAACTGGCCACTAGCGGCCCTTACGCCTACACGCGCAATCCGCTGTATATCGGCTCGGCGCTGGCTGGTATCGGTTTCTGCATCGCGGGAGGAAGATGGTGGTTCTTCGTTTTGCTGGGCGTTTTTCTGACGGCTGTCTATTGGCCGGTGATCCGGCGCGAAGAGGCTCATTTACGCCAATTATTTCCGGGAGAATTCGCGGCCTATGCGGATTCCGTTCCGGCGATTGTGCCCCGCCTGATTCCGTGGCGGGAGACGCGGGTTCAGGCCCGATTCAGTTGGAAACAGTATCGTCAAAATCGGGAGTATGAAGCGCTGTTCGCTTACGCTATCATTCTTCTCTTCCTATTCGGCAAAATGTTTGCTATGAATTAAAGGATAGGAGTAAATTAGAGACGCTAAGGAGCTTTATTGATCTTTCAATACAGCCGATGGGCAGTGGGGCTGCTTCTGGGAGTGGTGTGGATCACCGGATCAGGGGATTCCATCGCTGGAGCAGAAGGCAAGCAGCCTTTTGGACCCGGAGAAAAATTGAAATATGCGGTTCGCTGGCGGATGATCCCGGCGGGGGAAGCCGAACTCACGATTGGGACTGATTCGCTGCCGAGCCATTGGAAGGTCTCGGCCAAAGCCAATTCCAGCGGCTACGTTTCCAACCTTTACAAGGTCGAGGACGAATATATTTCGATCTTTCACAACTCCACGTTCTGCTCCACAGGAATTCGCAAAGTGATCAACGAGGGAGACCGGCACCGGGAAGTGACGGTGCAGTTTGACCAGCGCCGCCAGCGCGCCCTGCTGCGCGACAAAGATGCCATCGAAAATACCACCCCCAAGCAAGAACAATTCACCATTCCAAACTGCGTCCACGACATTCTCTCCGCTCTTTACTATGCGCGAACCCGGCCCCTGGAAGTGGGCCAAACGTTTGAGTTCCCGCTGAACGACGGCTCCTCGACCATTCAAATCCGCGCCGAGGTGCAGGCCATCGAAGAGGTGCAAACGGAAATCGGGAAGTTCAAGGCGATTCGCGTGGAGCCAGATGTTTTTTCCGGAAATTTATTCAAGGGGAAAGGCCGCCTGTTTGTCTGGTTCACCAACGATGCCGACCGCATTCCAGTCCAATTGAAAGCGCAGACCGATCTGGGAACCATCACGGCTTCACTGGTCGAGGTTGAGCAAGAAGACCTGCACTAACGGGAACGACCGAGTTACCCGCTTGCTAACGCGCGCGGCTCGGATGAGCATTACTCTAGCAGATTCTGTATTTCTCCCGCATCAGGCGCTGCAATCGGGGCTGGTAGATTAAGTCGTAAGCGAATTCTTTGTCCGGGAATAAAGAAAGCGCTGCCCGCTTCGTGGACGCGACCAACTCGGCGGCTTCTTCAATGGGCAGATTGCCCTGGCTGATGACGCTCATCACCAGTTGCACCATGAATTGCAGCCGGCGTGCCCGGCGGCTTTCTTCCTGGATTTCCGCTTCGCTTGGTTTGCCTGGCAACATCGCATCCCGCCATTAAAAAGAAATTCGCGCCTTAAATACTTGCTCATTTGAGTATAAAAGAGCCTCTCCTGTGGGTCAAAGGGACTTTCAGAGAAGCCCTCGCGAAATAAAAGCCTTCATCGTATTTCGGAAAAATGGATTAGAACAAGGGGAACGGAGGCCAGGAGCGGAGAGCCTCGCGGAACGTGGCCAGTTCGATGCGGCGGCCATCGGTCAGGATGGTGACGCTGCCGTCTTGATCGGTGCGCATGGTGCGCACTCCGGCCTGCCGGAGAGTTTCCAAGACCTCGGCGTGAGGATGCCCGAAGCGGCCGAAAGCTCCTACGGAAATTATTCCGAAGCTCGGGGCGACGCGAGCCAGGAAGGCGGGCGTGGTGGAAGTTTTGCTCCCGTGGTGCGGAATCTTCAAAATGTCGCCGGCGATGGAATTTCCATTTTCCACCAGCCTTCTCTCCATGCGGGACTCGACATCGCCGGGTAGAAGCACCCGGCGCTGGCCGTACTGGAGGCGGAGGACCAGAGAATCATTGTTGCTGACCCGGCGGGGATTCCAGTCCGCCGGAGGAGATAAGACTTCGAGCTCCACACCGTCAATCTCCCGCCGGTTGCCGCTCTGCTGCCGTACGACCCGCACGCTACGGCT
Organism: Acidobacteriota bacterium; assembly: GCA_016199675.1. Lineage (GTDB taxonomy): Bacteria > Acidobacteriota > Terriglobia > 2-12-FULL-54-10 > 2-12-FULL-54-10 > JACQGE01. The sequence goes on along the minus strand of JACQGE010000112.1, from coordinate 7,759 downwards.
GGCAGCCAAATCCAGCAGCCGTTGGAGATTTTCCGGCCGGGGGCTGGGCCCAATCCAAAGCTCACGCACGCGGAAATTCTGCAGCACGGTGAGCAGGCCGCCGAGGTGATCCCAATGGGCATGTGTCAGGACAACGAAATCCAACGTTTGAATCTGACGGGACCACAGGGCTGGAGAAACTACGCTTTCGCCGATATACAGGCTCGGCGGCACGTCCGGCGACACAGGAATAGCTCCGCCTCCATCCACCAACATGGTTGAGCCATTCGGAAAAGCAATAAATAAGGAATCTCCCTGCCCTACATCGAGGGTTGTGACTTCCAACTTTCCTTGTGGCAGCCGGGCTGAATAAGGAGACAGGGTGAGCACAATCGCTAAGCTAAACAACACAGCCACTGCTGCCCACGTCCAGCGCGAACGGCGCTCGATGGCGAGCGCCAGCAGAAACAATGTTGCCAGAAAACAAACGGACACCCAGAGAGGCGGCGTGGGAACCCGCAGATTGAGCCCATGGAGTTGGGCCGACCAGTCTACAGCGCTATACAACCAGAAAACTAAAATTCCTAATGCCCAGGCTCCTGCCTTAGCTAGGGGCCACCACAGCAGCGAAGCCAGCAATACCAAAAAGCCCAGCGGGATCAGAACCGAAGTGAGGGACAGCACCACCAGGTTCGCCAGGATTCCTGACCACGCCACGCGATGAAAATAAGCCGCCATGACCAAGGCAAAGCCCAATTGCATAAAGAGGGTGAACACAATTGCTTCCGTCAGGGCCAGCAGGCCGGAGATTGTTTTAGCAAGCAGCCATCGTCGACGGCTTCTGGGTTGGCGATCCAAGGAGACAGGCGGAAAGAGAAAATCCAGAAGGATTCGTATGTCCTGTCGAAATTGGGTCTGCTTCGGTTTCAGATGCATGTCCAGTTCCTTGTTCTCCAGATCCCGCAGCGCCAATCGAAAGGGAGACAGAGTCCACTGGACAATCGGTATCGCAATGGCCGCCAGAACCAACACCGCCAGGAAGGAAAGCTGGAAACTGGAATCCCTCAAATCGGAGGGATGCAGAACCAGGAGGGCTAAGGCCGCGGCGGCAATGGAGTTCGGTAGCACTCGCTCGCGGTAGAGGAAACGGGCGGCAAGGTAGATCAATACCATCAGCGCCGCCCGCATGACCGGAATGCCCGACCCGGCCAGGACCGCAAAGGCGATCACCGCTACCGCAACCAACAACATGGTGAGCCAATGGGAAAGCCGTAGGGCGGAAAAAAGCCAGAACAACCCTACCGCCAGCGCACCGACGTGCAACCCAGAGACGACCAGCACATGATAGGCGCCGCTCTCTTGGAAGGCCAGCTCCGTTTCCGGGCTGAGCCAGTTGTCATCCCCCAACAACATCGCTTTCAAGATCGGCCTCCGATTGGATGAAGACTGCGGGGCTGGGTAGAGGAGATCGAGGTGAGATAGCAATTGAACCCGAAAGCCATCCAGAGCGCCTCGCCAGCGGCTCCCGCCTTGTCCGGGCAAAACTTCAACCTCGGAGATGTTGCGCACCAGGCCCGTGAAGTAAATCCCGCGCCGACGCAGGTAGGCTTCATAGTCAAAAAAGCCTGGGGTTAAGAAATTACGAGGACGGCGGAGGTCGCGCAACGATAGCGCCAGCCGCGTTCCATAAGCAATTTTTGGAGGCGGAACGCTGTTAGGATTCGCAAAGCGGTACAAACGAATCTGGCCCTTTGTCAGAAGGACGCGGCCTGCCTGCCGTACTTCCGTGAGCTCCAGGTCAAAGTACTCTCCTCCGGGGCGGAGCACGCTCGATGTTCGCGCCCACCCGACCGCTTGGGAAGGCTGCTCCGGATGGAACACGCCGCGCCGGGCCAGAGATTCGATGTGTTGGGGAGGAAGAAAAGAATGTTCCTCGGCAGCCAGAAACGTCCCGCAGAGAACGAAGCCTCCCAAGGACAGAGCCAGCCCGTACGAGTAGCGCTCCCAGCGGAGCAGCAGCGCGGCGCCCAATAGGATCAGGCCCATAAAAAAAAGCTGCTCGGGAGCCGAAAGATAGAAATACGGGGCGGTCCAAATGCCGGCGGCAAAGGCAGCAGTGATCGGAAGCAGGGGATTGCGCATTGCGCTATTTGAACGGTGGTTAGTTAGCCTCCAAGTGAACCACGGTTTCCAGATGAAATGTTTGTGGGAACTGGTCGACCAGATGAAGAGACCGGATGCGATACCTGGCGCCCCCGGACAGGGCTTTCAAATCTCTGGCCAGAGTTGTCGGGTCGCAAGAAACATAAACCAGTCGTTTTGGCTGCAGGCGGCATAGGTGCTCGATCACAACGCGATTCAGGCCGTTGCGGGGCGGGTCCACGACAAGCGCATCCCAATTCCGCGAGGTGGCCGACAGAAACTTCTCAACGCTACTATGATAGGCGCGAGCCCGTGTTCCGACGACTCCCACGTTGCTTTTCAAGTCCTGCGCCGAGGCTCCGTGAGCCTCCACCGCCGTCATCTGTTCAAATCGCCGCGCTAGGGGAAGGGTGAAGAATCCGACTCCCGCATACAAGTCCAGCCCCCGCGTTCCCTCCAGGTCGCCGAGGACGGCGTAAATCATCGCCTCCGGAAGAAACCGATTGGGCTGGAAAAAAGAATCGTGGCTGATGCGATAGTGGAATTCGCCGACATGGTATGTAATCGCTCCCGCCCCCCAGGTCTTTGGCCGCCTCGAAGGCTTCTCAAACCAGCCAACGGATTCGAGGCCCGGGATGGCGGTCATCAGTACCTCTCCAAAATTTTCTTGTGGAAGCGCCGGAGAATAAACAGAGGCCAGCAATGCCTGCCCGGAATCGGAAGCAAAGAGTTCGAGTTCGGACCTGCCTTCTGGAAAACAGGAAGCGCCTACCCCCTGGTTCAATTGTTCCAGCGCGGCGTTGATGGCAGGAGGGCTGAGCGGGCAACGCTCAACAGCACAGAGGCGGTGCGAGGAAACCTCAAAATAACCGATCTGAAAAACAGAGGCCTCCTTTTTGATCTGAAAGCGGCTGCGATTGCGATAGTGCCAAGGCTCGGACGGGATCATCACGACAGGCATATCCAAATGAAGCTTGCCAATCCGCTCCAGGCATTCCAGTAATACTTCTTTTTTTATTTCAAGCTGACGAAGGTAGGAGAGGTGCTGATAGACGCAACCACCGCAGCGGGAAAAGTACGGATGCTCCGGGACAACTCGATCCGGACTTGCGACCAGCACTTCCAAAAGGCGGGCCCGGAGAACCCCCTGCCGTTTCTCTTCAATTTGCACTTTGGCCCGCTCACCCGGCAAAACACCGGCTACGAGCAAAACTCCCTGAGGGGTGCGCGCCAGACCCTCCCCGCCATAGACCATTTTTTCGATGGCCACATCGAGAACCTTTTCGGCGGTCTCCGTTTCCGGCGGCATTGGGATCACCTCAACTGAATTAGCTCGCGAACTGAATCTTCGCCCTTTTCCGGTCCCTTCGGCCCCGCTCGGGAGGCGCGGCTATGATGACTCTATAAATAGAACAGGCTGAGTCGCGGCAGGCCAGCCTTTTCGAGCAGCTTTCGATTCAGGAATTGTTTTTGCAAATGGGCGATCTGCTCGCTGCTCATCTTTTGTCGAACGGGGGCCAGTGCCCGGTCCGTCTCCTGACGGATCGCGACCAATTCCCGCTCCTCGGCGTTTTGGAAAAGAACAGAAAACATTTTTTCCTCCAGCACTGTAAGCCGCTGTTCGGTTTCCTCCAGGTCCAGCGTACTGGCTGCTCGGACTGTCGCCGCCAGTTCACGCAGTGAATGGGCAATCTGCTGGAAGTTCGTTGCCGATTCCGGTTTCCCCTGCTCCGCGAATTGGCCGGCCGCCCTACCTACAGCTTCGGCGTTTCCCTCCAGGAACGTCACTAAGTTTTCCCGAGGAAAGGCCTCCGCGCCAGAAGGATGGGGCAATTGGGTGCGCTGTGATTCCTCCGCCGCGAGCAGAACTTCCTGATGACAATAGGCCAGGGAGTTGACCTGGCGCACCTTTTGCCGCCGCTTTTCGAATTTTTCAAAGGCCCGGTCAATGCCTTTCAAAACCGCTTCCAGGGGAATCTGCGCCTGTTTCCAGGAATCAATCAGCGCCCAATCCAGCGTGGAGACGAGCAACGTAGTGCCTCGCTTTTTCCAAAAGTATTCTTCAATCTCCGTAAAATAGTTGAAGTAGTTCTCCATCCGACAAGCAGTTCCTTCGCTTCGCTCAGGACCGCTGCGCTTCTCAGGATGACAGCAGAGGAACTCGGGATAGTCTCGAAGAATTTTGGGGTCAGGTCTTCTGCCGGTGTTCCCAAAGAATTCGCAGCCCCTCCAGGGTCAATGCCGCGTCGGTCTTCTGAATATATCGGGATGCCTTGGCCAACAGTTCCGCCTGGCCTCCTGTGGCGATCACGTGGCAATCCGATCCCAATTCCGCGAGCATCCGCTCCAGGATGCCATCCACCAGACTCAAATAACCATAATACAAACCGGACTGGATACTGCCCACGGTGGTGGTCCCTATAACGTGCTGGGGCTGGCGAATGTCCACGCGTGGCAGGCGCGCGGTTCGCGTGAAAAGAGCCTCAGCGGCGATCCCGATGCCGGGCGCAATGACGCCACCCAAATATTCACCCTTACTCGACACGGCATCAAAAGTGGTCGCTGTGCCAAAGTCTACAATGATGCAGGGGCCGCCGTATTTCTCAAAAGCGGCTACGCTGTTGACGATTCGGTCCGCGCCGACATCCTGCACCGACTCATAATGGACCGGCATTCCGGTGTTCTCGCCGGCACGAACAAAAACCGCCGATAAGTTGAAATAACGGCTCGCCATCTGCTCCAGAATGGAATCGAGCGGGGGCACTACGCTGGCAATGATGAGGCCAGTGATTTGGTCCAGGTTGATCTGCTCCAGGGCAAAGAGATTCCGCGTAAGGATGCCCCATTCATCCACCGTCTGCTTGTGCTGCGTGCTGAGTCGCCAGTGGGCAATGAGCTTCTTCTCATCGAAGACCCCCAAGACCGTGTTGGTGTTGCCGACATCAATCACAAATAGCATTCGCTTCACTCCGCGCGGACCTGCCCGCCCAGAATCATTTCTGTTTGCCCATCATCGCGGCGCAGCAGCAAAATCCCTTCCGGGGAAAGGCCCGCCGTTTCTCCAGTCAGGAGGCGTGGCCCATCCGTGATCCTAACGCGCTTGCCGCGAGCGAAGCTAGAAATCTCGCTGAAGCGGTGGACAATGACTGCCGGTCCCTGCTCCAAGCACTGAAGATAATACCGCTCCAATCGCTTTAAAACAGCCGACAGTATTTCCAGGCGCGAGAAAGTGCGCCCCGCCTCCTGGTGGAGTGAGGTGGCTTCCGCCGTTAAATCTTTGGGCATTTGCGGATGGTTCACATTAACTCCAATGCCCATCAGTATGTGCGCGATCCGCTCTGGCTCGGCTGTCATTTCCACCAGAATGCCAGCGCACTTTTTCTCGCGGATCAAAACATCATTAGGCCAGCGCAAGTCCGTGGGAAGCTGGCAGATCTCATGGATGATCTCCGCCAGAGCAACTCCCGCCAGCAGCGTCAGAATGGAAGCGGCGGATGGAGCGAGCCGAGGGCGGAGGATCAGGGTGAAGTAAATGCCCACCGCAGGCTCGGAAAACCATTGCCGCCCAAAGCGGCCCCGCCCAGCCGTCTGCTCCTCGGCAATGACCAGCGTACCGTGGGGAGCGTCCTTGCCCGCCAGTCGCTCCGCCTCGGTCATCGTCGAGTCGGTCTCATAAAAATGATAAATCTGGCAACCGAACTGTCCACGGTGGAGGCTGCGGCGCACAGCCTGGGGAGTGAGTATGTCTGGCACCTTTTTCAATTGGTAGCCTGCTCCGGGCAACCCACGAACCTCGACGCCCAAGCTGCGCAGCCGCTCAATCCACTCCCACAGCGTGGAGGGCGAGACGCCCAATTGGGTTGCCAGTTTTGTGCCGCTCATCACGACGGTGGCGTTTTTCGTCAGGAGGTCCACCAGCCGGTCGAGTTGGCGATCTTGTTGCCGCTCCGCCATTTTACACGCGCGTAATCCGGGTCCAGTTCCGCCGTGATAAAGCGTCAGGGCACGACTTCAGTAGTGCCGGAGAGCGGTACTGATAGATCACTACCTCACTGCCGTAGGCCTAAGCGGAGCCGCAGGCGCAGCACCGCTGAAGGACAGCCCTCAGGGGCTAAAGCCGTAGTCATTGGCACCCTGTTTTGGCATGGCTGAAGCCATGCCCTGATAGCCGGAGTAGGTAGGTTCACCCCAGTTGATGCAACCATTCGACAACCTGTTCGTACTCAGCGACCACTTCTTCCATACGTTTTCTGCGCTCGGCAACGATCCGCAGTGACGCTTTCGAAAGGAATTGTTGGTTTTCTAACTGCGCTCGGAGGACAGCCATTTCGTCCGACAATTTCTTTTCTTGCCTTTGCAGGAGGCCACGCTGCATTTGAACATCGATCATCGCAGGTACAACAACCCGCCACGGGGCACCCGCGAAAGAATCTACCGTTTCAAACTGAACGGTCAGATCGGAAAGATTCGCCAATCTCTCAATCGTTCTCCTGTGTTTTTCGGCGAGATCGCGTACACCCGGGTGGTACGCGAAGAATATCGCAGTGGTCTTCTGTCGTGCCTCATCGCCAAGCTCGGCGCGCATGTTGCGAATGTTGACGATGATGTCCTGAAGCAGCTTCATCTCCTCCTCGGCATCTTCTTTTATCAAGGACGGATCGTGCGCCGGAAACGGCGATAACGCGACAGAGGTTTGCCGGGGACTCAACCGCTGCCACAACTCCTCCGTGATGAAGGGCATCATGGGATGCAGCAGGCGCAGGGCAATGTCAAAGGCCCGGCAGAGATTTTCTGAAGCCGGAGGCAACGGGCCGGAGACGGGCGCGAAGGTCAGCTTTTTGAGTTCCAGATACCAGTCGCAAAACTCGTGCCAGAAAAAGTGGTATATCAGGTGCGCGGCTTCGTGATAACGGAAGGCTTCCCAGGCAGCAGTCATCTCACCGGCGATCCGCGAAAGACGCGAGAAAATCCAGCGGTCTTCGAGCGACAGTTGACCGTCCGGGTCTGTAATCGGATGGTAGTCTCCATCCTTCGGCGGCTTCCAGGGTTCTGCACCCGATTTCTCAAGAGACATGGAAATGAATCGCGCGGCATTCCAAATCTTGTTGGCGAAGGCACGGTAGCCTTCCATGCGGTCTGTCGAGAGCGCGATGTCGGTGCCTGGTGAGGCCATGATCGCGAGCGTAAAGCGGACGGCATCAGTGCCGTATTGCTCAGTGACCACCAGCGGATCAATGACGTTGCCCCGCGTCTTCGACATCTTCTGCTTCTCGGCGTCTCGAACCAATTGGTGAATGTAAACGAGGCGAAAGGGAACGTCACCCATAAACTCCAGGCCCATCATCATCATCCGCGCCACCCAGAAAAAAAGGATGTCGAAGCCGGTAATCATCAGCGAGGTGGGGTAGAAGACTTGCAGGTCGCGTGTTCGCTTCGGCCAGCCGAGCGTCGAGAACGGCCACAGCGCCGAACTAAACCAGGTGTCGAGCACGTCGGCGTCTTGCCGCAGATTTTGAGCGCCGCACTTGGGACACTGGCTGAGGTCCTCGCGGGAAACCGAGATTTCATCGCACCTCTGGCAGTACCAGGCAGGGACGCGATGGCCCCACCAGAGCTGCCGGGAGATGCACCAGTCGTG
>JACQGE010000111.1 GCA_016199675.1 Acidobacteriota bacterium | reverse complement strand
GCTTGTGAAGGTGTATGGGAAGCCAGAAGAAGGCCGCGAGGAGCGTTACTCGCCCGGAGAGGTTTTAGATGCTGTGCCTACTCCGATCATCGGCAGACCTGATCCAGACCGCATCTGCACATCTCACGTCGAAAGGCAGAATGGGACGCTCCGCCAGTGGTGCAAGCGTCTGACGCGCCTCACCTACGCTTTCAGTAAAAAATGGGAGAACCTGAGGGCTGCGCTCGCCCTACACTTCGCCTACTACAACTTCTGCCGGATTCATGGAAGCCTGCGGATCACGCCAGCTATGGAGGCCGGAATTACAGATCACGTTTGGGATATTTCGGAGCTTATCGCCACACTATGACCCCACTACCCGACTCGCAAGATCCCTTGACACTTGCGAATATCTTGGGAGATGGTTTCATTAAGTTTAGGAAATGACTATTCAAGGTAGTTCATAAACTGAGACGAGTAAAATCCCGAGGGAAGAATTTTTTTCTTGACAGGGTGGAAAGGCCACCTACAATATAGATGCATCCAGGCAACACTATTATTCGACACGAAAGGGGATCACTCAGATGAATCTGAAACAGTTGTTGGCGGTCTTGCTCAGCGTGGCGCTTGTGAACCCGGCACCGATGTCTGCTGCTTCGGTGGAGACGGTTTCTCCCCCATCTACTCTAGGCTCTATCACGGTAAACGGTTCCGTGCAAGTGCGTGAGATTCAGGTTCCCACGATGAGCACGCTGTTCTCCGGAGACCGCGTTCAAACCGGCCAGGGGAATGCCATTGTTCAGTACAAAGAAGGTCCCCGAGTGTTGCTGGGAAGCGAATCGGCGGCGAATTTCTCCACCTCTGAGGTTCAATTGCAAAAAGGGCAAATGACTTTTGAAACCTCAGGCAAGCCGGTGATTTTTGCTGCGTCCACGCTGCGCTTAGAGCCCGCCGCTGGAAAAAGCGCTGCCAATGTGACGGTGCAAGATAAGACGGCCAGCGTCTCAGTGTCGGAAGGAAGCGTGCGGGTGATGGATCCGTCAGGAACGAAGTTAGCGGATCTGAAAGCAGGTGATGCACGTTTATTTGAGAAGGTGGCTGCACCGCCACCTCCGCCAGCGGCGGCTCCCGCTGCCGCCCCACAGATGGGTGGTGGAGGCGGAGCCTGGCTGGTTGCCTTGGCTGCTGGGATTGTTGGCACATCGTTAGGTATCGCTGCTCTGGTCAGAGCCAATAATGCGGAGGACGCAGCGGATGACGCGCAGGCCACGGCAGAGGCAGCGCAAAGCCAAGTCGCAGCGATCCAGTCCACGAACGCGGCTCTGCAAACGCAAGTGAACAGCCTGAACAGCCAACTCGTCAGCTTGAACGCATTTGCAACAGCTCAAAAAGCATCAAACGCAGAATTGATAAAGTTGGAAGCAGCTCAGGCTCAGGTCAATCAGATTCAACGGGATTTAGAAACTGTTCAGCAGGATATTGATCGGTTGCAAACTGAGTTGATCTCGGGAGGGAGTTCAGCTTCCCAGGCAGTCACCCCAACGCCCCAGCAACTTTCCTTGTTGTTGGACCTACTGGGGCGGCAACGGGGGTTGGTTATTGCACTACAAGCAGCCGTCAACGCCGCCAACCAGGCCAGGTTGGCGTTACAAGCACGTTTGAGCGGCGCTCTCCCATAAATCCGGCCTAGAAATTCCTACTATTGCAAAAGCCCCGTCGGAAGGCGGGGCTTTTGTTTTCCCTAGCTGCAATTGTCCTAATCGTAGTATTCCAATCCCAGGTGGGTAATCAACTCTTCCCCGCGCAGGTAGCGCAGGGTGTTCTTGAGCTTCATCAGTTGGATGAAGAGATCATGCTCCGGATAAACCGTGGGAGCGCACATGGGGCTTTTGAAATAAAAAGAGAGCCATTCCTGAATACCACGCATTCCGGCCCGCTGCGCCAAATCAAGAAACAAGACCAAGTCCAGGACGATGGGAGCCGCCAGGATGGAATCGCGGCAGAGGAAATCAATCTTGATCTGCATGGGATAGCCCAGCCAGCCGAAGATGTCAATATTGTCCCAGCCTTCCTTGTTGTCGCCGCGCGGGGGGTAGTAATTGATCCGAACCTGGTGGTGGAAACCCTTGTAGAGGTCCGGGTAAAGACTCGGCTGAAGGATGTGCTCCAGCACGGAGAGTTTGCTTTCCTCCTTGGTGCGGAAAGACTCCGGGTCATCCAGCACTTCGCCGTCGCGATTGCCGAGAATATTGGTAGAAAACCAGCCGGAAAGGCCGATCAGCCGTGCTTTCAAACCCGGAGCGATGATGGTCTTCATCAAGGTCTGCCCCGTCTTGAAATCCTTCCCGGCAATCGGGAGAGAGTTCTGCTTGGCCAACTCCACCAGCGCCGGAATGTCCACGGTGAGGTTCGGAGCCCCATTGGCGAACGGAACGCCCGACTTTAGGGCGGCGTAAGCGTAGATCATGCTGGGAGCAATGGCCGGGTGGTTTTCTTTCAGGCCGCACTCGAAGTTTTCCAGACTTTGGTGCACATCCTGGGGCTTCAGGAAAATTTCCGTCGAGCCGCACCAGACCATTACGGTCCGAGAGACTCCGGTCCGGGCACGAAAATTTTCGATATCCTCCTGGAGCCTTTGCGCCAGTTCCAGCTTATTCTGGCCCTTCTTGACGTGGGTGCCCTCCAGGCGGCGCACGTAATGCTGGTCAAAAACGGCGGGCATCGGGCGGACACCTTCGAGGAAATCTCGCACCTGCTCCAACAACCTACCCTCCAACACCCCCCCTTGTAGCGCCGTCTGGTAACAGTTCTCGTCGCGGATATCCCAGCCAGCGAAAACCAAATCGTCCAGCGGAGCCAGCGGAACAAACTGACGAATGGTGGGGACGCGCTTCTCGGTTCGTTTACCCAAGCGGATGGTGCCCATTTGCGTGAGCGAGCCGATGGGCTGGCCAAGGCCGCGCCGCACGGCCTCCACTCCGGCCATGAACGTGGTCGCTACCGCCCCCATCCCGGGCAGCAGCACCCCCAATTTACCTTTCGGCTCCTGAATCAGCACTTCTTTGCTCATGCCCTTATTCGTCCCCTTTTTCTTTCTTCCTTCTGCGGAAGGCAAACGTATATGATGCGAGCAGATATGGCCTCTTGGCAAGGAGATTCTGCGCGGGTAGCGGATAGCGCGACGAAGTTATAGCGACTCACGTATAATGGAGTCGTCAAGAGCGGAAATCAAGAGCATGGGGAGGGACCGATCCATGGGCGGAACAAAAATGTTTGCCTTTGCAGTAGGCGTGTTGCTGCTGGCCAGTTCCGTGGCCTGCACGTTGGACCCTGAACGGTACAAGGAAGCCAACACAGCCACCCCACAACCGATAAAGCGGGTGGTTGCTCCCGGCGAAATGCAATTCATCGGCAAGGTCAAGCTCGATGAGTTCAACGACATGGCCACCGGCGAAGAGATGCCCGTCCAGGGTGGGCAAATCATCGTGGCTTTCTCCGCCGAGCCGGACTCCCTGAACCCGTTGACGGATAATTCGGCGGTTAATTCTTATATTAATTCTTACGTTTTCAATTCTCTGTTGCTCCGGGACCCAGAGACCTACGAATGGGAAGGAAGCCTAGCGGAACAGTGGCTCGAAGAAGACGTGGTCATCAGGAAGAATGGAGAAAAATTACGGGGCACAGCCTCGTTCTCCGGACCGGGCCAGACTGGGGATGTTACGCTGCGGACCTCTGACGGAGAAAGCGTTCCGATTCGCCGCGCAGATGTGCAGGAAATTCACCGGCGAGCGGCCTTCACTTTTTTTCTGCGAAGAAACGCCCGGTTTCAAGATGGACATCCGGTGACTGCTTCCGACGTGAAGTTCAGTTTCGAGACAATCAAGAACGAGTACGTGGACGCGCCCTCATTGCGGAATTATTATAACGAGCTGGAAAGCTGCGAGGTCTTGGACAATTACACCGTCCGGATGACCTACTCCAAACAATACTGGATGGCGCGGGAGTTCGCGGGCGGTTTTCCAATCATGCCTCGGCACATCTACGACCCCAATGGCCTGCTGGAAAAAGATCCGCAGGCCTTCGGCAAGCAGTTCAATGAAAGCCAGCATAATCGCTCGCCCGTCGGCTCCGGGCCGTACAAATTTGGGAGGTGGGATACGGGAATGCAAGTGGTTCTGACCCGGAATGATGGCTATTTTGACGAAAAGCGTCGCGGGCACCTGGACCGATTCATCTTCAAGTTCATCACGGACCCAGTGGCATCTCTGCAGTCCTTAAAAAACGGCGATGTGAATTTTTTGCCGGGAGTTACAGCAGAGCAGTTTGAGGAGGAAACCAAGAATCCCGAGTTTGTCCACAAGTTCGCCAAAGCCGAGTATTACACCCCTTCATACACTTACATCGGATGGAACATGCGGCGGCCGCCATTCAATGACCAAAAAGTGCGGCAAGCCATGGCCTACGGAGCCTTAGACCGCCAGAAGTATCTGGATACTGTTGGCTACGGCCGAGGCGTGGTGGTTTCCGGACTCTTCTACTACTTCGGCCCGGCCTACGACCACTCGATTCAGCCATATCCCTTTGATCCGGAGAAGGCGAAACAATTATTGCTGGAAGCAGGTTGGTACGACCGCGACGGGGACGGCCTTCGCGACAAGAATGGACAACCGTTCCGCTTTGAGTTGCTGGTTAGCTCCGGTCCACGGATGCGGATGGCGCCCGTGATCAAGGAAAATTTGAGAAAGCTGGGGATTGACATGACCATTCGAGAACTGGAATGGGCCACGTTCTTGCAAAATATCTCCGATCGCCAATTTGACGCCTGTATTCTAGGTTGGGCCATGGACCTGGAAGATGACCCCTACCAGATCTGGCACACTTCACAAAGTGAAAACCGCGGCTCCAACCATGTGGGCTTCGGCAACACGGAAACCGACCGGTTGATCGAACTATCCCGGACGATGATTGATGACGAAGGGCGCCGCAAAGCCTTTTTTGAACTACATCACATCCTGCATGAGCAGCAGCCCTATTTGTTCCTGTTCTCAACGCCGAATCTGGGCATCTACGATAAACGCTATCGTGGCGTCAAGCTCTACAAGGTGCGTCCCGGTTACGACCTGGCGGAGTGGTTTCTTCCGAAAAACGGTTCCTCTTAAAACGCAAATCAGGCCCGCAACAGCCTGAACTCGAGAGCGATGAAAACGTATATATTGAAACGGTTGTTGCTGATTATCCCAACGCTACTGGGGATCACGGTGGTGACATTTGTGATCATCCGGTTGGCCCCCGGCGATCCGGCGGCGATGCGCATTGGGAGCGGCGCGCAAGGGATGATCCGCAACCAACAACTTGCCAATGAGATCATCGAGCGGACCCGCAAAGAGTTCGGGCTCGACCGGCCCATCTATGAACAGTATTGGCTTTGGTTTTCCAAGATCGCGCGGTTGGACTTTGGCCGCTCCTATAAGGACAATCGCCCGGTCATGGAAAAAATTTGGGAACGATTGCCGATAACGCTTCAGCTCAATATTATTTCCATTTTCCTCGTGTACCTGATCGCCATTCCCCTCGGCATTTATTCCTCGACTCACCAGCATTCGGCAGGAGACAAGACCTTGACGCTTGGGTTGTTTATTCTGTATTCCCTGCCGAGCTTTTGGGTGGCGACGATTTTGATTCTTTTCCTGGGAGGCGGGGATTATTTGCACCTGTTTCCCATTACAGGGATCAGTTCGCTCGACGCAGAGCAGATGTCTTTTGGACCGTGGTTATGGGATCGTATCTGGCATCTGGCCCTGCCGGTAACTTGCTTGACCTATGGGGGCCTGGCCTATATCTCGCGACAGATGCGCGCCGGAATGCTGGAGACGATTCGTCAGGACTACATCCGCACCGCGCGCGCCAAGGGCTTGAGCGAGAAGGTCGTCGTATTCAAGCACGCCTTGCGCAACTCGCTGATCCCGATCGTGACGTTGTTAGGCTTCCTGCTTCCCGCGCTGCTGGGAGGGAGCATCATCATTGAGAGCATTTTTTCCATCCCGGGGATGGGGGCGCTAGGCTTTGAAGCAATCCTTTCGAGGGACTATCCGGTAGTCATGGCGATTTCCACGATTGCTGCCCTCCTGACTTTGCTGGGCCTTCTGATCTCTGATCTGTGCTATGCGCTGGTTAATCCCACGATTTCGCTGGAGGGGCAGTAACCGTTATGGCGACTCCACCGATAGAAGTCCTTCCCCTGCCGCCGATCCAGCCCGTGGCAGAACCCCTCAAGGGCGAAAGTTACTGGGACCTGGTGTTGCGGCAATTCCGCCGCAACCGCTTGGCGGTGATCTCCTTCTTCTTCGTCTTAGGGCTCTTTCTCATTGCCATTGCCGCTCCCTTCCTAGCCAACGATAAACCTTTTGTTATTCGAGGAGCCTTCCGTACTCTTTATCAGAACCGTTTTGAAGAATGGCGGCTGGGGGGACACCCGGAACTGGTTGCGCTACTGGAACAGTCTCGAACTGCCCCGGCGGGGGAATCGGCTGCGCAGTTGGCGGTGCGCCTGGCGACGGTCGAGCGGCAATTTCGGTATTTGGCCAGCCAGTTATCTGATGAGGAGGCTGAGGGGCTCCTGGGTTACTTGAGTGGCTATCGGGATGCCGTCCAAAGCGCCCTGACTGGGAACGTCACCCAGTTATCGGCGCAGTTGGAAACGCTCGAAAATAGCTTCCGGGAAATTTCCGAACGATTCGATCCTCAAGCGGTGTCATTTGCGCAGAAGTTTTACTGGCCCATCTTCACAGCACTTGGCCCGCTGGATTTCTTTTTCTTGACCCTTACCTTATTATTACTGCTTTTGCCTCTCCTCCGACGCATCCTTCCGCCGGCGTGGAGGGAATCGTGGCAAACGCAGGCTCTGGTGGTGCTTCTTCCGGCGGTGTTATTGGCTATTTTGCGGACCGGTCAGGTGCGAGTGTTTGAAACTCTGGACTACAAAGAACAATTGTTGAACGGCGGGATCGCAAGCAGCCTCGCCCTGTTCCCTCCCATTGTGTATGGGATCAATGAAGACCACCTGGAGGATAAATACCAAGCGCCAAACCTGCGCTACTGGATGGGAACGGACGGCAATGGGCGGGATCTGATGACACGGATGATCTGGGGTTCCCGCATCTCTCTTTCGGTTGGCTTCGTGGCCGTGGCGATTTATGTCTTAATCGGAATCTTCGTGGGAACGATGGCAGGATATTTTCGCGGTTGGGTGGATATGATGCTCTCTCGCCTGATCGAAATTGTCATCTGTTTTCCGGCTTTTTTCCTGATCCTAGCGGTGCTTGCTTTTCTACAACCCAGCCTCATTAACATCATGATCGTCATTGGGATCACGGGATGGACCACCGAGGCGCGCCTGGTTCGCGGCGAGTTCTTTCGGCTCGCCGACCAGGAATTTGTATTGGCGGCCAAAGGGCTAGGGGTCTCTGACTGGCGAATTATTTTCCGCCATATCCTCCCCAATGGGATTGCCCCAGTGCTGGTGGCGGCCAGTTTTGGCGTAGCCTCGGCCATCTTGATCGAGTCCAGTTTGAGTTTCCTGGGTTTCGGCATTTCGATTCCGGTGCCGAGTTGGGGTGGAATCTTGAATGAAGCGCGAGAAAATTTCCGTTACTGGTGGATCACGATCTTCCCTGGCTTGGCCATCTTCTCAACGGTCACCGCATACAATCTGGTGGGGGAGGGGGTGCGCGATGCCATTGATCCGAGGCTGAAGCTATGAGTTCGTCTCTCCAACCGGAACCCTTCTCTGCTCCTCACCGGAGCAGTGCCAGCGAGCAAAGTCCCCTGCTGGAAGTGCGGGACTTGCGGACTTATTTCTATACGGATCGCGGAGTCGCGCGGGCGGTGGATGGCGTTAACTTGACGATCCCCGCCCGGGGCACCCTAGGGCTGGTGGGCGAAAGCGGCTGCGGCAAAAGCGTTACGGCCTTGTCCATTTTGCAGCTCATTCCTTCTCCTCCCGGCAAGATCGTCAGCGGCTCGATCCTCTTGGAAGGCAAAAACCTGCTTGCCCTTTCGGAAGAAGGAATCCGGAGCGTCCGGGGCAATCAAATTTCCATGATCTTTCAGGAGCCAATGACTTCGCTCAACCCCGTCTTCACTCTGGGCGATCAGATTATGGAGGCGCTTTTAACCCACCGGGACGTCAGCCGGGAGGAAGCGCGCGCGCAAACCATCGAGATGCTGCGGCGGGTCAAGATTCCCTCGGCGGAGACGCTGCTGGATCAGTATCCGCATCAGATTTCCGGTGGGATGCGACAGCGGGTCATGATCGCCATGGCGCTGGTGTGCCACCCGAAATTGCTGATCGCGGATGAGCCGACTACGGCGCTCGACGTCACTATCCAGGCTCAGATTTTGGAATTGCTCCAGGAACTGCAAGAACACTTCGGCATGTCCATCTTGCTCATCACCCACGATCTGGGAATCGTAGCGGACTTGGCCGATGTGGTGGCGGTGATGTACGCCGGGCAGATCGTCGAACTCGCTTCGACCCGTGATCTGTTTGCGCATCCCCAGCATCCCTACACCCTGGGTTTATTTCAGTCGCGTCCCCGGTTGGGCAAGAAGAAACAGCGATTGGAGGTCATCCCCGGCGTGGTGCCCAACCCCATTGAGTTTCCTACGGGATGTCGGTTCCATCCCCGCTGTCCCTACGTAGTGGATTATTGCCGGAACACCGACGTGACGCTGGAAGAAGTCACGCCAAAGCACGATTCTGCCTGCCTCCGCGTCCAAAGAAAGGAATTGCAACTCTCCAAAATATAGAAAGCGGAGCGATCCGCAAGCCCACGACGATGACTCCAGAAACTTTCTCCGGCAATAATCTCTTATTACAGGTGAATAATCTTAAGAAGTATTTTCCGGTGCGGCGGGGCATTCTCGCCAAGGTTGTTGACCACGTCAAAGCCGTGGATGGAATCTCTTTTTCCATTCGGCGCGGTGAGACCCTGGGCTTGGTAGGCGAAAGCGGCTGCGGGAAAACCACTACCGGCAGAACGATCCTCCGCCTGCTGGAGCCAACTGGCGGAGACGTTTTTTTCAATGGCGCCCCTGTATTTCAGATGAAAGGCGAAAACTTGCGCCAGATTCGCAAGAAGATGCAGATCATCTTTCAAGATCCTTACGGCTCCTTGAACCCGCGCATGACAGTCGGCGGCATTGTGATGGAAGGGATGGTCGCCCACGGCATGTACTCCAAGGCCGAACGAATTGAAAAAACGCAGGCGTTGTTGCAGCGGGTGGGGCTCGACCGGGAGCACTTCTACCGCTATCCTCATGAGTTCAGCGGAGGGCAACGCCAACGCATCGGCATCGCGCGCGCCCTGGCCGTGGAATCTGAATTTATCGTCTGCGATGAGCCAGTTTCGGCGCTGGATGTCTCGATTCAAGCCCAGATCATCAACCTGCTTTCCGACCTGAAACAGGAATTCGGCCTGTCCTACCTGTTTATTGCGCACGACCTGGCTGTCGTACAGCATATCAGCGACCGGATCGCGGTCATGTATTTGGGCAAGATCGTGGAACAAGCGCCGAGTGAAGAACTGTTCCAAAATCCGCTACACCCTTATACGCAAGCATTGCTGGCCGCTATCCCCAGTGGGGAACCGGGAGAGCAGAAGAAACGGCGGCAGACGCTCCCCGGCGACGTCCCCTCCCCCTTGAATCCTCCTTCCGGCTGCTCCTTTCATCCCCGCTGCCCTCATGCGATGGAGGAGTGCCGCACTAAGGAACCGGTCATGCTAGAGGAAACCCCTGGTCACTTCGTTGCCTGCCATCTGTACCCGCTAAAGACTGCCCGCTAGTCCCGACGCCACCAACGAATCGGAAGTACTTGAAAAGTAAGCGGGCAGGAAGAGGTGTGCTGGCCCCTCGCAGACTGGCGATTTGTGCGGGATGGAACGGATGAAAAAAACGGTCCCTCCACGAAGGCGATTGGGTGTATGCTGGCTGACAACGGTGATGAAAAATAAAAATCCTGGCTGGATTTTTCGATTTCTTGGCGGAAGATCGAAGGTCATCACGGAACCATAGCCTGGCTAGCAAAGGAGGGCAAGCTCTTGCGAGACCAGAAAAACAAACCTACCAGCGACAAACGGAAACGGGGTATTTCCAGACGCAAGTTTCTGAAAGGTGTCGGACTCGGAAGCGGAGTATTAAGCTCCGGGATATTGGGCGGGCCGCTATTGCCGGAGGCTTCCGCTGTCGCTCAGGCAGCCGAAGTAGAAGTTGCAGGCCCCACCCCCGCGCCGATCGAGCTAACCGTCAATGGCCAAAGAAAAAACCTGAGGTTGGAACCACGAGTAACTTTATTGGAGGCGTTGCGGGACTGGCTGGATATGACAGGCGCCAAGAAGGTTTGTGATCGGGCCACCTGCGGGGCCTGCACGGTGATTCTGGATGGGCAGCCCGTCTATTCCTGCTCGGTCCTGGCCATTGAGTCGCAAGGCAAAAACATCCAAACCGTGGAAAGTTTGGCGCAGGGGGATAGTCTACATCCTCTTCAAGCGGCGTTCGTGGAAAACGACGCACAACAGTGCGGTTTCTGCACGCCGGGCTTTGTCGTAGCTGCCAAAGCCTTCCTGGACAAATACCCAAATCCGACCCGCGAGCAAGCGCGCTTGGGGCTGGGGGGAAATCTCTGCCGGTGCGGGACCTACGCAGGAATTTGGAAGGCCGTATTAGAAGCAGCCACTGGGCGGCGCGATAGCCAGAGGGGGATCGGCCAAGGAGGAGGATCCAATGCCTGAATACCGATGGCCGGAAATCGGCACGACCTCATTAATCGGCAAGCGGATCAACCGCGTGGATGGCCCGGAAAAGGTGACGGGCAGGGCCAAGTACACCTACGATTTAAAGCGCCCAGGAATGTTGTACGGCAAAATGCTGCGCTGCCCGCATGCTCATGCCCGCATCCTCAGCATTGACACCAGCGAGGCCGAAAAACTTTCTGGTGTTGCCGCAGTCCATATTGTTCAAGAGCCGGGGACGGAAATTCAGTGGGCCGGAGACGACGTGGTCGCTGTGGCAGCCGTGACGGAGCAAATTACGGAAGATGCCATTCGCCGCATCAAAGTCGAATACGAGAAGCTTCCTCATTTGGTTCGAGAAGAAGACCTGGCAAAGGCGGGAGATCGGGTTAAGCCTTTCACAGAACAGGTCACCGGTGATCCTGACCAAGCCTTTCAGGCAGCGGACACGGTAGTCGTGGAAGGGGAATACGGACTGCCGGTAGTCACGCATTGTTGTTTAGAGGTTCATGGCCAGGTGGCGGAATGGGAGGGAGACAGAGTTACGATTTATCCCTCCATACAAGGGGTGGAACGGGTCGCGGGGCAGTATGCTCAGGCGCTGGGGGTTCCTGCCTCCAATGTACGAACCCTGATGCAGTATGTTGGGGGCGGGTTTGGGAGCAAAGTTGCCGCCGACCGCTGGGGCACCGCCTGCGCACAACTGGCAAAGAAGGCGGGCAAACCCGTTCGATTGATGCTGGAGCGCAAAGAGGATCAGGAAGTGGCGGGCAATCGGCCTTCGGATTTTGCCCGCATCAAGCTAGCAGCCACCCGCGATGGGACGATCACAGCCTGGCAATCTGAGTCCTGGGGTACGGGCGGCCCCGGTGGGGGAGGCAGCCCGCCTATACCCTACATTTGGCAGATACCCAACCAACGAAAGATTCATAGCGCGATCGCCACCAATTGCGGTCCCGCCCGAGCCTGGCGAGCTCCGAACCACCCGCAGGCCTGCTACCTCACGATGTGTCCGATTGATGACCTGGCCGCCAAGCTAAACATGGATCCCCTGGACTTGGTGGTAAAAAACGTTTCGCTGCTCGGCCCTCGAGCGGAACTGTATCGTCAGGAGCTGGCCAAAGCCGCAGAGTTGATGGAGTGGAAGAAGAATTGGCACCCACGCGGCGATCGATCGCCGGGGCCGATGAAGCGAGGCATGGGGTTATCGCTCCACACCTGGGGCGGAGGCGGCCATAGCAGTGAATGCCAGGTGAGCATTCATCCGGATGGCTCTGTGGAAGTTAGCCTGTGTACTCAGGATATCGGCACGGGGACGCGGACAGTCCTTACAATTGTGACGGCGGAAACTCTTGGCCTGCCGGTGGAGGCCATCCGGCTCAATATCGGCGATAATCGCTTGCCTCCATCTGGAAATTCCGGGGGAAGCACAACGGTTGGGGGCGTTAGCTCCTCCACACGGCGGGCTGCCCTGAACGCGCTCGAACAACTCTTCCTCACAGTAGCCCCGTCTTTAGGAGTGTCGCCGGAGCAATTGGAAGCGGTCGGCGGGCAGATCCGCGTCAAAGGCGATCCTACAAAAAGTCTTTCCTGGAAGCAGGCGACGGCCAAATTAGGAGTTGCTTCCATTAAAGAAATGGGCAAACAGCCCGGACCCCAACCCAACCCCGGTGAGCTTACTTCCAGCGGCGTGGGGGGTGTCCAAATGGCCGATGTCTCAGTGGATGTTGAGACTGGCGTGGTTAAAGTGAACAAGATAGTCGCTGTCCAGGACTGCGGCTTAATCATCGACATGAAAACGGCGGAAAGCCAAGTCTACGGTGCGCTGATTATGGGCATTTGCTATTCCTTGATGGAGGAGCGGGTCATGGATCAGCTCACCGGTCGGATGCTCAACGCCAACATGGAATTTTACAAACTGGCGGGATTGGCGGATATCGGAGAGCTAGTGGTGCATATGTGGACCGATCCAGAACAGCAGCGGCGAGGCGTGATTGGACTAGGAGAGCCGCCCGTGATTTCGCCTGGGGCCGTCATTGCCAATGCCGTAGCAAGCGCCATTGGTGTGCGTGTCCCCTATCTCCCGCTGACGCCCCCTCGGGTCCTGGCTGCATTGGAGAAAGGAGGGATGGTCTAATGAAAGCCTTTGAGTATGCCGCTCCCTCGACCAAAGAACAGGCCGTCGCCCTCTTAGGCGACCGCTGGGAAGAAGCGGCCATCCTGGCAGGCGGCACCGACCTGTTGAGTTGTATGAAAGATAATTTAATGGCCCCAAGCCGGGTAGTGGACATTAAAGGGCTTCGGGATTTGGGTGGCATTGAATATAACCCGCAGTCGGGTCTGCGCTTGGGAGCGTTGGTAACCTTCGAGCAGTTGCGGGAACATCCGCAGGTCCTCAGCCGATATCCCGGTATTGTGCAGGCGGTGGAGGGGGTAACCAGCGCCCAAATCCGTAACCGGGGCAGCGTTGGAGGCGATCTCAACCAGCGGCCCCGGTGCTGGTATTATCGAAACGGATTCGGCCTGCTGGCCAAAGACGAACAGGGACGGTCACTCGTCGTCGATGGTGAAAATCGCTATCACGCGATTCTGGGCAATGAAGGCCCTGCTTATTTCGTGAATCCGTCGAGTTTGGCTCCGGTGCTGATTGCCCTGGGAGCGCGGGTGCGGCTTTTTGGCCCGAAAGGCGGGCGGGAATTGCCGTTGGAGAAATTTTTCACGATTCCGAAGACGGATAGCGAACACGAGAATGTGCTCCAGCCCAACGAAATTCTGACAGAAGTCCTCATTCCTGCTGGTTCCTGGCAAACTGCGACCTACGAGGTCCGGCAAAAGGAGGCGCTCGATTGGCCGTTGGCGGCGGCGTCGGTGGCATTGAAATTGGGAGGTGCTCAGGTACAGGAAGCGCGGGTGGTGTTGGGGCACGTGGCGCCTATCCCCTGGCGTGTTCCGGAGGCAGAAAAAATCTTGACGCGCAAAACCATCACAGAAGAAATAGCAATGGAGGCAGGCAAAGCAGCCGTAGGCCAAGCTCGACCCTTGAGCCAGAACGGCTATAAGGTGCAACTGGCGCGCGTAGCGGTTAAGCGGGCCTTGCTGCGAGCTGTCCAAGGAGGTGCGTAGCCATGTATGAACTGCTACCGAAGACAGAGCCGGACGTTTGCCGTTGCCTGATGTGGAAGGGCAAGCTGGTCGGCGTCGAGTGGGACCCTACAGTGCCTCCATGCAATGACCGCAGCTTTTGGTGCGTGCATACGCAAACCTGCATCGGGCCAGATGGGAAACTCGCGGAACCGGAGATCTGCAAGCCGGGCCGGTCTTGTCACGAAGAGTAGTGAGATTTTGCTTGATTGGCTTCTCTGGCGGCGGCAAAATTATTTTAGAGACGTCGTGAAGGGGGAAGAAAGATGAAGCATATAACAATGAGTCTCGCCTTAGCCTGGGCGCTGATCTTTGCCGCTTTTGGTACGGCGGCGGAGCGTGGGAATGGGAGCATTTCTGGGAACTATGTCGAGACGCGAAGCGCGGAGGTCTATTCCGGTCTTTGCCTGATGAATTCGGAAGTGAATCTGGCGGGCGACCAGGCCATTCTTGCCTGGCAAGTCAACCGGGGAGATTGGAGAGGAGTACCTCTGGCGGGTTTGGGAGTCGTAGCTGTAGTCAAGGCGAGAGCCACAATCGGCGATCCTTACTCCAATCCTTATCCGGCCAAAGCAGTTCTGATCGTGGATGAGCGGGCGACGGCCGAGCAGCGGCGGGCCTTGCAAAGCTTAGCCCAGGCCAAAGCTGGGCAGTTGCTGGAAAATATTGTAGCGGTCGAAACAGCTCCGATCCTTTTCCAGCAACGCGAACATGGTTCCGTGACGCTCACGGCGGGCGACATCGTGCGCATCGAGACACGCAACATGAAAGAGGGTGACCATCTGTGCGGCAACGAAGAGCTTTGCTATTTACCCCTGACGAGACTGGCCCATTCCATGCCTGTCTTCACCCTGGTAGATCAGTTTGGCGGCAAGGGTTTGGGAGTAACCTGGAAGCTCGCGGACAAAAGCAGCGCCTTCGTGGGTAATTTCGAGTACTGAGATCGTGCATCTTCCCTTCCTCCGCTCAGATGGTGGAGGAGCTTTGGTAAGGAACGATAGGCACGTTTTGATGGGAGCCTTACGGCTCCCATTTCTTTTCTGCCCTGCTAGGATACGAGGAGGCAACATGAAACTACCGCAGGCAGTCCATTGGGTAATCCTGGTTGTGGCCGGCGTGCTTTTCGGTTGGTTATATGAGTGCCCAGTATGGGCCCAGCAAACTTCCGCCTACCGGATAGAAACCGTGGCAACACCCCCGGACGACGTAGCCGAAGAAATCGCGAGTGCTCTTCAACGCCAGGGGCTGCGGTTGGTCCGAGAAAATAGTGAAATTGTTGCTGAACTCTGGCTGCGCAGCACTCTTCCTCTGAAAACCAGCGCGGCGGGGTATGATGCCCTTGAAGAAGGAACGTTAGTCGGAGTCCTAAACTTCCCGAAAGGAGGCTCCGATTTCCGAGGGCAGCCAATTCAGCCGGGGGTTTATACCCTTCGCTTCGAACATATCCCTGAGGATGGCTACCACATGGGGGCGGCGCCGGAGTTGTACTTCTTGTTGCTCATCCGTGCTAAGGCAGATCGAGATCTAAAGGCTTCTTTGGATTTCAATCACGTCATGGCGCTGAGTCGGCAAGCATCCGGAACTAACCATCCAGCACCGTTGATGCTATTGCCTGCCACTACACAGACAAATTTTCCGGAAGTCCAGACCAACGAACTGGGACATGTCGCCTTGCGGACAAAGACCCTCGCTCAAATTCCGGGCTCCGACAAGGCTCAGGATTTTCCGCTGGCGCTGGTGCTGGTCGGAAGAGCCGAATTATAGATTCCGCAGTTGTGATAAGAGATGAAATAAAAAACCAGCACCTCTTTCGCGGTGCTGGGTGAAAATATCTACTTTGCTGAGGGTTCAGGCACTACTTAGCTGGTCGAAACTATAATTTGTTCACCTTTTCCGCCTGAGGACCCTTCTGCCCTTGTGTGATCTCGAATTCAACGAGATCACCTTCCTGGAGTGTCCGGTACCCCTCTCCTTGAATAGCGGAATAGTGGACAAAAACATCTGCCCCGCCATCTTGGCCGATGAATCCATAACCTTTTGTATTGTTAAACCACTTCACTTTTCCAGTAACGTGTGACAAGGTTTCTTTCTCCTCCTTTTCACCGATTATCGAAGGTTGCGGGGTAGCCCGACGGGACGAATAGCCTCTTCCTGCCGAGAAGTCCAACAAAAAAACAAAACCACCGGAAGGGCCGAAGCTACTCCGGTGGCGTTGAGAACTTTCCTTCCGCGGTCCACTAACACCCAACAACTCCGCCAGATATACTATCTGGCCCCGCAGACCCTGTCAAGGGTAAAGCGAATGAAAAATGCGTCCATTAGCGGTAAATTCATTTTCACCTTTTCTGACAGGATTTTCCTGGGATACGGGGAAGCAACAGAATCCTTTCAGGTTCCTTGTTTTATTGGCTCGGGAAGGATTAAAATAAGTCAGATTCATGCATACGGTCTTTGGCAGATGGCGAGAGGTTAGAGAAATGAGGTTCCGATTTTGCGTGATAGCCGCGTTGGGATTTCTGGCCACGACCGCTGTTTTACGAGCCGACCTGAATCCGGAGTCCCGCATGGCCATCCTGCGCAAGCTTACTGCCGAGTACGCAACCTTGAAGATCCCTCTTCCTCGTGGTGAAAAAGGTTTGATCATGAAGTCGAGCGGGGAAGTTGACGAAAAAAGCTTAAAACAAGAAATCACCCAGCAGGGGACAGCGATCTCTCCCAACGTCCTGGTTCAGATTACAAACATTGAGTTCAAGGGAAAAAAAATCCTTTTTGAAATCAACGGCGGCGGAAAGCGGAAGACCAAATGGTACGAGCACATCGAGGTTGGCATGGTGGGTAGCACTTATCCGATAGGCACGAATCCAAACAAAACCAACACGACTCCGACAGGCTCAACGATTACTTTGGTGTTGCCAGGCAAAGTGAACACCCTCACCGCGGAGCAGGTCCAACAGTATCTGCTACCTATCCTGGACTTCAATCCTGTGACGCCTCTGCAGGCAATTGGTCGTCCAGTGCCTCCGGAATTCCAAGAGGCGATTGAGGCCAAGCGGGCTGTCGTGGGGATGGATCGGGATATGGTACTAGCGGCCTTGGGGCAGCCGAACCGCAAAGTCCGCGAAGAGAAGGACGGCATCGAACAAGAAGACTGGATTTATGGCATGCCTCCGATGAAGGTGATTTTCGTGACCTTTGAAGGAGAGGAAGTCGTTAACGTTCGGGAATACGTGGGCGGAGTGAGGGGCGAGAGTCTGCCTCCAGCGCAGGAACCTCGTTGATGGCCCGATGAAAATCAAAATTGAATATTGCGCTGCTTGAAAGTACGAACCTTATGCCGTCAGTTTGACGCAAAAAATCCTAGAAGAATTCAAACAAAAAATTGCTTATCTCCAACTCCAGCCTTTCGGAGATGGACGATTTGAAGTGTTCTTAAACGATCAGAAGATATTCTCGAAGCTAGAGGCACATCGATTCCCGGAATATCAAGAAATCCGGGGCAAACTGAACAAAAAACGGTAAGTTTCAAGGGAGCTGAGGGACTCCGAGGTCTCTTAGCTTTCCCGGTTCGCGAGGATCAACTCTGCTGGAATGCCCCACTGAGTGATCCGGCGTGTGGCGACTACAGCAAAACCGGCCGAGGGCAGGTGCGCCGCCACGTGGATCGGACGGCAACCGCCGAGGAGCATGGGGACCATCCAATAGAAGAATCCCCAAATCCGATTAAACCATGGCTTGTCCTGGCTTAAATACACCAGCATCAACCGTCCTGAGGGTCGTATCACCCGGCGCATTTCCTGAAGAGCTTTTTCAATGTTTGGAATCGAAAGCAGGTCTAATAGGTAGCTGGAGAAGACCATGTCGAAACTGCCATCTGCAAAAGGGAGGAACCGCACGTCTGCCTGAAACAAAGCCGGAGAGGCGAGAGACCGGTGACGGAAGCGCCGGCGGGTCCGCTGCAACATAGCGGGTGTCAGGTCAATTCCGGCAATGATACCTTCGGAATTTGCCCGCGCCAGGGACTCCAGCATAATGCCGGGGCCGACCCCCACTTCCAGCACTGCCTCTCCACTGCGTACAGAGGCGAGTTCTGATGCCAGCTTTCCGGTGCGCCCTTCCGTCAGCGTTTCCCAGATGCCGTATAAAGGAGCCAGCCGCGAATAGGCATCCACTACCTCCGGGATTGTTAATTTAGCGGATGAAGATTCTTCAATTTCCACAGGGAAAGACCTCTTGATTGCGCTCGCCCCATAGTTGGCAACACTACAAATCTAACATGCAATGATTGTCGAGCTGGCACTAACGCCGCGGAAAAGAACTTCTCGCTCGCAGGCAATATCTTCACCTCAAAATAAAACAAAGGGATTGCAATTGCGCCATCCTGCCGTAATCTAAAGGAGAACGGAAAAATCCCGAAAGACTTTTTTCGGAAGAATATTGAAGAGCTGGAAGTAATTAGATAACTTCTAATTTTGTTGGCCACAAATGATGCTTTGGCGGACAATTGGATTGATCTTTTGTTTCACTGGGCCAAGCTTGGCCAGCACTGCTGGATTGGAAATTGATCTCGCCCTGCGGAAATCTATGGAGCAAGTTTACCAGGGCCATTACGAAATGGCAATTACATCTGCTCGAGAGCTGCGGGCCGACTTCCCCGGGCATCCCCTCCCGTCCATAATCATTGCCGAGGCGTATTACGAGTTGATCTATTGCGAGACTGGGCACATTACATCCCAAGAGATTTGGAATGTGGCCGAGCGGAAGGCTAGTTCCTATGACGATAGATTTTTTGAGGCCATTGAGGAGAGTCTGGCGTCTAGCCGGAAAATGCGTCAAAAACCGGAGACCGTTGCACTTGGCGCCCTTTATGCGGGCTTGGCCCGTGGCATCCAAGCGCGATTATTTACCTTTCGCGGTGAGAAAATAAATGCAGCTTCCGAAGGGAAGCAGATGCGCACCGACTTCCTGGAAGCCGTTGCCCGGAATCCTAGTTTGGCTTTGGAGGCTGGCCTTGGTCTCGGCGCTTACAATTATTATGCTGACATCTTGTCCCCCCTCCTGAAAGTGATTCGTTTCTTTCTGGGGATTCCGGGCGGTGACAGAGAAAAAGGCTTGGAGCAATTGCGGACAGCTTCCGAGCACGCTTCTTTCGTAGCTGCCGAGGCCCAATATGAACTAGCCCGTATTTATGGTTTGTACGAAAAGCGACACACAGAGGCTTTCCAGATGCTTCAAAAGCTTTCCGAACAATATCCAGAGAATGCCCTTTATTTACTCTCAACGGCCTATCAGGCCGACTTGATCGGCAGGAAAGACATTGCGGCGGAGGAGGTTCGGAAGGCGATGAATGCCGCGAAAACTATGGATGGTGTTTGTCGCCAGCGTCTCGGAAAAGTTGGTCAGGAAGCTTTAAAGCGTTTGCAATAGGCGAAAGAATAGTTGGGGTGATCTGCCACAGGTATTCTCGCTTGATACCTGTTCCTCAAATAATCGTCCGAGAACATATGAATCGCCCAAAATGAGCTCTCTCGCTACCCCAAAAAAGCCTGGAAATTTGAGATTGACCCGGTAAATCACTGAGCATAGAATCTGAGTCGAGAAGGTTGAACGCGAAAATTCCGCTTTGAAGCGGTAGATCAGGGAAGTCGGCATGCGTCGCCAACGTTCCAGCATTGATCTGACGTCAGTCTGCGAATGGCAGGACGCTCGAGTTCGTCGGTTTCTTGACTATCTTGCGAGAGAAGAACCCCTAGAAATCCGCGTTGGAAATCATCCGTTGTGTGTCACCATGCGCACGCCAGGCCATGATCTTGAACTGGCCACGGGATTTCTTGTTACGGAAGGTCTGATTCAGCGGCGGGATCAGATCGCCGATCTTCGACAGGGAATTGACGAGAAGGGGCAAGAGCTTGGCAATGTTGTCCAGATCGAGCTGGCGGGTGTAGAGATTGATCGTGCCCGGATGCAGAGGAATTTCTTTGCCACCTCTAGTTGTGGGATTTGCGGAAAAGCTTCTATTGAGGCGGTACGGGTGCGAGGAATCGGATGCCCGAACCAGAGCTTGCGAGTAGACGCTGAAGTGCTCTACGGGCTCCCTGATAAACTCCGCGCGGCGCAAACCATTTTTGGACGAACGGGAGGCCTTCATGCAGCGGGCATATTCGATACCTCGGGAGAACTAATTGCGTTGCGCGAAGATGTCGGGCGACATAACGCGGTGGATAAAGTCGTCGGCTGGGCGCTGCTGCAAGGGCGGCTGCCGCTTGCCCACCATCTTCTAATGGTTAGTGGCCGAGGGGGTTTTGAAATCGTTCAGAAGGCATTGGTGGCAGGATTTCCTTTGCTGGCTTGTGTCTCTGCGCCATCAAGCTTAGCTGTGCAATCGGCGCGGCAGCTAGGACTAACGTTAGTTGGTTTCCTTCGTGGAAAGCGCTTCCTGGTGTACGCGGGCGAGGAGCGTATTTTGCAGGATGTAGAACCATCTATTTCAAGTCCTGGAAAATCCAAAGAAATACTGTCGTTCCAATAGTCATTTATCGCGAAAGCAAGGCAGCATCGGATTTCATACAAGTTAACAGCATCGACAATGGGTAGAGGTCGCTTTACCTGCTGGCGGAGCTAGCAAAGCGGCTATAAGTGTTCCGCCCACTCGAACGGAGGCTGTCTCATGGATATTCCTATGACTCGTAGGTCTTTCTTAAAGATCGGCACTATAGGAGGTCTCACAGCTTCTACCTTTGGCTTTGACCTAAAGCCGGCCTTCGCTCAAGTGAGAACACTGAAGATCGCGCGGACGACCGAGACTCGCTCCATCTGTCCTTATTGCTCAGTGAGTTGCGGTGTGATTCTCCACACGCTAGGTGATAGGTCGAAGAATGTGCGGCCCACGGTAGTCCACGTGGAAGGGGATCCAGACCATCCGATCAACCAGGGCAGTCTATGTCCGAAAGGCGTCACCCTCAAAGAAAACATCGTCAACGATCGTCGTCTGACCCAAGTGCTATACCGAGCCCCCGGTAGCGATCATTGGGAAGCGAAGTCTTGGGAATGGGCTTTTGACCGCATCGCCCTTCTGATAAAGCAAACCCGCGATGCCCGCTTGATCGAGAAGGATACCAGGGGCCGAATCTTGAATGCCTTGACGGCAGTCGGTGTCATCGGCGGGTGCACCGATTGCACGGAGAACAATTACCTACTGGTAAAAGCGTTCCGCGCCGGGCTGGGAGTGATCCCCCTGGAGCAACAGGCCCGAATTTGACACGGCCCTACGGTGGCCAGTTTGGCCGCCACTTTCGGGCGAGGAGCTATGACGAATGGGTGGACTGACATTCGCAATGCCGATGTCATCTTGGCGATGGGAGGCAATCCGGCGGAAAACCACCCAGTGGGCTTCCGATTTGTTATGGAGGCGAAGCGGAACCGCAATGCCCGGCTGATTGCGGTTGACCCGCGTTTTACTCGCACCGCTGCGGTCGCCGACTATTTTGTGCAAATTCGGGCCGGGACGGACATTGCGTTTCTGGCAGGTCTAATCCACTACGCCTTCACCCATAATCGAGTCCACGAAGCATACGTGCGCGCATACACCAACGCTTCTTTCCTGGTACGGCAGGACTATGCCTTTAACGAAGAGGAAGGGATTTTCTCCGGTTGGGACCAGGAGAAGGGAAGTTACGACAAAGCAAGCTGGAACTATGAGTTTGACGCACAGGGCTTCGCGACCGTGGATCCTAGCCTTGGCCACCCACGCTGCGTATTCCAACTCATGAAAGGATTCTACTCGCGCTATACACCGGAAATGGTATCGGAGACGTGTGGTTGTCGAGTAGAGGACTTCCTCAAAGCCGCCGAGATCATCACTTCCACCTACACCCCGGACCGCGCAGGGACAATCCTATACGCCTTGGGTTGGACGCATCACAGTCATTCGGTGCAACTGATCCACGCTGCCGCAATGCTGCAGTTGTTGCTCGGCAACATCGGATGCGCTGGCGGCGGAGTCAATGCGCTACGCGGCCACGCCAATATCCAAGGCGGCACTGATTGCGGCATGGCCTACCACAACCTGCCCGGCTACATCCCTATTCCCAAAGCCAATCATCAGTCGTCGGGCCAATTTCTGGAGGCAGTAACTCCCCGCCCGCTGCGTCCCAACTCCATGAACTTTTGGGGGAATACCGACCGTTTCTTCATCAGTCAGATGAAGGCCTACTATGGGGAAGCGGCCAGCCGGGAAAACGATTTCGGCTACCACTTTCATCCGAAGTTGCCACAAACTCCTGCTGGCGACTATGAAAACTGGAGTTGGGCTTATATTTTTGACCACATGTACCAGGGCCGGATGGAAGGCTTGCTTAGCTTCGGCATGAATCCGGTAGCCAATGGACCCCATTCCAAGAAAGTAATCAACGCCTTAGCAACTTTGAAGTGGCTGGTGGTGACTGAATGTTTCGAACAGGAAACATCTACCTTCTGGAAACGGGAAATTCTCGAGCTGATCCAGAAAAGACCGGAAGAAGTGCAAACCGAGGTTTTCCTCCTGCCCGCCGCCAATTTCGCGGAAAAGGACGGCACGTTTGTCAACTCCGCTCGCTGGATCCAGTGGAAGTGGAAGGCTGTGGACCCACCCGGCGAGGCCAGATCCGACCAGGAGATTATTTCGCGATTGTTTTTAAAGATTCGAGAACTCTATGAGAAAGATGGGGGGCGGTTCCCCGATCCTATCCTTCACCTGAACTGGTGGTATACGAATCCTTTCGATCCCTCGCTGGAGGAGGTCTTGAAAGAAATCAACGGATGGGCGCTGAAAGATGTCCGCGACGAGAGAGATCCGCAGAGAATGGCGCTCAGAGCAGGACAGCTGTTAAGCAATTTTCTGGACGCGCAAGCCGATGGTTCTACTCTTTCCGGCAATTGGTTATACATCGGAATGTACACCGAGGCCGGCAATCTGACCCAACGGCGTTCCACCGCCGATCCCAGTGGACTGGGTCGCTATTCTGAATGGGCTTTCAATTGGCCTGCTAACCGACGCATCCTCTATAACCGCTGCTCGGCGGACGATCAAGGGAGACCCTGGGATCCAAGCCGCCCTGTGATCCGATGGGATGGGGGGAAATGGGTAGGAGATGTCCCGGACTACGGATCCGATAGTGCTCCAGAGGCTGGCTTGGGCGCGTTTCTAATGATCCCAGAGGGGGGAGCGCGACTTTTTGTCCCAGGCCAGTTTGTTGACGGGCCTTTTTCCGAGCATTATGAGCCAGCAGAATCGCCCGTGCTCAATCCCTTGCACTCCAGGCATAGTTCCAACCCAGCGATTGCACACTTTAAAACCGAATGGGACGTTCTGGGTCGTGCGGAAGAGTTTCCCATTGTCTGCACCACCTACCGCCTGACCGAGCATTTCCACTACTGGACCAAAAACAATGCTTACAATATGCAACTCCAACCGGAATTTTTCGTGGAGATTCCGGAAGATTTGGCGAAAGAAAAAGGGATTGAGAAAGGGGATCGCGTGCGGGTGAGTTCCGCGCGCGGCTCCATTGAGGGCAAAGCCCTAGTCACCAAAAGGCTCCAGCCCATGAATGTGGCCGGAAAGAAGGTGTATCAGATTGGCTTCCCAATTCATTGGGGATTTTTAGGTCGGGGCCAGCAAAAGGGTTCTTTGGCCAATTTAGTGACGCCCACAATTGTGGACCCGAACTCGTTTGCTCCTGAATACAAAGGTTTTCTGGTCAAGCTGGAGAAAGCATAAAGAGGCGATATGGCAGGGGGGACTTTAGAATTAAGGCGGATTTCAGCCAGCAAGTCACCGGCGCCGGGTATCCGCCAGATGCCCACTGTTACCAAGTACATTGACACCACTACGTGCATCGGCTGTAAAGCCTGTGAGGTGGCCTGTCAGGAGTGGAATGACCTCCCAGCAGAAACTACGGTGCAGATCGGGACCTATCAAACGCTGCCGGACATGACGGCCAACTTCTGGAACCTGATTCGCTTTGCCGAGTATGAAAATGGCGGCTTACATTGGCTCATGCGTAAAGATCAGTGTATGCACTGTGAGGACCCCGGATGCTTAAAGGCCTGCCCTGCTCCCAGCGCTATCGTGCAGTACATGAACGGGATCGTGGATTTTCAGCAGGACCATTGTATCGGATGCGGTTACTGCATCACTGGCTGCCCCTTCAATATTCCCAAATTCCACAACAAGACGAAAAAAGTTTACAAATGTACGCTGTGCGTGGACCGAGTGGCAGTCGGTCTCGAGCCTGCCTGCATCAAAGCCTGCCCGACTGGCTGCTTGCAATTTGGCACCAAATCGCAGATGGTGCAACTGGCCCACCATCGGGTGGAACAGTTGAAAAATCAGGGGTATTCTCAAGCAACTGTGTATGATCCTCCAGGGGTAGGTGGCACGAATGTGATCACCGTTCTGGCCTACGGGGACCGCCCTGACGCCTATGGTCTTCCTAGGAACCCAACTATTCCTCTGGCAGTACGACTGTGGAAGGATGTGCTGCAATGGCTTGGCAATTTGAGCATCGTGGGGGGGCTTATTATTGCCGCTCTGCATTACTTGCGCTTTGGTCCCAAGGCGGTCAAGGAAGAAGCTCAGGCAGCAGAATCGGGAGACGAGATATAAGATGAAGAGCGGCAGAGTGAAGCTCCCCGGTCAAATTGAAAGGTACACATTTTCCGAACGGGTTGTTCACTGGATCGCTGGAGGGGGTTATGTGTATCTATTACTTTCCGGCCTCGCCTTTTTTTCCTCCCATTTTTACTGGCTGGCGAGTCTACTCGGAGGCGGGCTTGCGGCGCGGGTATGGCACCCCTGGGTGGGCTTACTATTTGTGATTGCAGTGGTGTGGATGCATCACATCTGGCGCCGCGACATGCGCCTCACCGAGGCGGACCGTGCTTGGTCTAAAGCGCTCTGGCATTACATACGTAATGAGGACTCAAACGTTCCACCCGCAGGCCGGTTCAACACGGGTCAGAAGCAATTTTTCTGGCTCATGTATTTTGGTGGAATCCTCTTGCTTGTTTCGGGATTAATCCTCTGGTTCACGGAATACGTTCCCTGGAACTGGAGAGCTGTCCGCTCCTTCGCTGTGCTTGTCCATGTGGTTGTCGCTCTATTAACCGTCGGCGGTTTTATCGTTCACATCTACATGGGGACGCTAGTGGTGCGCGGTGGATGGGGAGCGATCACGCAGGGCACAGTTTCTGAGACTTGGGCCAGGGCGCATCATCGCCTCTGGTGGAATGAAATCACTGGAGATGCAACCGCCAAAAATGACTCTCTTCTTCTGGAGCCAACGGATCGAACGAGCTAAGCAGCTCACCGGAACCTATCCATTTGCTTCCGAAATCTTGAACTTCTATCAGGAGATTGCTGCCTTCCAAAAGGAGTTATACGAGTCTCTGGTCACGCACAACAGCACACAGAAGCAGAACGCGTATAAAGCCATCGCCAGCACGAATTTTGAACCAACGTTCGTTCTTTCCTGGTTCCCTCGGTTGCTGGAATTGGTTCGGCGAGTGGGACCTGTGAAAGTCGCACAAACCGCAGATGCATTGGCTCAGAAAGACTCGGCCCAATGGAAAAACCTGATTGAATCTTGCTGGAATCATCAGGATTTTGCAGGTGGGGAGTCTGACAGCGCGGAGCCATTTCTTGCCCGTGCGCTTCTACAACCATGCGCTGAACTCCTTGCTGCGCAAACCGATCCCTCGTGGCCCGGCTACGAAGGATATATTTGCCCTTTCTGCAACCACAAGCCGCAGATGGGTGTCTTACGCCCGGAAGGTTACGGAGCTAGGCGCTCGCTGGTTTGCTCGCTGTGCTTGACGGAATGGTCCTGTCGGCGGATTCTCTGCCCTTCCTGTGAGGAGGACAGTTCCGACCGGTTGACAGTTTATACTGGAGATCAATTTGAACATGTGCGCATCGAAGCCTGCGAAACTTGCAAGGCTTACATCAAGACGATCGACTTGACGAAAAATGGTCTCGCTGTTCCCATCGTGGACGAGATAGCTACCTCACCGCTGGACCTCTGGGCTCGCGCGGAAGGGTATCAGAAACTTACATTCAATTTGCTAGGGCTGTAAATTGACTCCAAACATAAAGCAAAGTGGAATCATGACCTAGGGCATCGGGACAGCCTTGACAGCATCCAGAGGAGGGTGTATATGGTAAGCGATATCTATTGTATGGGAAGGTGTGAGATGGGAATCAATATTAAGGCTCTGGTTGGCGGGGGGATGGTGTTCCTGCTATCGATTATCTGCCTGGCTGCTGCCCCTAGCGCCGATCTTCAGTTGGTGGAAGCAGTCAAGAATGGAGATAAAGCGGCCGTGCGTTCCCTGCTGGAGCAGCACGTAGACGTGAATGCAACTCAGGCGGATGGCGCGACAGCGGTGATGTGGGCGGCGTACCAAGATGATCTGGAAATGGCGGAATT
>JACQGE010000119.1 GCA_016199675.1 Acidobacteriota bacterium | reverse complement strand
GCTGTGTCGTGGGTTCGAATCCCACCCTCTCCGCCAGTTATCAAAGAATAGAATACCCGTCCGCCGGTCAACCGGCGTTCATGTGCGCGGCAA
Organism: Acidobacteriota bacterium; assembly: GCA_016199675.1. Lineage (GTDB taxonomy): Bacteria > Acidobacteriota > Terriglobia > 2-12-FULL-54-10 > 2-12-FULL-54-10 > JACQGE01. The sequence goes on along the minus strand of JACQGE010000119.1, from coordinate 9,820 downwards.
TCAGCATAGCTAGAACGGGTGACACGAGATTCAAGGACTGCAAGAATGTTTTGGCTGCTCTCGGGTGAGCACTGACACGTCGAGAACAGGAGCGGCCAAAGCGAAGTTCAAGAGGCTCTGGCATTTTGGGCTTGATTCGATTTGGCAGATGACGTACGATTTTTTTGCGGGAAAGAGAAAAGTTGGAATCGGAATTAGAATTAAAAGGAGGGGTCGTAATGAAAGTTTCAATTGTGGTGGCGGCGTTCGTAGTTGCTTGCGTGCTTGGTTTTGGAGTTCAAGCGCAAGCTCAAGATGCACCGAAAGAGCATAGCATGACCGGCTGCCTGCAGAAGGGCATGGATGCCGGCACGTTCAAGCTCACAGATCTCGAGAAAGGGCCAAAGGAGGTCGTGATCGCAGAGACGACAGCTAAGCTGGATCCTCATGCTGGCCACAAGATCGAGATCACCGGCTCGGTTGTCACTGGAAAAGATCCACAGGCTCACACGATGAAGGTGACGGCAGTCAAGATGATCTCACCAACATGCCCATAGGTTTTAACGGGCGATAAGTCTTCTCTTGTCTTTTCCTCACTGGGGGAGAATCTTCTAAGAAAGACTCCCCCCGAAATTCTTCCTATGCTTCGAAGAGGCGGAGGTGTGTGATCTTGGCGGACATTTGCCGCCAACCATCTATCTCCAAAGATAAGCCTTAGAATTTATTCAAAATAGCAATTCTGTGAAGGGTGGCTAAATAAGTTAGCGCAAAAGATGCAAAGAAACTCGCCGTGATTAGCAGTTCCGCCCAACCTAATGGGATTTGTAACCCGGAAGATAAGGAAGGTACAACTAGCAGGAACCGCTCCAGCCACATTCCCACGATTATCACTACCGAGGAAGCCAACAAAATCTTTCGATTTTCTTTGGCGGTACGAGACAAGAGAATCACAAAGGGAATAAGAAAGTTCATGATCAGGATCGCTATGGCTAAATTACTCCAGGGTTCTCGCTCGGTGCGCACCAGAACGAATCCAATTTCTCGAGGCAGATTGCCATACCAGATCACAAGATACTGAGACCAAAAGAGATAGGTCCACAAGAGCGAAAAACTAAAGAGCAGTTTGCCCAGATTATGGAAGATTACAGGATTCATCGCATCTCCCAGGTTGTAGCGCCAACGGGCATAGATGGTTAATACTGTAATTGTGGCCAATCCCAGGTAGAGATTCCCGACGAAAAAGAAGCCTCCAAACAGAGTGGAAGACCACTCTGGATGGAGTGACATGATGAAGTCCCAAGCAAAGACTGTAAAGAGGAAGGCATAGAGAATCAGGAGAACCACGGCGAGTTTCTGGAGCGAGGCACGATCCTGATCGGGTTTTGGCGAGAGGGGCGGATGGGGATCAGACTGGGCATTGGCCTCCGTGAGGACCGACCTATAAAAAAAGAGCAGCGCCACTCCGTAAAGCAAGAGCAAGATTATTGCTTCCCGACCGAAAAAGAATGAGAAATCCAACCAAGAGGCGATGGCGGGTATCGGTTGATCTCCCCATGGAAACAACGTGTGACGCCCAAACCATGTCACCAGGAAAAACAGAAACGAGACCGGCAAGTAAGCGGCGCAAGCTTCTGCCAGCCGTTTGACTGGGGTTGGCCAGCGGGCGTTGGTTACTTGAAAGATCGCCGCTAAAACAACGCCGCCCATCGCCAGACCCGACCAGAAAATAAAATTCACCAGGAATACTTGCCAGGCGCGGGCTGGTTCAGTTCCAAAGAGCAGAACAAAAAACGAGACGATGCCTCCTGCTACCAGGAGCACCAGTAAGGGAAGGAGCCAGGAGGGAAGCGGCCTTGGACTTTTCCCCAAGATCCTGTTTTCCGATGAGTGCGCTGCAAAAGGATTATTCATTGTTTTTGTGATTTTCCAAGTCCTTCATAATGCACTGAGAATTTTTTCGCCTCCATCGTTCCTTCGGTTAAAGAGCACGAGCAGTTATCGAGTCATTTAGAGGGTCTGAAGGTAGGCGATTAGATCATTGAGTTGTTCCTCAGAAAGAGTGGACCCTATGGGTGGCATCTCACCGCCACCGTTCACAATTTGCTGACGGATGGTGGCTTCTGTGTGATCGTGTTCGGCGCCATCTGGAGCCTTGTGGGGAGGCCGCTTGAACAATCCCTTCAATCCTGGTCCCAAAAGCACTTCTCCGGAATCTGTAAAGTGGCACATTTGACACTTAGCTTCAAAAACTTCCCTGCCCTTTACGGAATCTCCTTCCGGTTTCTCCTCCTTCTCGACTCTGTCATTGTTTATCCTTCCACGGTCGGGTTTTGAAGGAAGCGAGGCTGCAACCGTGGCAGGGGTCTGGCTGGTGCTCTGGATGGGCGGAGCGATGCTCCGCAAATAATTCACAATGTCCCAGCGTTCCCGCAATGGAATCCGATATCCCTGAGGCGGCATAAGAACCCCGCCGTTGCGAATCGTTGCATATAAGTAACCGTCGGAGCGTCTTCCCATAGTGGCGGGCAGATCGGGCAGCGGGAAAGCCAATTTCCCCGCTATGGGGCCGTCTCCGTGCCCCCCAATGCCATGGCAGGGGGCACAATAAGCATCGAAAGCTTTCTTACCTCTCTCCAGGGATGCCGGTGTAGCCGGCTCTGGATTTTGCAACAAGGAGGCGGCCTGGTTTCTGGACATCGGGGTTTCCGCAGGCTCCCCCCGAATCGCACCCACGGAACCAGCGGGAAGCGTCCAAAGCGTAGTTCCCAATTCCGGCTTCACAGAGCGCGGGAGCGCCAGACCCTCCCACCAGCGATAACCCCGAAATAAGAGCACGACACTTCCCGCCAGTACGATGAGTAGAATGCTGATGAGAAAAAGTAACTTAGGGAGTTTCAATGGAAACTTCCTCCACTCCGGCTCCGAGCAACAACCGTTTTACTTCCTCAATCTGTCCTCCCTCACAGGGGACAAAAATTCCAAACCGATCCACAGCGAATCGCACGTCATAGCCTGGTTCGGGGATTGTTTCCAGGCCTGCCCGAAATAATCTGGCATGAATGCCTAAACCCAGCAATGTGGACAGCCCGCCGAACAAAATCGTCAGTTCAAAGGCAATGATCAGAAAAGGAGGAATGGACACAATGGGTTTTCCACCTGTGAGCAAAGGCCATTGCAGAGAAGTCAAGATCGTCAAAGACAAACCTGAGATCAAACCCAGAATACCCCCAACCAACGTATAGGCACGTATCGGACTCTTTCGGGAATCTGGCCACTCCGACAGCCTTTCACTGGGGATGGGAGAGAAGGTTGTCATATTGCGATAGCCTTGCCGTTGCAGTTGCTCCAGGGCCCGGATTAAAAATTCCTCGTCTTTCGAGATACCCAATACGCCCATAGGTTTCATTTCCCAGCCGCCTCCAACTTTCCAGCGGAGTGAGAATGCAACAGTTCTTTGACTTCGAAAATTGGTATCGCCGGAAGAAACTTTATGAAGAGCAAGAACCAGAAAGAGAAGAAACCGAAACTGCCCGCGAGAACTCCGTATTCATAGATGGTGGGTTTGTAAAGGTGCCAGATATAGGGATTAAAGTCGTGAGCCAGCGATACCGGAATGATCATGAACCGTTCCAGATACATGCCCACATTAATCAATAGGGAGATGGAGAAAAGAACTTTCATGTTACACCGCATTTTTTTGGAGAGCAGAAGCAAGGGAAGAATCGAATTGCAAGCGATCATAATCCAGAACAACACGGTGTAGGAACCGAAAGCGCGATAATAAAAAGAGGCGCGTTCGATGGGATCCCCGGTGTACCAAGCGATGAAGAACTCGACGGCATAAGCGTAAGTTACGATGAAACTCATGAATAGAAGCATTTTGGCCAATTGATTGAAATGATCCAAAGTAATGTATGCTTCCAGTTTGAAGGCGCGACGCAAGGGAATAACAAGAGTACATACCATTGCCAATCCGGAGAAAATGGCTCCCGCAACAAAATAGGGGGCAAAAATAGTACTGTGCCAGCCTGGCACGATACCCATCGCAAAATCCCACGAGACCACGCTGTGAACAGAAATCACCAAGGGTGTTGCTAGAGAGGCGAGCAACAGATAAGCTGCTTTATAATGTCGCCATTGAATTCCGGTACCGCTCCATCCCCGCGCCAGAAATCCATAGATGGACCGTTTCCAACCCGTGTTCCGATCCCGGATTATGGCCAGATCAGGGATCATGCCCATGTACCAAAAGAACAGGCTAATGGTGAAATAGGTTCCCACGGCGAAAACATCCCAAATCAAGGGGGAGCGGAAATTGACCCATAACTGTCTTTCGTTGGGATAAGGAATGAGCCAATAAAAAAACCAAGAACGCCCCAGGTGCATAACCGGAAACAATCCGGCGGTCATGACCGCAAAGACGGTCATGGCTTCAGCCGTGCGGCTGATGGAGGCTCGCCAGGAGACTCCAAAAAGGTAAAGAATCGCAGAAATGAGAGTGCCAGAATGGGCAATGCCGACCCAGAAAACAAAGGTCGCAATGTCAATACCCCACCCCGATGGTCGTGTGATTCCCCACAATCCCAGGCCGGTATTGATCAAGCGAGACCATATATAACCGCCGATCACGATTAAAGAAAAGGACAACAACAGCAGAAGCCAATAGCCGCGTCCTGGTTTCCACAAAGGAGCCAAAATGTCGTCAGTGACCTGCTGTAAAATCGGCGCCTGACCCGCGCGATTGGTTACAGTTTCTTCCATGCTGCGCCCCCATCAAATTCTCTTGATTCTGGGCAAGTAAGTGATAGCTGGTTTGGTATTGAGCTCCTCCAGGACGCGGTAGCCGTGCTGCTGATCCGCCAGCTTGGACACGGTACTGTTTGGATCCAGCAGATTGCCAAAGACTATAGCCTGAGTAGGGCACGACTGTGCACAAGCGGGCACAACCTCTCCATCCCGGACCAATCTTCCTTCATCCTTGGCATGGTCTTTTCCTTCGCGGATCCGTTGAATGCAAAACGTGCATTTTTCCATTATGCCCTTGCTACGCACGCTCACGTCCGGGTTTAACTGGAGGTGCAGTGGCTCCGGGAACTGGTAGTCAAACCAGTTGAACGTCCTTACTTTATAAGGGCAGTTGTTGGAACAATATCGGGTGCCGACACAACGGTTGTATACCTGCACGTTCAAGCCGTCACTGCTATGCATCGTGGCATAGACAGGGCACACTGGCTCGCAAGGGGCATTATCGCATTGCTGGCACATCATAGGACTGAAGCGGATATCGGGGGTCGCGGAAACGTTTTCCATATAACGTTCAATGCGAATCCATGCCATGTGCCGACCTCTCGCGATGAGTTCTTTGCCCACCACCGGCACGTTATTTTCCGCGTAGCATGCTGCCACGCAAGCACCGCAGCCGGTGCATGAGGATAGATTGATGGCCATTCCCCAGCGGTAATCTTTGTGATCGTGCGGCGGATACATGCTGAGGGATTCATGTTCCGGCTCCTGATGATGCACTTCCTCCGATGGGACCGCAGTGGCTGTTAGGGCAGAAAGAGGAATGATCCGTGAAAATCCCCGGTCGAGATCCGTCCTGGAGCCGTCGGTCCGCACCAACTCCGATCGCCGGCCGGTTTTAGAGATTTTGACCTTACTGCCAGACCAGACCTGAGTGCCTGAAAGCGGATCCGCTGCCACAGGAAGAAGGACCGAAGGATTGCTGCCGCGATCCTTGGCATAGCGTCCATAACTTTCATGTCCCAGCCCGATAGGGATCGCCACAGTGTCGGGACGAACTCCTTCGTAGATATACACTGGGGCTTCTACATGGCCGACCGCGGATTCCACATGCAAAAGGTCGCCTTCGACAACATTCAATTGCCTGGCAGTTTCTGGATGAACTTCCACCCAGGAATCCCAAACGACGTTAGTGATGGGGTCCGGAATTTCGTGCAGCCACGGTTTATTGGCGCCGCGCCCATCGTAGTAGCGGGAGGAGGGGTATGCATGCAGGAAGAACTCCGCCGGGCCTTTCGTGGGCGCAGGAGGAAATGGAAAATCGAAGATCTGGGGTAATAAACCTACCCTGGCTCTGCGGTCTACGCTCTGGCTTTCCATGCCGGAAGAACGGGAAGGCCAAATGCCACCGCGCAGGAGAGACTCTTGCCAAAAATTTTCAAAATCTTCTCCCGCCACTTCGCCGTAGGTTTGTTTCCAAGCATCCTTTAGATAGTCCTGAAAGGTCTGCACCTGAAAGGCCTCGGCAACATCGCCTCCCATCTGCTTGGCGAGTTCCAACAGAACATCCCCGGTGGAGCGGGTATCGAACACCGGATTCATGGCGGGTTGCATAAGGCTGTGCACACCGGCGGCTGGCCGGAAGTCTCCCCACTGCTCGAGTGGAGTATGATCGGGGAGAACTAAATGAGCCAAATCTGTTGTCTCGTCCGAGAAGCTCGAGAAGCTGACCACTAAGGGAACTTTCTGTAGAGCGGCGGAAAATCCGAGATCGGGAGGCAAATTGAAGATCGGATTGGTATGGTGGATGAAGAGAACTTCAACTTCTCCTCGGTTTATGGAGTCAACCAGCCCGCGAAGGGCACTCAATCCGGCGGTGTCCGGCACTTGAAAAGACCGGTCAAAGCGTATGGTCTGCCCAACTCTACCCGTGACGTGGTTCAGCAGATTGATGGCTACCTGCGTGGCTGTGGCATTATCTCCGGTGACGGCTACGCCACCTCCAATGGCGAGGCCGGCGCTAGCGCCGGCAAATTCCGTGGCCAGCCGCTCGATCGTCTCCTCTGGCACTTGGGTCACGGAACTGGCGCGGTTGCTCGAATAAGGCTCGAGTAAGATGCCCAGGCGTCTGATCTCTGCCGGAGGGAGTTCTACGCTGAGACCCTCCGTCACGATATAACGAGCCATCGCCAGCGCTATCCACATCTCTGTGCCAGGCTGAAGAGAGACCCATTCGTCAGCATTGGCACCAGTCAAAGAAAGGCGCGGTTCGACCTGAACAATCTTTCCACGACGGTCCTCTCGATAATTGCGTATGGCGGCAAACCCGCGCGAGAAACCGACGGGCGATAACCAAGTCTCCAGGAAATCTGCGCCGAAGGAAAGGAGATAATCCGCCTCTGCAATGCTGTAATCTGGGACCTCCGCCCTGCCGAACGCAATCCGGTTGGCCTCTTTAATCGTTACGAGGGAGAAAGGTTCATAAATGAGGTAGTGCTCCGAATGCAAAGCGGTCATCCATTGGCGAATCAGCCGATCCAGAGTGTCTCCATTGTGACCCGAGAGGAACACGATCTTGTTCCGGTCAGCCGTATTCTCCAGCGCGCTGAGGCGGTCAGCAAGCTGGCTTTCGGCCTCTGCCCAACCGAGAGGTTCGATTGTCCCATTTGCATTTCTGCGAAAGGGGCTTTGAATCCGATCCGGGTTATAAAGCCCCTGCAAGGAGGCTTGACCCCGGATACACAGACCTCCTTGACTAATGGGATGTTCGGGATTGCCCTCCACTTTGGTGACTCTGCCCTCCCGGGTTCTCACCCTCATGCCGCAGCCCGACAGACATTCCCGGCAGGTGGTGGCATACCAGATGGCCTCTCCCGGGACAATTTCCTCGGAGGGCATCACAAGGGAAATCAATTTGCGAGAGGGGGGCGTCCCACAACCTACGGTGCTGGCAACACCACTAAGACCGACCAGCTTCAGGAAATTTCGGCGGTTCAATGAATCCGTCATATTCTCCATTCTACTTATGACAGGTTTCACACTCCCGTGGCGCTCCGCGTTGTTCGTGACACTGCAGACACCAACCCATAGTCAGAGGGGCCTGCTGACTCACGCGATCCACCAATTGCACGTCGCCATGGCAGCTTTGACAAGCGATTCCTCCCAGGACATGCCGTTTATGGGAAAAGTAAACGTGGTTTGGGAGGGCATGGATGCGAACCCAAGATATCGGCTGCTTGGTTTCCCAATATTTCAAAACCTTCATAATTTCAGGGCTCTTTAGCTTTACTAAACGATGGCATTCATAACAGGTCGCTACCGGAGGCACGCCGGCAGCAGTGGAACGGATTGCGCCCGTATGGCAATAGAGGCAGGCAATCTGGTTATCGCCCGCATGGATGCGATGGCTGAATTCGATGGGTTGCGAAAGGTCTTGAGGTTTGCGGCTTGCCGCGAAAATCCCGATTACAATTAGACTCCCCGTAGCAAGGATAGCCAAAACGTATATTATCTGCGACCGGCTCATCTTGGAAAGAAGGAGAGCACGCAACGCTTAAGACACCTTTTAGAATGAGTTCGCCAATACGATTCGCACCACTGCGCGAATTCTATTCAAAGTCTAAAGCGATTGATTTCAGCCCGCCAAATACGAGCGTTTCTATCTGTACACCGTAAGATTGCAACCCAAAAATTCCGGAGGTGTTATCCCATGTCGGTCTTCCTTATCGTTCTTTCACTGAATTTCCATCGCCCCAGGACATCTTTTCCCAGAATCGGGATTGGGTTTCCCCCGGTGACCCATGGGGCTTGAAACAGCCCATTCATCCCAGCCCCTTCGGAATGATCGGCACCGTTGGTAAAGTTTTTGAGGTGAATCAAAAGCATTGATTCCTAGTCATGCGGAAAGCGCCGCCATGATTACACCGAATTTGTGTAGAAGCTCCTCATGCTCTTGAGGCAGAAGTCGACTGGTTCCCCTCGATGTGGGCCGCCCAAAGATTCCAAGCATCACTCCGCAAACGAATATTGTCAAGGGGAATTTCGGTGAGGTTGGGATACAGAAGCTAGATCGCGTGCTCGGGAGGTTCAAGGAAGAAAGAAAGGTGGGGCGGCCTTTTTGTGGGTCGCCCCGTACAGTTCGGATTATCTCTGATTTAACGTGCAGCGATCTGCGAGAATGTTTCAGATACCTCGGCCACCTTTGCTGCCAATTTGGCGTTCCTGGTCAGTAATTCCTTGTATGCAGGATCAACTCTCACGCACCAGTCAAGCCTTTGGCGATTCATGTTCAAATGGGCGATGGTCTCTTGAACGTTCGTAACCAACTCCTTCAGTGCGGGAGTAACAAGATCAATCGCTTCTTGCTGCGCGGGCGAAGCTGTGCTCCGTGCCCTATTGAGCTTGTTAACCGTTCCGACCATTTCGTTAACGCTTTCCTTGATTTGCGTGATCTTGGCAGTATGACTTTCCGGCCGCAGATCAATCCGCTTGAAAGCTTCCATTTCTGAAACAGCATAGTTCAGTTGGATGGCATCTGTCTTGGCCTGCGAAAGGAGATTGAAGACCTCCTTGGAATCCCTGGACGCATCAGCAGCCAACAGAGCGGGCAATACAGAGATTGCCGCCACCAGCAGGAACACTAAACTTGTGAGACGAACACCCCTTTTCGTCGACATTAGATCCTCCTTATTTCCTATTCATAAGTTTGATACTGAGACTGTCGAAACCTCGGGCTTCACGCCTTTTACATCTCACCCACGAGCTTTACAGCCTCCTGCACTTCGAATTCATCAAAGTGCAATTACCAGACCATCTGTTTATTAATTGAAAACAAAGATAAAATGGGGAGACGCTGGGTCATTTCCCCCTCACACCGTTGGGTTATTCCCCCTAATGTAAACCCAGTGAGTGACAAGAATTTCGAGGTAGAGGGAAAAACACTAGCGACTGCGTTTTTTGGCGATTCGGGATTGTTTTGCGGCTCGGCGGGGAGAACGCGGCGCCGTAACCGCTGGCGGGACTTCCGCGGGCAGGGAAAACTGCCTGACGATCTGCGCGCCGATTTCCTTGGACCGCGCCGTGGCGGTCTCGACCGCGC
>JACQGE010000117.1 GCA_016199675.1 Acidobacteriota bacterium | reverse complement strand
GCCATCATCCCGCTCAAAGAGCGCGTCGTGGACGAATTTTACGACCCCGTTCGGCGTCTATTCCGCATATTCACCGGCAAATAAATTTCCTTCGAAGTGGCCCATCTCCTCAGGAACGGTGGAGCCAAAAAAGTGCAACATTCCTTTGTTCATCTATAGATAATGGAGTCGGAGAAAGTCGGGAAAACCTGGAACCGGGGAGGAACTGCGATGATACGGGGCCTAACGAGGTTTATCTTTTATTGTGCAATAGCGGCATTTGTGGGATTGTTCGCATGGAGCTATCTGGCAGCAAAAACATGGCAGGAAGTTGCTGAACAGGCTCAAGACATGGCTGCTGTGACGATTAGAAGGACGAACGCGTGTTTTGACGAGCTCCGCCAAGTGAATGCGGAAGAGGATAAGAAAACTGCAACGACCAAGCCACAATGAATCGTTGTGGTGCGATCATCGGGCAGTCAGGCTACTGAAAGGCTGTCCTGGAGGCGAAAAAGATCGCCCCCAGGTAAGGTTTATCTGCTGTTTACCAGCGCGGTTCGCGCCGCTGCCGTGAAGCTCCAGCGTAACTATCGCGAGAGTATCCCCCGCCACCATTCCGTGGTCCGCTTCGCTCCGGTTTCGGGCGCGCTTCATTCACGGTCAAGGCGCGTCCATCCACTTCTTTGCCATTTAAGGCTGCAATGGCCTTGGCTGCCTCATCATCGTTGACTAGTTCTACGAATGCAAAGCCACGAGACCGACCGGTATCCCGGTCCGTCATCACCTGGATGCTCGTGATCTCGCCAAAGGGCTCAAACAGCGTCCGCAGTTCATCTTCCGTAGTATGGAAACTCATGTTTCCGACAAACACATTTTTCATTTTCTCTTTTTCTCCTTAAAGGTGCCGCAACGCCATGCGCAGCGGTCATATTAGGCCGCTCCTCTGCAAAATACATCGACGCGGCTCTCGGATGTTTGATGGAGTCAATTAGGCAGGAAACAAGCTACAATAGGAATGTTCACGAAGCAAACCGACTTCTTCAAATCCATTTGTATTATAGCACAAAACGAAATTGGAAAAATAGAGGCGCGAACTGATTAGCGTACGGGTTCCCTTATTGCCGTCGGACTGGGGTTTGCTCCGCAACTCTCGCGCGTTTCCGGGCGGCTTTTTGGGTAGCCCGATCCATGGCATACATTGTTCCAAACGTTCCCAGCAAAATGAGCCATGCCGCCAGCAACACTAGAGTAAAACCATCCATGTATTCCTCCGGAAGGTTCATCATACACAATTGCAGTTGTTCCGCCCATGCTTTTCTCGTTCTCCGCGTATTTGCTTGACGAAGATAAAGGCTTCTCGTTAGCATCGGATTGACCGGCAGAATCGGGCAGCTTTAATGGAGTCAAGGAGATGGCCTCGATAGGACAATCGAATCTCTGGCTGGAACGCATTGTCCAAGCCAAGCGGGCGGAGTTGGCAGATGCCCGCTCCCGAGTGCCGCAATCCGTGCTGGAAAAAAAGATTCAGCCCCGACGGGCTGGGAGATTCAGAAAAGCATTAGAGCTTGGTGGAGAAGAGCAACCGGAGTGCTCGATCATTGCAGAGCTGAAACGGGCGTCTCCTTCCAAGGGCATTTTTTGCCAGCATTACGATCCAGCGGCCATCGCCCGCGGCTATCAGCAGGCTGGTGCGTGCGCTCTTTCGGTGCTTACGGACAAAGAATTTTTCCTGGGCTCGCTGGAGCATTTGGAGCAGGTGAAAGCTGCGGTCTCTCTTCCTGTCCTGCGCAAGGATTTTACACTGGCCGAGTATCATCTCTACGAAGCGGCTGCCGCCGAAGCCGATGCGGTGCTGCTCATCGTGGCCGTTTTACAACCCAAAGAGTTGGAGAACCTGCTGCATTTGGGTGATTCTCTTGGCCTGGATGTCTTGGTGGAAGTCCACACCGCTGAGGAGTTGCGCATTGCGCTGGACGCCGGGAGCGAAATCGTCGGCATCAATAACCGGAACTTGAAAACGTTTGAAGTGTCTCTGGAAACTTCTTTGGAGTTGATTGATCGCATCCCAGAAAAAATCGTCGCTGTGGGCGAAAGCGGCCTGCGCACAGCGGAAGACCTAATTAGGCTACAAGCCGCCGGTTTTGACGCTTTCCTGATTGGGGAGCGGTTTATGATGGAATCAGACCCCGGAGCCGCTCTCGAACGGCTGTTGGTTGAATGGGCGGCGAGAACTGCGGTCAGCAAACATCGCCAATGATTTTCGTGAAGCTTTGCGGAATCCGCCGGATGGAAGACGCCCAAGTAGCGATCGAAGCGGGGGCGAACGCTCTGGGCTTCAATTTCTGGAAAGGGACGCCGCGATACATTTCGCCTCCAGAGGCGGCGCGAATCATCGCCACAGTTCCTCCGAGTATTTGGAGAGTTGGCGTCTTCGTGGACGAAGACCCGCAACGAGTGTTTCAGATTGCAGCGGAGACTGGGATTTCCGCCCTCCAGTTCCACGGTAGCGAAAGCGCGAAATATCTGGATCAACTCGGTCCGTATGAAAAGATTAAAGTCTTCAAGGTGGGCACCGGCTTTGAGCCAGAGCAGCTTCGCCCTTATCGCTCCGCGAGCGCTTTTTTACTCGATAGCTTTGCCGCCGGGCTGCCGGGCGGAACCGGGAAGACTTTCGATTGGTCGCAGGCGATTCGAGCGAAGGAGTACGGGAGGATTATTCTGGCCGGAGGACTGCGGCCCCAGAATGTAGAGGAGGCCATCCAGCAAGTCCGGCCTTGGGGAGTGGATGTGTCTTCCGGCGTGGAAACCGAACCCGGCAAGAAGAACCCCAAGCTCATTCAGGATTTTATTGAAGTAGTTCGGCGAGTAGAGAAGTTCTTTGAGGAAGAAAAACCACTTACGATTTAACCCGGAGGCTTTTGAAAAAATGACCCGGTGCTGTCATTCTGAGCGCAGCGAAGAATCTGCTGTTCACTGGTGATGTTGAAGCAAAAGCAGATTCTTCATCCCGGCAAACCGCGCCGAGCTTCAGAATGACATTCCACGGAATTTAACAGCCTGTAGAGCGGTTTCGTGATTGATGTAGACCCCAATCCAGAGTGATTTGCCCGCTTTCCTCGCGCGACTCGGATTGGCAGTCCTTGATAATCAATTAGAACTAAGGAGACGTATTTGCAACAGGAGGCTAGTTTGCGGGGAAGGTTCGGGCCTTATGGGGGACGCTATGCGCCAGAAACGCTGATGCATCCCTTGGAGGAATTGGAAGCCGCCTATTTAGCAGCATCCTCTGACCCAAGCTTTCAACAGGAGTTGGATGTTCTCCTGCGCCACTACGCGGGAAGGCCTACGCCGCTTTACTTGGCGCGTCGTCTTAGCGAGCACTGTGGAGGGGCGCGAATTTACCTCAAACGGGAAGACCTGCTACACACCGGCGCGCATAAGATCAACAACTGCCTGGGTCAGGGGCTTTTGGCCCGTCGCATGGGCAAACGCCGTTTGATTGCTGAAACGGGGGCGGGGCAGCATGGAGTAGCCACGGCGACCGTAGCGGCGCTGCTAGGTTTTCAATGCGTAATCTACATGGGGGAAGTGGACATGGCCCGACAGCGACTGAATGTTTTTCGGATGCGCCTGCTGGGAGCAGAGGTTGTCCCGGTGAGCGCCGGAAGCCGCACCCTCAAAGAAGCGATCAGTGAAGCCATGCGCGACTGGGTCACCAACCTGGAGGATACCTATTATTTGTTGGGTTCCGCGCTGGGGCCGCACCCATATCCGCTGATGGTGCGCGATTTTCAGAAGGTGATCGGGCAAGAAACGCGGCAGCAGATTGTGGAGGCGGAGGGGCGTCTGCCGGACCTCTTGATCGCCTGTGTGGGAGGCGGTAGTAACGCCATTGGTCTGTTCTATGAGTTTGTGAAAGATGAGCAGGTAGCGATGGTAGGAGTGGAAGCGGGTGGGCGCGGGCTGGCATTGGGCGAGCACGCGGCGCGTTTCCAGGGAGGCAGCCCCGGCGTTTTGCACGGAACTTACACCTATATTTTGCAGGACGAGATGGGGCAAATTTCCACTACGCATTCGGTCTCGGCGGGCCTGGATTATGCGGCAGTCGGGCCGGAGCACGCGATGTTGTTTGAAAGTAAACGGGCGGAATACACCTATTGCAGCGATGCGGATGCTTTGGCAGCCTGTAGAACGCTGAGTCAGTTGGAAGGGATCATTCCCGCGCTGGAATCCGCGCACGCGGTGGCGGAAGTCCTCCGGCGCGCTCCGCCTGCGGTGGGGCAAGTCTTTGTGGTCAACCTCTCCGGGCGCGGCGACAAAGACATGGAAATTCTGGAAAGGGAGTTGAAATTGTAGGCTTAAGAAATGCAGCGTGTTAACCTACGATTCCAGTTTGCCGATGGGAGAATGGCTACCGACGCCAGGGAGTGGCTTGACTACTGGGTATCTCGCTATCCGAGAAATAAATATCCCTCTATCAATCATCTCATCCGTTTAGGCACATCAGGACCGCTTTCATCGGCAGACTTTGAATGGATCGGTAAGTGGAAGGATGGGGCACTCAATGGTGACAAATGGAAACCGAATGTTGCGATGGTAGCGTACGAGATCTGGACGCTTGCGTCTTCCGTACTTCCCGGTATGCGAATCAGCGATGAGCAGGCAGCGGCAGGATTCCTAACCGAGTGGATTTGGAAAACCTATAAGGATACTTATCGAAACGGTTCAGTTCGAAAAAAGAAATTTGGGTTGTCAAGAGCTAGTACGCTTCTACACGTTATAAGTGGTGGAATGTTTCCTATCTTGGATTCAAACGTGCGGACTGCCTTCAAACGGTTGACCGGTTCTCCGCTAGGAAAGACGACGTGGATTGGTACCTCACTGCTTATCGACCGCTATTCCAACAGGTCATGGATGCTTGCCGAGAAACGGACGTACGAAGGGTAGACGAAGGGATGTTTTCTTACGGCGAAAAAGGTTTGACTGTTTTAGATAAGGCACTGGAATTGTAAGGGAAGCGTCACGATCAAAACGGGCTGGGAAGTCATGAAGACGAAGAATAGGGGAAGGGACTTGATTCTATGACGATTCGGTACATTTACTGGCAAGAAGACGATATGTTGCTGGGTTACCTCGAAGAGTTTCCAGACTACTGGACCCAAGGAGAGTCGTTGGAGGACTTGCAAGAACATCTAAAGGACTTGTATAACGATTTGACTTCCGGGGAGATTCCGAATGTCCGGCGGATCGCCGAATTAGAGGTTGGATGAAACGCCGGGAACTGATTCGGCGTTTGAACGAGATGGGAGGTATTCTGATCCGGCCCGGAGCAAAGCACGACTGGTATCATAACCCCGCTACGAAAGTATCCCAACCTGTTCCACGCCACACCGAAATCAAAGACCCTTTAGCCAAGCATATTCTCAAGATGTTGCAGGAACCGAGAGAAAAGACGAAAGGGTCACTCTTATAATGGCAACACGAATCTGCCAACGCTGGGAACAATTGCAAAACCGGGGCGACAAGGCGTTTATCGGCTTTGTCATGGCGGGCGATCCGGATATTTCCAAAAGCACGGAAGTGGTTCTCGCGCTGGCTGAGGCGGGAGTGGACATCATCGAATTGGGGATTCCATTCTCCGAGCCAATTGCCGATGGCCCTGTCATTCAGCGCGCCGGCGAGCGGGCTCTGAAAAACGGTGCTTATCTTCCGGCAATCCTGGAGATGGTGCGGCAGATTCGCCACGCTTCCCAAGTACCCCTATTGTTGTTCAGCTATTTGAATCCCATCCTGAGATACGGTTTGGAGCGCTTTGCAGCAGACGCCGTTTCCAGCGGTGCGGATGGCGCGCTGATAACCGACTTGAGCGTAGAGGAAGCGGCGCTGTATGTTGCGGAGATGCAGCGGAAGGGTCTGGACACGGTTTTCCTGGCGGCTCCGACCAGCACGGAGGAGCGGCTGAAGCGCGTGGCTGAACTCTCGACCGGCTTCGTCTATGCCATCAGCCGGGCAGGGGTTACGGGCGTCCGGGAGCAACTTTCCGAGTCCGTCACTCCTTTGCTTCGCCGCCTGCGGATCTATACCTCGCTTCCGATTGCTGTGGGATTCGGCATTTCACGTCCGGAGCACCTGGCCGAACTGGCTCCGCTGGCCGAAGGCGTGGTTGTGGGCAGCGCGCTGGTCCGCTGTATCGAAGAACACCCGGAGAACCCGGCCCAACAGGTTGCCGAGTTAGCCCGCTGGTTATGCAAAGGATTCAAAATGAACCCGCAGTAAGTACACCGCTCGACTTAGTTACGGGTTATTTGTCCCCATCGCGGCTGTGGCATAATGAGAGGGCAATTGCAACCTTGAAATGGCAGGCTGATTATCAGTATTGCAACGATGGACATAGCTGACTGGCGCAAAAAGATTGACGAGATTGACCGCCGCTTGGTGGAATTGCTCAACGAGCGCGCCCGCTGCGTGGCGGAGATTGGCCAGATCAAGCGCCAAAACGGCCTGCCGGTCCAGGAGCCCAACCGCGAGCGGGAAGTCTTGCGGCAGGTTTTGGAAGCCAATCAGGGGCCGTTGGATGATG
This sequence comes from Acidobacteriota bacterium, assembly GCA_016199675.1. Lineage (GTDB taxonomy): Bacteria > Acidobacteriota > Terriglobia > 2-12-FULL-54-10 > 2-12-FULL-54-10 > JACQGE01. The sequence goes on along the minus strand of JACQGE010000117.1, from coordinate 55,609 downwards.
CCGCCCTGCGGCGGGTTTTCGAGCAGATTGTCGAGGAAGGCCGCAGCCTCCAGCGGCGTTTCTCGGAAGCGGATTCCCCATTCGGGATTCCAAAGAAACAGGACTGAGGAATAGAAAAGGCACCCCAAGGAATGAATGAAAGCCTTCATAGTTCCATTCGGCAGATCACGATTTGCGGCGTAGGGTTGATTGGCGGATCGCTTGGACTGGCTTTGAAAAAAGCCGGTTTCCAGGGTCGCATTGTTGGTCATGGGCGGCCGGTAACGCTCGAAAAAGCCCAACGATTAGGAGTTATTGACGCCGGGACCACGAACTTGGCCGAGGCGGTGGCGGAAGCAGATGTCGTTTACCTCTCGACTCCAATCCTTTCCATTATGGAATTGTTGGGCAAGCTTCCGGCGCTGGTGAAAGCCGATGCGCTGGTCACGGACGCGGGGAGCACCAAAGCGACAATCTGCGAGCGGGCCAATGAGCTTTTTCCGGGCAAGCCGTTGTTTGTAGGAGGACATCCCATGGCCGGGAAAGAAACGACCGGCGTTGAAAGTGCTGACGCTGATCTGTTCCAAGGCTCACGCTACGCGCTCACCCCCTACAGCCGCCACCACCTGGATCCGCCCGTTGTGCGCGCTTTCATGGAATGGCTGGACCGCATCGGGGCTAGGATTTTGGTGCTGGATGCAGAGGTCCACGATGAAATTGTCACCTGGACCAGTCATTTGCCGCAACTGGTCTCCACGGCATTGGCCGTGGCGGTGATGGAGAATCTCAAAGTGCCGGAAGATCTGGAGTTTTCGGCGGGCGGTTTGCGCGACTCGTCCCGCTTGGCGGAGAGCCCCTATAAAGTTTGGCGGGACATTTGTTTAACGAACGCGGAAAACTTGGAGCAGGCTCTCACAACCTTCACGCAGGTTCTGGAACATCTTCGGGATAATCTGCGAACGCGGGAGTTGGAGCAGATTTTTGAGCGCGCCAATGAATTGCGACGGCAGTTGAAGTCCCCGGCGCTGACGAAGTAGCCGCCCGTATGGAACCGAATAGCATTGTCATTCTCAGCCTCCACTCCCCTAAAGAAAAGGTCTGGGGAAGATTGATTTCCCTCACTCAGGCCGGGGTGACAATTCAAGGGATTGACTTAAATTCCTTCGACGATTGGCTCCACCAAATCCTGGATGCAGAACCAAGCGTGCTCCCGCTGACCACAGTTTTTTACCCCATGCACCGCGTGGAGCGCATCGCCCAGGATGAGCCGACGGGCGAAATTCCTTCGCTCGCCCAACGGTTTGTCAGCCGAGTAGGCATTTCTCTGCTGGATTACCTGCAATTGCCCAGGAAGTAGCCCTTGACCATCAGCCTAACTGGGTTTAGTAGTGTTGTTCTCCTTGGTTTCCTTTGGCGCAGGAGCAGGAGGGGTAACGGATTGGCTGGGAGAAGCTCCCTGCGTTGTCCCACCGGCGGGAAGTGTTCGGATGTAATTAATCATTTTCCACTTCTGCTCGTCGGTTAAGCGACCCTCCCCGCCCGGCATCTTATCCTTGCCTTTTGTTATCATCGCCAGAACGGCGCCATCGCTGAGGCCTTTCAGAGTTTCTGGATTTGTGAAGCTCGGTATCTCTACCTCCAGCACCGAAGCCAAACTTCCTTTTCCGTCTCCCTTAACCCCATGACACATCCCGCATTGGGATTCAAACAACACTCGGCCTTGCTCCAGACTTTCTTTCTCTGGCTTCAAGGGGTTTTCCCTGGCGGCTTCTTCAGGCGTGATCTTCCAATCCCGGAGCTTGTCAGAGGCTGTTTCTTGTGCTCCCAATGGAGGAGACCAGCACAATATTGCCACCAGCCCGAGGATCGTGAGTATCCGCATGACTCACCTCCTTGAATGAGCGGCTCTTGCTGGAACTATTCAGTCCCGCGTCGGCGTTTTTGGATTGGGCACGACAATTGAGTTAGTGTTGGTGCGGATTGGATCGGGTTCGTGCCCGGATGTATATTGTTCCTCTTACCTCTTTAGTAAGTGGGGGCATTGTAGCACAATTCTTTTAGTTACTCTGAAGAAACTTGGAGCGGGAAAGCGTAGGATCGTTGCCGGGACATTGTCCTAGAGTAGAAGGGGGATTTATGAAGCCACAAAACCTTTGCATACGGAGATTCCTTCTGGGAATTGGAGTGATTCTCATTACCTTTGGTTGCGGGCCAATACTTCCATTCGCGGGACCCCTTGACTTAGGGCTGGTCCGTTTGCCGCCGGGATTTCAGATTGCCATATTTGCAGAGGACCTGCCGGGCGCTCGCATTATGGCCTTCAGTCCTTCGGGCATTCTCTTAGTCAGCTTGACGCAAGAAGGCAGCATCATGGCGCTGGTTGACCCGAATCGCACCGGGCGTGCGACGCGCTCTTATGCCTTCCTAAAAGGACTAAACCGCCCTCATGGGCTTGCTTTTCGAGGAGAGGACCTCTACGTGGCGGAAACGGGAAGAGTGCTGCGCTTCGCTGGGGCGGAAGCAGCCCTGCACGCGGGACGCCCGATGCAGCCATCACAAGCGGTAACGGTGGTTTCCGATCTGCCGTCCGGAGGGATGCACTTCACTCGCACGATTGCTTTTGGCCCCAACCAAGACCTGTTCATCTCTGTTGGTTCCGATTGCAATGTCTGTGAGGAAAGAGACCAAAAACGAGCAGCAGTTCTTCGCCTTCCTGCGGACGGCAACAGGGCAGAGGTCTATGCCAGCGGACTGCGCAACGCGGTCGGATTGCGCATCAACCCTCAGGACGGGAAACTATGGACCACCGAAAACGGCAGAGACAGGCTGGGAGACAACCTGCCGCCGGATGAGATCAACATCATTACCGGGCCGGGGAATTATGGCTGGCCCTACTGCTATGGCAATAATGTGCCCGACCCGGAATATAACGACCCTGCGCGGTGCTGCGACAAAATTCCAGCCGCTCTGGCATTGCCCGCCCACAATGCTCCTTTGGGGTTGGGTTTTTACCAGGGAGACAAATTCCCGGATGAGTATCGTAATAACTTATTTGTGGCCTTGCACGGTTCCTGGAACCGGCGAGTGCCGGACGGCTACAAGGTGGTGCGGGTGCGAGTGGAGGAGGGAAAGCCTGTGCGGTGGGAAAATTTTGCGACCGGCTGGCTGCAAGGCGGCCGGGCTTGGGGACGCCCGGTGGATGTTCTATCCGGCCCTGACGGAGCGTTGTACGTCTCCGATGACAGCGCCGGTGTGATTTACAGCATCACGTACGGTGAGTGATTCGCGACAGCAAGATTTCCGTTGGTTTCGTGATAGTCGGCTTCCGGTTTGCCGACTTTTCAGGAAGTAGCCACGAGAGGGTCTATCAACAAGCTACATACGCGTGAGCTACACACTAATAAAAGCCTTGCCTTTGTGATACACCTTAATGTCACCATCCGAGCTGATTTTCACCGCCAATCCATAGTTGGAGGCCCCGATGGCAGCTTTGGTCCTGCTGCCTTCGGTACCGCGCGGAGGCGGCCGGCCTTCTTCGGCTGAAGAACAGCTCCGTATGCAAGAACCCTACCGGAATTATTTAGGACGATCGCGCCGTCCAAAGAAGCTAACTCAACCACTACCACACGAGGCAGCGATTGTATAGTGCGCTGCTGTATCACTGCGTCAAATGAGAGGTCCTCCTTGCTCCGTTTCGTGTCTCCAATTGCATCACCTGTCCGAACCACTTCATGGAGGCGATTGCGATTGTGCAAAATTACAAACAAACCCCCGGAACGTCGAAACGACACGTCGAGCGCCGCTCGATAGATAGCACCAACAACACGGCCCAAGATTTTCCTTGGCACTCGCTGTGCTCGCGTCCGGCCGCTAAGCAGACGCACCAAGTGTACATGGTTCCAATACTGCCACCGTCCATAGCGGTATGTGAATCGAAGCGTCCCTTCATGAAATACAAGGATGTCCCCTTGACGACTCAATGCAATCCCGCTCCTGCCTGAGCGACTCGCTTGGGCGATTGGCTCGGCCCAATCTGGGTAATAGTGTCTTTCAGTGAGATTCTGTTTCTCGAAGCGATCCAGGTCAATAAGGTTAAGAATTTCACCGCTTGGGGAAATGTGATAGGCGGTGCGGAAACCATCCGAGAGCGCCTTGTACTTCTTCGAACTAAGAAACTCCCCAGGAAACAGCGCCCCCTGCTTGTTAACCTTCTTCTTGGACTCTAGTATGCATCCGAATGTGAGGGCTTTGTTTTCGTAACTCTGTTCGGAAAGAGTATGAAGAGCGTCTAACAGCGAGCTCACCGGCGTCTTTGTTAAGCCATGATATTCTACAATATGCTGCGCTACAACTTGCTCGTCGAAAGCATCGCTGATGGCCTTGATGGAGGCTGGGTTTGTTCCTGGCAATGATTGTTCCAGAATTTCGGATGTACGGAAAACAATTCTCTTGCAGATGTCGAACTCGCGCATGTCAAGGATTTGGCCTGTGCTTCCAGAAACACCTGGAAGGCGTCGCCGTTCAACCACAGCCGTCAGAGACCCATTTCCTCGTTCCCCTTTCTTGCCTATTGCCAAAGTTATTCGTATCCGAGTTCGCTTTGACGAATCCCACACGGAATGGGTCTTTTCCCAAGAGGACTCGTCCCACTTCGAAACCTGTACATGAGGGAGAAGCCTCTGAATAGCTCCAGCCGCGTCCTCAAGAAACTCAACGCGGGCGTCACCCAGAGCCTGCTTCAGTTGGCTGTTTGCCCTAAGCATGGATGGTGCCCTGATCTCCTGAATATGGCGAGACGGCGGGATTTTAGCACCATTACGTTAATTTCTAACCGTAAACCTCTATTGTTGGTGCTCGGCTCGCTGCCGCAACTTGGCAAATCGGCTTATCGCCTTTTAGATATTACTGCCCGTAAAACGCCCGTCTCGGTAGCTGACCCAACATTTGCGGTTTATGGTTGCTGCGGAGTGCTCTGGCTCAGTTCAAGTAGAAGAGACTTCGGATTTGGCCAGGGTGCGCATCCCCTCCCAGCGTTTTACCAAATCCACGTCCATGTGGAAGAGGTCCAGGATGCGTCCCACGGTATGATTGATGATGTCGTCCACCGTCTTCGGAAAGTTATAAAACGCGGGGACTGGCGGAACAATAATGGCTCCCATCTCCGCCACCTGGGCCATCAGGCGCAAATGGCCGAGATGCAGGGGGGCTTCTCGAACCAGCAATACCAAGCGGCGGCCCTCTTTGAGAGTCACATCGGCGGCGCGGCTCAACAGGTCGAGACTGAAGCAACTGGCCACCGCTGATAATGTTTTGATAGAGCAGGGAGCGATAATCATTCCCTCGGCCGCGTAGGAACCACTTGAAATCGGGGCGGCAATGTCTTTGACATCGTAGGTGACATTGGCCATTTCCCGTACCTGGCGAAGAGTCAATTCTGTTTCATAAGCGATGACTTGCTCGGCAGCTTTAGAAACAATCAGATGGGTTTCCACTTCAGGGACCGTTCGCAAGACCTGAAGTAAGCGGATACCGTAAATGGCCCCGGTGGCCCCGGTGATGCCGATGATGAGACGGCGCTTGGAATCTCGTTGTTCGGAAGAAGAAGTCATTTGCGACCTTGCCTGAACCGTCCCCTGCCCGCTTGCTCACGCACGCGGCTCTGATTCCCTCTCTAGACTGCCAGGATTTCTTTTTCCTTGTTCTTTCCCGTTTCGTCCAAATGCGCAATGGCCTGGTCGGTAATCTTCTGTACTTCTTCGAGAGCGCGGCGCTCCTCGTCCTCCGCAATTTTCTTTTCTTTAAGCAGTTTCTTGAAAACTTCGTTGGTGTCGCGGCGAATATTCCTTACCGCCGTGCGGTGCTCCTCCAACACCTTATGGAGGTGCCGCACTAATTCCTTGCGGCGTTCTTCGGTGAGGGCTGGAATCGGAATGCGGATGATTTTCCCGTCGTTGGCGGGATTCAAACCCAAGTCGGAGCTCCGGATGGTTTTTTCAATTTGCGGCAGAACGCTTACATCCCAGGGCTGAACAACCAAGGTAGTAGGATCGGCGACGGAAAGCTTAGCCAATTCTTTAATCGAAGTGGGCGTGCCATAATAATCCACCTTCACATGGTCGAGGAGACTGACGGAAGCGCGGCCCGTGCGGATCGTGGCCAGTTCAGCGCGCAAGTCCTGCTCGGCTTTTTGCATTCTCCTCTTGGCTTCCTGGATCGCTGCTTGAGTCATAGGATTCTCCGACTCATTTTTTCGATATCCCGCTATTTGCTGACCAGCGAGCCGATCTTTTCGCCCCGAATAACTCGCAGAATATTACCGGGCACGTTCAAATTGAAAACGATGAGGGGAAGACTGTTTTCTCGGCACAATGCGATGGCGGTGGAATCCATCACCATCAAGTTTTGCGAAAGCATTTCCCGGTAGGAAATTTCGGGAAACAGCTTGGCGTTTCTCACCTGAGCCGGGTCTGCATCGTAAATGCCATCCACCTTGGTAGCTTTTAGGATTACATCGGCGCGGATTTCAGTGCCGCGCAGGGCAGCGGCCGTGTCTGTGGAAAAATATGGATTACCGGTCCCGGCGGCGAAGATCACGAGCCGCCCCTTTTCCAGATGGCGAATGGCCCGCCGGCGGATGAAGGGTTCAGCCACTTGGTGCATCGCAATGGCAGTCATGACCCGGGTTGGCACTGCGAGCTTTTCCAGAGCGTCCTGGAGCGCTATGGCATTGATCACCGTTGCCAACATGCCCATGTGGTCGGCGGCCACCCGATCCATTTGTTTCGCTGATTCCGCTACACCGCGAAAGATGTTGCCACCTCCGATGACGATGGCGGTCTCTACCCCCAGTTCGTGCACTTCACGGATTTCGTCCGCGATTTCGGAGGCGCGGTCGGGATCCACCCCGTATCCCTGAGCGCCGCCCAGAGCCTCTCCGCTTAGCTTTAGGAGGATGCGTTTGAAAATTGGCTTGGAAACCATGAGCTGAGATCAGGCGCCAGCGCCCGGCAGTTGGTTTGAGGACGTGTCACCCAATTTGAAGCGGATAAAACGCCTCACCGCAATATTTTCGCCGAGCTTGCCGATGCTGGAAGCGATGACTTGGTGAACGGTTTGTCCAGGGTCCTTAATATAGTGCTGTTCCAACAAGCAGACTTCTTCATAAAATTTTTCCATTTTGCCTTCGACAATCCGCTCCACTACTTTTTCGGGTTTGCCGGAAGCTAGGGCCTGTGCCCGGTAAATCTCTTTTTCTTTTTCCAGGATTTCCGGAGTCACTTCCTCCTTGCTCAGGAAACGGGGGTCCGTCGCGGCCACGTGCATGGCCAGATCATGGGCCAGTTGCTTGAATTCGTCTGTGCGGGCGACAAAATCTGTCTCGCAATTCAGTTCCAACAGGACGCCGATTTTTCCGCCAGCATGGATATAAGAACCAATCAAGCCCTCCAGAGTGGCCCGCCCCGCGCGCTTTTGGGCCGAAGCCAGGCCGCGCTTCCGCAGAACGGTCTCGGCGCCCGCCATGTCCCCCTTGGCCTCATTCAAGGCGATCTTGCAGTCCATCCAGGGAGCGCCGGTTTTATCCCTTAGCTCCTTTACTTGCTGTGCAGTGATATGGATTTCTGCGGACATTTTGATCTTTGGGACTTCACTCCTCCCTAGTAGATGATTCCGGTTTTCCCGCCTCGGTTCTAGGTCTCTGATTCCCGGTCAAAAACCTTGTCGGGCGGTTAAGTCGGAGACATCATAAGGCTCATCGCTGTCGTCTTGGCTTTCGGTAGCTGGCTCTTTGCGGAATTGCGATGGCGGCAAATATCCCTCGGCTGTCATTTCCGGAGACAGTTCCGATTCTTCCTCTTCCTCTCCTACGGCTGCAACAGCGGTCCCTTCTTCCGATGCGATCCGTTCCTGTTCCAGGGCCTGCTCCGCCGACACTTGCTTTCCTTCCAGCACTGCATCGGCAATCTTGGAGGTGAACAGACGGATAGCGCGGAGCGCATCGTCATTGCCGGGGATTGGGTAAGTGATCGGCTGCGGATCGCAATTAGTGTCCACGACCGCGACCACCGATATGCTTAACTTGCGAGCTTCCCGCACGGCAATCTCTTCTTTGAAAGAATCAATGACAAAAAGCGCGTCTGGCAGTCCAGGCATCTCTTTAATGCCGGCCAGGTTTTGCTCCAAATGCTTCCGCTCGCGCTCCAACTGAATGACCTCTTTTTTGGGGAGGAGTTCATACCGCCCATCCTTCGACATCTCTTCCAATTCTTTGAGCCGACGGATGGATTTTTGAATGGTGGAGAAATTGGTAAGCAAGCCGCCTAGCCATCGCTGATTCACATAGAACATGGAGCAGCGCTTGGCTTCTTCTGCAATGGCTTCCTGTGCCTGCCGCTTGGTTCCTACAAAAAGGATGATCTTTCCCTCTGCCGCTAATTCCGCCGCAAAGCGGGAGGCTTCTTTGAACATTTTGAGGGTTTTTTGCAAATCAATGATGTGAATACCGTTGCGCTCGCCGAAAATATATTCCTTCATCTTGGGATTCCAACGTTTGGTCTGATGACCAAAGTGAACGCCCGCTTCCAGCAGTTCTTTCATCGTGATCGTCGGCAAAAACCCTCCTTTTTAAAGGATGATCCTAAAATCATATCCATTCGCTATTTTAGCACTCCTTTCGTTTTCGATGGCAGGGCCCTCATCAGCGCTTAGAGAATTGGAACCGTTTTCGCGCACCCTTGCGGCCATACTTTTTCCGTTCCTTTCCTCTGGAATCGCGAGTGAGCAACCCCAATTTCTTGATTTGCGGCCGAAGCTCGGCGTTGTACGTCAGCAATGCGCGGGCGATGCCTAACCGAGCCGCTCCCGCCTGGCTATTGATGCCGCCTCCCCGGACCGTAATGAGCACATCCATCTTGTCGAGCATCTCCGCCGCTTGCAAAGGGTAGCGGATCAAAACCCGTTGGGTCTCTGAAAGGAAATACCCCTCCAGCGATCGCCCGTTTACGGCGAAATTGCCGCTGCCGGGACGTAGGAAAACACGGGCAACGCTCGTCTTGCGCCTTCCTGTCCCATAATATTGTTGCTTCGCTGGCGTTTGGCTCAGTTCTCCCATGATTATCAGGTTTTCTCCAAGGAATAAGGTTCTGGTTTTTGCGCCTGGTGAGGGTGTTTGTCATCGGCATAAACAAGGAGCTTCCGTCCCATCGCTTTGCCCAGTTTGGTCTTCGGAAGCATTCCGAGGATCGCTTCTTCCACGACACGGTCGGGATGTTCTCGCAACTTGCGGCGGACGGAGATTTCTTTGAGTCCCCCTGGATAGCCGGTATGATACTGATAGACTTTTTGCTCCAGTTTGTTTCCCGTGAGGCGTATTTTCGCAGCGTTCACTACAATCACGTGATCCCCAAGATCCAGAAAGGGAGTAAAATTCTCCCGATGCTTCCCGCGCAGCAGGGTAGCCACTTGAGTTGCCAGCCGTCCCAGGACTTGGCCGCTGGCGTCCACAATGTACCATTTCGCTTGAATTTCGCCCTTGCGGGGAAAATACGTTTGCAACTCCGTGACCTTTATTATAAGAATTTCTTGAACTTTCAGCATAATTGCCACGCAGAAAATTGTCAAGGCAGACCCGCTCGTTGCGGTTTGCCGCTCAATCCTTGTTTTTCTTGCCCCCCTTTTTCCCTTGATTACTTTCTCAAACCAGGAGGGGATACCTCTTGGATTGTCCTAGCTGCTCCATTTCTCTTCTTGACACAGGATGCAGTCGATTAGCTCTCCTTGCGGAAAACTAAATCAAAGGCAAAACCCCTTTGATCTTGAATTCTCTATCACAAGCGTCCCGCTTTTCATTAGAATAACAACTTGTCGGATTTTTTCTTTGGGGCCTTTGTACAGGAAGAGCACGACCCATGGGTAAGCATGAAGAAAAAGCGGAGCGTCTTCTCCAGAAGGGCAAATTAGAAGCAGCCCTGGAAGAATATTTGCTCGCCTGGAAGGAGGATTCCTCCAATGATGCCGCCGTGCAGACAGTGGCCGATCTGTACCAACGGCTTAACCGGGTGAGTGAATGCCGGCAATGTTTCGAGTATCTATTTGACCGGTATGCGGAAAGAAGCGACGTAACAAAGGCTACTGAGTTCCTCCGCAAGTTGCAGCGGGTCGGGCCAGTGGGACTCAACCGTTTGCTTCGCGGCGCACGGCTTCTGGAAGCATCGAATCCCGAGGAAGCGGTGGAATATTACCAGCAGGCATTGCAAGACTCCGGTGGGCAGGAGCCGGAATTGATGCTCCAGTGCCTGCAGAGTCTCGCCCGGCTGCAACCGGCTTCGTTGGAAATCCAGGCGCGCACCGCCGCCGTTGCTTTGAAACTGGGCAAAACAGCTCTAGCGGCTTCCGCCTATCAGAAAATGGGCGAGTTGCGGTCCACGGAAGGCAGATATGCAGAAGCCATCGAGGCCCTGGAAGAAGCCCACCGCCTGTCGGACGGCGACCCTTCCACCAAACTGGTTCTTGCAACCGCCTGCTCCAAAGCCAACCGCTTTCCCCGGGTGATCGAACTGCTATCGGACGCGGCGGCACAATCGGACAATCAGGAAGTTTTGAGATTGCTGGCTGAGGCCTACTTGGCAGAGAAGCAACTGCAAAAGGCCGAGCCTCTTTATTGGAAGCTCCTCCAACTCTCTCCGGAAGCCATCCACCCTTTGGTGAATATCGAGATGCAATATCTCCGCCAAGGAGAAATCCCCCGCGCGCTCGAAATGCTCCAAAAGCTGGATCGGCAACTCTCCGCAAGCGGCAGGCAGAGAGAGTTAATCTCCTTCGCCGAAAAATTGAGTCAGAGCGAAGATACCGCGATCCCCATCCTGGAATACCTGACTCGGATCTTTGATCGGCTTCATCTGGACACCCCCTTATCGACGACCTTAAATCATCTTTTTGATCTTTATGCAGCAGCAGGGGAATTTCCCAAAGCAGCGGATGTCCTCGAGCGAACCACGACTATTGATCCCTATGACCCAGGCTCTTTCAGCAAACTGGATCGGCTGGAAGGCAAAATCGAACGAAAGATGTGGAATGAACTCGCCAGCCGGTTGGGCAAAACTCCCGCCCCCGCCGAAACCTCTGCGCAAGAATCCGCCGAGCCGGAAGGGGAACACGGGGAATCCCCTAGCCCCTCCGGAGAAGGCAATGCCCTCACCGACCTGATTCTGCAAACAGAAATTTTCCTTCAGTACAATTTGGCTGACAAAGCCCGAGAGCGCCTGGAGCGCATTGCCAAACTTTTTCCGCACGAGGAAGAAAAGAACGACGAACTCCGGCAACTGTATCAAAGATCTCGATTCAAACCTCGGTACGCCATTTCCCCCAATCCCTCGGTTGTTGCTGAAACGCAGGATTTTCGCTCTTATCTGAACCGCGTCTCCGACGTCAGCCGCAACCTCTCCCGACAAGGCACGGTGAAAGGAGTGCTCGTGGCGGCGGTCAACGATATTGGACGGCTTTGGCAGTTAAGCCGTTGCGTAGTTGGGTTGGCAGCTCCGAACCGCCCCCCTTCGATGGCAATGGAATACATTGCTCCCGGCATTGCTCCGTCGGATGCCTCTCTGCTGGGCAAGCTGGTGATGAGTCTTCAGCAAATCATTGCGAACCAGAACGCCCCTCTGATCGCGGAGAATGTTTTCCAAGTCCCTTCGTTGACCGCTTTGCAGGCTTCGTTGACCGCCCTGCAAGTGCAATCCTTGGCGGCCCTTCCTTTGCACGATGGGGAACAGATGATCGGCATCCTGGTTCTGGAGCAATGTGGAGAGCAGCGGGTCTGGAAAAGCAACGATCTGGCAGGCGTGGAAACCCTGGCCGAGCAGATTGTTCTCGCTGTGGCCAATGTGCGCCTCCGCAACTTAATGAAAGCCCTGGCGGTGACGGACGAAGAATCTGGATTATTGCACAGGGATTCTTATTTGCCCTGTTTACTTTCAGAAGCGGAGCGGATGCGGGCTCAAAATTCCCCTCTCGCCGGTGCGATTCTGGATTTATCTCCGCCGCAACTACCCTCGGCCAAATCCGGCGGAAAACAATCGCTGGATGAATTTGTGGTGGAGTTTTCCAATACTGTGGTGTCGCATTTACGGCAAAACGATATTGCCCTCAAATACGGCCCTCACTCCCTGGCCCTCATTCTTCCGGGAACTACCGGAAAAGACGCCGTGGCTGTCGTGGAAAAACTGAGAAGGGTAACGGGCACAAAGAAACCGCCCGGTTCCGAAGGTCCACCCCCATTGGTTGTGGGCGTCGCGGAGACAGTACGCAGCGCGAACATGGACACCGCTGATGTTATCACTGAATTGATCAACCGCCTGGAAGCGGCCTTGGAAGCGGCACAACAAGACGGGGAGGGCATCACTAAGCTCTTAGACCCTCCTCCGATCTAGTGATTTCAGGGCCCATCAGTTGTTGCGGAAAAAAGGAGCAAACCGAAATGCAAATTCGGGAAGTGGGCGTCATCGGTTGTGGGCTGATGGGCTCCGGGATTGCCCAGGTCGCGGCTACAGCCGGTTTCCCTACGGTCGTTTTGGAAGCCAGCGAAGAGCTTTGCCAGAGGGGGATGCACAACATCTCCCAGCGGCTGGAGCGGTTAGTTCAAAAGGGAACTCTTTCGCCTCACGAAGGGACTGCGATCCAAAATCGCCTGAAAGCTGTCACCGACAAATCGCAGTTGTCGAACTGTGATCTGGTTATTGAAGCGATCATAGAAAACCGCGAAGAGAAATTGCAGTTGTGGCGAGCCCTGGACGGCATCCTTAAACGCGAAGCCATCCTGGCCAGCAATACTTCTTCCCTTTCGATCACAGAAATGATGATGGCCACCAGCCGCCCCGAACGTTTTGTCGGCTTGCACTTCTTCAACCCGGTCCCTGTGATGGAATTGGTCGAGATCGTCCGAACTATTCTCACGGACCCGCAGGTGCACCAGACTGTTCTGGCATTCGCCGGGAAGCTCGGGAAAACGCCCGTATGCGCTTCCGATAGCGCGGGCTTTATTGTAAACCGGCTTCTGATCCCCTACTTGATGGATGCAATCCGCGCGCTGGAGCAAGGCGCAGGCTCCATCGCCGATATAGATCGTGCCATGAAGCTGGGCTGCGGTCATCCCATGGGCCCATTCGTTTTGCTGGACTTTATCGGCTTGGATACCGCCTGCTCCATCGCTAATATTGTGTTTGAGGAATTCCGCGAACCGCGTTTCGCTCCTCCCGGCTTGCTGAAGCGATTGGTGATTGCGGGTCGGTACGGACGCAAGTCCGGGAAGGGATTTTACGATTACTCCGACCCCAACTCTCCCAAGCCGCTGGAGTTGGATCGCCGGTAGCATCGTATTTGACGAGAAGAAGAGGACGCCTATGCCGTATGAAAATCTCTTGGTGGAAGCCAGCGAATCCATTGCCCTGGTAACCATCAACCGCCCCAAAGTCCTGAATGCTCTGAGCGCCAAAACCCTCGAAGAACTGGAGGCCTGTTTTCGCGAGTTCCAGCATGATCCCAACGTCCGAGTCGTGATTTTGACAGGTGCGGGGGACAGAGCTTTTGTTGCTGGCGCCGACATCAATGAATTCGCTGATTATTCTCCGCTCCAGGCCAGAGAATTTTCCTTGCGCGGACAGGCATTCTTCCACAAGGTTGAAAACTTAGGCAAGCCCACCATTGCAGCCATCCACGGCTTCGCCCTGGGAGGTGGCTGCGAACTGGCGCTGTCCTGTTCCATCCGCATTGCCACTCAGTCGGCCCGCCTGGGACTACCGGAGGTGAAACTGGGCATCATTCCGGGCTATGGGGGCACGCAGCGCCTGCCGCGACTAATTGGCAAGGGAATGGCGTTGCAAATGATTTTAAGCGGCGAGCCGATCTCTGCGGAAGAGGCGCTTCGCTGGGGGCTGGTAAATCAGGTTGTTCCGCCAGAACAGCTTTTGCCTGCAGCTAAAGATCTCGCCAAGAAAATCATTGCCAATGCCCCACTGGCCGTTCAATATTGCCTGGAGGCCATCCACCAGGGGCTGAATGTATCCCTGGAACAGGGTTTACTCCTGGAAAGCGCGCTGTTCGGCATGGCCTTTGCTACCGAGGATATGCGCGAGGGGATAAAATCTTTCTTGGGAAAACGATCCCCGCAGTTTACCGGTCGATGAAAACCAATGAGCACTGTGGAGCAGAACAACAAGAAATACCGGGAAATTGAAGGCGATCTGAGGGCTTCCGGACTCCATTTCGCTATCATAGTGAGCCGGTTCAATGCTTTCGTCACCGAACGGTTGCTCAGTGGCGCCTTGGACGCCTTGCACCGCGCCGGGGCAGACGGGAACGCCATCGATGTCGTTCGCGTGCCAGGAAGTTTTGAAATCCCTGTTGCTGCCAAGCGCCTGGCCGAGACGGGACGCTATAATGCCATCATCTGCCTGGGGACGATCCTGCGGGGCGAGACGCCTCATTTTGAATACATCAGCGCGGAAGCCGCCAAGGGAGTGGCCGGGGCAGCATTAGCTTCCGGCGTTCCCATGTCGTTTGGTATTCTTACCGTCGAGAATCTGGAGCAGGCCGTGGATCGCGCCGGATTAAAATCCGGGAACAAAGGATTTGAAGCTGCCATGACGGCTATCGAAATGGCAAACTTGCTGAAAAAAATTCAGCATTCCTCCACTCCTCCACCCCGCAGAGGTTCGCGCGGCTGATTTTTTCACGTTGCATTTCCCATGCCTTCCCGAAGAAAAGCCCGTGAATGCGCCTTACAGATGCTGTTCCAGTGGGACCTTGGACGGCATAATCCAGAGATTGTCCAGGAGTTGTTTTGGTCCAACACCCGTCCAGACGAGGATGAAGCTCTGCGTTCTTTTGCAAACCAGTTATTTGAAGGTGTAGAAAGCAACATCGAAGAGATTGACCATCTCATCCGAACTTACACCGAGGGCTGGAGCCTGGAACGAATGCCGGTAGTGGATCGGAACGTTCTGCGGCTGGGTATCTACGAACTCCTGCACCATCCAGAAGCGCCTCCTGCCGTCGCCATCAACGAGGCTTTAGAGATCGCGCGAAAGTACAGCGGAGAAGATGCCGTCCTGTTCCTCAACGGCATCCTGGACCGGATTCGGAAAGAGGACATCAACGCCCGCCCCGCCTGAACGCTTTCGAAAGCACCCGGAAAAGTCGGATAGAAAAAATCTATCCAGTGGTAAAATAAAGTTGGGGTTCCTGAAACCCGATGGCGGGGAGAGAGGAGGCTTTATGTACCTTCTAACCCGTATCAAGGATTACCTGGACAAAGAAAACGTCTCCTACCAACACGTCGTCCACCGCACTGCCTACACTGCCCAAGAAGTTGCTGCCGAAGAGCACATCCCCGGAAAACTAATGGCCAAGGCGGTCGTTGTTAAGACAGACGGGAGATATGTAATGGCAGTGCTGCCCGCCACCGCTAAGGTGGACTTGGCAGCCCTCCAGGCTTCGCTCGGCGCACAAGAGGTCCGGCTAGCCACTGAGTTTGAATTCACTGGCCTTTTCCCGGACTGTGAAGTCGGGGCCATGCCGCCTTTCGGCAATCTCTACGGCCTGCCGGTATGCGTGGATGAGTCCCTCAGCCGGGACCCGGAAATTGTCTTCAACGCGGGTACTCACCAGGACACGATCCGCATGAAGTATGAAGACTTTGCCCGGCTAGCCCGGCCGCAGATATTGGGATTTTCTTTGAGCCGGGTTGCGTAAGAGCAGTCTCGATTGCCTGGACTCCTGGTCCTGACTGCAGGGCCAGGAGCTTTTTTATCGCCGCCCATGAAACCCTCCGATCTCCTGCGCGCCGATCACCGCAGAATCGAAACCCATCTCGATTCTTTGCTCCGCGCCCTGAAGCGTCTGAATGCCGTTCAAGTCGCTGGAATCCATCAAAGTTTCCAGGAAATCCAGCGGATTGCTCTAGGGCACTTTCAGATGGAAGAGGATGTCTTCTATCCCGCCTTGCGCTCTCTGGCCCCGGATTTATTGGCCAAGATGGATCAAGAGCATGGTCACGTCCGCGAAACCGAACAATGCCTGGACCAATTGCTGTCTTCCTTCCCCGAAACTCCTTCTGAGCGAAACCTGGTTGAACTTTTCCGGCTGGGCATCGAGTTCCATGATGCGGTGCAGTGCCACATCGTTGATGAAGAGGATAATTTGCTGAAGTATGCCGACTCGAAAATACCGGAGGATCAACAACAGCGCCTTTTGGCCGAGATGCAAAAGATTCGCTCGCACAATGCAACATGACGAGCCGGCCCGGAAGCAAAATAGTTCGCAGGAACCTAATCGAGAACGCTGGCCGCTTCAGAAAGAGGCTAGCAGCGCGGGAATTTCCTGGATGGAAGCAGCAACCAGCAGCCGCGGATGCGGCTTGACTTCTTCGTGTTCCAGTTCCCAGGTGTGACGGTGGGGAACGTATACCGCCCAGAGTCCCGCCGCCAGCGCCGGCGCGACATCGGAACGGGGGCTGTTGCCGATCATGAACGTGTGTTGTGGGGAAAGCTGATGGCTCTGAATCAATCGCTGGTAGGCCAGGGTATGTTTTTCCTCGACGATTTCCAGCCGGTCAAAGTAATCCTGCAAGCCGGAACGCCCTATCTTGTTCGACTGCTCTTCCTGGTCCCCTTTGGTGAAGAGCATTAGGCGATGTTTAAGCCGCAGCGATTGCAAAATGGAGGCCACTCCCGGCAGAAGCTGCATCGGATGGCTCCGCAGTCGTTCTCCGATTTGTCCAATCCCTTGCAAATAGGCCCAGCCATCGCTCCCGGCGTAGAAACGGCGGAATGTTTCTTCCAAGGCGCGAAGAAAATTCCGGCTCCCATAGCCTCCCCGTGGGATCAGTTCTTTCTCCACTGCCGACAATGCCTTCAGAACCTCGGAGCGGTTTGGCGCCAGCGGAGCGATGAGCTCTAGAAATTCCTCGATGGCGCGCAGGAAATAGATGTTATTTTCCCATAGCGTATCGTCAGCATCAAAAATCAGGCACTTGCTCACAGGCACGCTCCCTGTTTCCGGCTCCAGTTTCCTTACAAAAGTTTAAAGCTCGATTATAAGCCTTCCACCGAGCTCGCTGCTCTTTCATTGCGTTTTTGGTTCCAAATCCGAAATTGCCGCCCACTTTTCTAAATTTTTCGAATAGCCCATTAGTCCTATCAAAAAAGTTACTTTTGCACTATTGGCATCAGTACTCTTCCGGTTTATCGTCATAATTGTTCAGGAGGTAAAAGAGAAGCTGGAGAACGCCGGGGGGACGAACTTCAGTTTCGCTTTGCCGGGGCTGGCGGTGTTCGCCAGCCCTTTAATTTTATCTAGTAGGGCCTTTCTCCCTTGCTTCCAGCACGTCTTCCCATCCCTCTTTGCTGATGTACCACACCATGGCGAGAGCCGCCAGTGGGTCTGCCCACCACCATCCAAGCAGTGCGTTCAGCCCTAGCCCCAGCAGCAGAGCAAAAGAAAGATAGGCGCACACCAACGTCTCCATGGCATCCGCAGCCAGCGCCCGGCTCCCCATTGCCAGGGCAATCCTTCGCTTGGCAAGACCTAAGATGGGCATGACAATCAAAGAAGCCACTGCTAACGCAATCCCGATCCAACTTGCCTCCGGCGCTTCGTGGCGAAGCAAGGTCGTACCCGCTTCATAGATGACGTAAGCTGCCAGTACAAAAAAGGTCAGCCCAACACCGAACAAAGCCTTCCTTTCCC
Organism: Acidobacteriota bacterium; assembly: GCA_016199675.1. GTDB lineage: Bacteria > Acidobacteriota > Terriglobia > 2-12-FULL-54-10 > 2-12-FULL-54-10 > JACQGE01. The sequence continues at coordinate 37,891 of JACQGE010000117.1, read as the reverse complement.
GTTCGGTTTCTTCTTCCACCGAATCCGCGTATCGGAGCCGCCAGACCAGAATCACCGCCGCCATAACTTCAATGGCGCTATCCATCCCAAAACCGACCAGCGCAATGCTGCCTGCGAGCCATCCGGCAGCAATGGCAATGATGCCTTCGAGCGTATTGTAAGAGATGAGGATGTACTCCAGGCGGAGCGCCTGCCGCCTCAAAACATCCGGGCTATCCCCTCGCACCGCTTCCTGGTTTATTCCCACATTGGCCATCGTCAGTTCCTTGTCTGTTAAAATCTATAACAGTATGGCGCGAAACCGCATCACGATTATCGGCGGAGGGCTGGCGGGATCAGAGGCCGCTTATCAGGCCGCCTGCCGTGGCGTTGAGGTGGACCTTTATGAGATGCGTCCCACCATCCCCACTCCGGCTCACCGAACCAGTTTGCTGGCGGAATTAGTATGCAGCAACTCGCTCAAGAGCAACCGTGAAAATACTGCCCCCTGGCTCTTGAAGGAAGAATTGCGCCGCGTAGATTCCCTGCTCCTGCGGATTGCGAGCCAATGTGCAGTCCCGGCGGGGCAGGCCTTGGCTGTGGACCGGGAGCGGTTTGCCCCCGCCGTCACGGCAGCGATTGAATCCGAGCCGCGAATCCATACCCACCGCCAGGAACTCCGCGAAATCCCCAGCGACATAATTGTAATTGTAGCTACCGGGCCGCTCACCAGCGAAGCTCTAGCCCATTCGATTCAAACGCTTACCGGAAACGAACGGTTGTTTTTTTATGACGCGATCAGTCCCATTGTGGATGCCGAGACGATTGATGCCAGCAAAGTATTCTCCGCTTCGCGCTATGGCCGCAATCTGCCCCGGAATCCGTCCCAGAATCTGTCCCGGAATTCGTCAATGATAGATGCTGAATCTGGCGCGGATGGCCCTCTGAACCAGGACAGCGGGGATTATCTGAATTGCCCGCTGAATGAAGAGGAGTACCAACGCTTTTACGAGGCGCTGCTGTCGGCGGAGACGGTTGCTCTCCATGAATTTGAAGATGCCCAATACTTCGAAGGCTGCCTCCCCATCGAAGAGTTGGCGCGGCGCGGGCGGGATACGCTGCGGTTCGGGCCGATGAAGCCGGTAGGCTTGCAAGATCCCCGCACCGGTAAAAGACCTTATGCGGCTGTCCAACTCCGGCGGGAAAACCTCCGGGCCGACAGCTACAACCTGGTGGGCTTTCAAAACCACCTGAAATTCGGAGAACAAAAGCGCATCCTGCGAATGATCCCCGGCCTGGAGAATGCTGAATTTCTCCGCTATGGCCAGATTCATCGCAACACTTACATCAACGCCCCCGTGTTGCTCATGCCCACGTTGCAATTGCGCGCCGACCCGCGAATTTTCTTCGCCGGGCAAATTTGTGGCGTGGAAGGCTACGTGGAGTCCATCGCCACGGGCTTGTTGGCCGGAATCCATGCGGCTGGGCTGGCGCTGGGCGGCGAACAGCCCATTGCGCCTCCCAGGGCCACCGCCTTGGGTTCTCTCTGCCATTATGTTTCCCATGCCGACCCCCGAAACTACCAGCCAGCCAATATTGCCTTTGATCTGCTTCCTCCCCTGTGCGCCGCAACTCCGGCCAAGCTCGACCGCCCCCAGCGCCATGGCCGCCAATGCCAGATTGCACTGGCAAAACTGGAACAATGGCTTGCGGCGAAACAAAAAACGACAACATAATAGATGCACAGTGAAGTCAGCGCGACGATCCACAGGAGAGATGAAGTGTCCGAGCTAGAGGAGGTAGTAAGGACTGTATCTGATCTTGTCGTCTCATCCGCGCGCTGGAATACCGCTGGTGTGATACTACTCGCAATAACAGCTGTTATCGCCGTTGCCACTGCGGTGGTCTCCGGGGTGGCATTGAGCAAACAGGAGAGACTACGCGATGCTGAATCGAGACTGGCGAGCCTTAAGGAGAAACAACTGAGAGACGAACTGACCGAGGCAGGAAACACCGCAAAAGAGGCTAGGGATCGTTCAGTGATGCTCGAAACAGAAGCTGCCAAACAACAAGAACGGGCGGCCAAGGCAGAAAAAGAACTGCTTGAATTGCAACAGAGGCTCGCTTGGCGAACATTTACCAAGGAAGAAGAACAACGATTAGTCAAGGAGTTAACAGCCTTTAGCGGAATGGTTGCCGAACTAACGTTATTGGGAGATGATGAAGCGGCGCGATTTGGCGAAACGATTATATCTATCTTAGGGAATGCTGGATGGTCTGTACGTATCGTCACTACTGGAGTATCAGTCCCACCTAGGTATGGGATCATTATTGGGCATGCTAACGGAGATAATGGAGCCGAGACTTTTGTGCGATTGCTAAAGTCTACAAATATGCAAGTGCGTGAAGAGATCGGCGGCAAAAGCATCCAAGTATTCGTAGGTCTTAAGCCGCCACCATGAATACAGACTGGAACATCCAACCTAACTACCATGCAGGAGCAACCACGCCTGTCTGCTACGGTCCTATCCTCCCCTGTAACTTTTCTGTGACTTCCTTCGCTCTCCAAACATTCGCCGCTAGAGCCATCACCCGTCATAATAGGGAACATCATGGGTTCCGGTTTGCCTTCGGCTGTAGAGCAATTTCTGGAATATCTGCGCACCGAGCGCAACTACTCCCCTCACACGCTGCGGAATTACCGCAGCGACCTGGAAGTATTTTTTCATCTTGCCAACTCGACCAGGGCCAGCAGGGAAAACACACGTCTCGCCGGAGAACCCGCGTTTCCGGTGGATTATCGAACCATTCGGGAATACATGGGGAAGCTCTACGCCGAACAGCGAAAGCCCACCACAATTGCCCGGAAGTTGGCAACCCTGAGGTCGTTCTATCGCTATGCCTGCCGCGAAGGGTGGATCAAGGAAAATCCCGCCAAGCTAGTGTCCAGCCCGCGCCTGCCTCAAACCCTGCCGGACGTCATGACCACGGAAGAGACCAACCGGTTCATTGACGCGCTCCAACAAACTCCTATACCTGGTCAAACGGACAACAAAGCCCTCCTGGCACGCGACCGCGTGATTTTAGAGTTGCTCTATGGCTGTGGCCTGCGGGTGAGTGAGTTGGTGGGATTGAGCCTCAATCAGGTGGACCTGAGCGACGATATGTTGTTGGCGCGAGGCAAAGGGAAGAAGGAACGGACGGTGCCATTCGGCAGCAAAGCGAAAGGAGCGCTCCAAGACTATTTGCCGTGGCGCGAAAAACTCCTTCAACACAACCGCACGGAAACCAACGCCCTGCTAGTTAACGCCCGGGGACAACAGTTGACCACGCGCTCGGTGGCGCGCATTCTCAAGCGCTATGCTGCCCTCCTTTGCGGAGACCTGACCTTGCATCCTCATTCCTTGCGCCACGCCTTTGCAACACACTTGCTAAGCGAAGGGGCCGACTTGAGGGTCATCCAGGAACTACTCGGGCACAGCAGTTTATCCAGCACCCAAAAATATACGCGGATTTCAATGCGACATTTGATGGAAGTGTACGATAAGACGCATCCGCGGGCATGACTCGCATTTCTCGCGGAACAACGTATCCTTGCCATGAACATCAGTCCGCCGAACTTTGGCGTTAGATTAGCGGGCTACCGCTTTGGCTTTTGGGCTGCGCGGGACCTCATCCAATGGCAGCCGTGCCGGTCGAATCTCGCATCGCTCAATGACAGCTCCAATACCGATGCGTTGATCGCCATGATGTTCTTGGCGGATCAGGCGGCCTCGTCCAAAAAGCACGGCGCCACTGCCGGCGCCGAACGAATCCGGTAATTGTACTTCAAACTCGATACGGGAACTGGGACGACACTGCTTTTCCAACAGCAAGTACAACCCCGAACTGCTGATGTCTTTCGTCTGCGTCTGCACGCTTCGAGTATCGTTGTTTTCTTCCCACTGGACTATCGTAGGCAACTCTAGCGGAAAACGAGTGGAGCGGCGGCGATTATTTTTCATCGTGAAAACCTTCGTTATAGAATGTCAAAGTTCGCAGGGGGAAGTTCTTTTGGGGGCCATTTCGAGATTACGGCTGAGGTGGCACAAACACAATAGGACAAAGAGCACAAAAAACAGAAGGACTTTGGTACTGTTTGAGATCAGAACGATTTTTCGAATCCGGGCCCAGCCGCCCTGCTTTTCTCAAATTTTCCGCTTAACAGTCAGGGACGATGCGCAAACTGCAGTGAGATCATATACTATTCGGAGAAATGCCTTTTGGTTTGTTATGGAACTCAGAGCAGCCGTCGAGCGATACTTGGAGGTTGTCAAAGAATTCCACCGGCCAATGCTGCTTTCACAATTCGGCCTTTCCAAAGAAGAAGTGGAAGCGATGATCTCCTCGTGGGAGGAGGATTACCAAGTTCATCGGCATTTGGAATTGATCTCAGTTTCGGCAACGGATACGAGCAAGATAGTCTATCAAGTCGGGGGGATCCCTTATACGGCCATTGTGTTCCGGGAATCCATCCGCCATGTCCTCTCCTAAAGCAAACACCTTCTCGATCCGGGAATATCAACCCGCTGATTTTCCTACCCTCTGCACTTTAGACCGCCTTTGCTTCCCGGAGGGGATTGCTTACCCGGCCGAGGAAATGGCCTTAGGATTGGAGCAGCATGGGGCTTTCGCTCTGGTAGCCGAAATTTCAGGACAAGTCGTGGGATTTATCCTCGCGCATCGGCGGGGCCGGCAATGGGGTCACATTATTACCATTGATGTTCACCCGCAATTCCAACATCAGGGTCTGGGTGCTCGATTAATGGAGCTGGCCGAACAGCGTCTTTCAAAAAGTGGGGCTATCCGCCTGCTCCTAGAGGTTTGGGTCGAGAACAGGATCGCAATCCAGTTTTACGAAAAGCGAGGATATGCGGTCCGGCAAGTTCTCTCCAATTATTACCGGGACGGCTCGGACGCTTATTTGATGGAAAAGAATCTCGCCTGAGAAATTACCCCATCCCTGGAAACACGATTCTCTAGAAGTGTTGAAATCCCAATATCGGCAGCGGACGGCTTTTCCCGTCCCCCCGAACGAGCCACAGCTTCCGGCCTGGAATGATCGTGCCAATGCGCGTGAGTGGGACTCCACCAATACTCTTTGGGAGCATCGCCGATCGCTTGGGGGGCACTGTAAACAGCAGTTCCATGTCTTCGCCTCCGTGGAGCGCCTGCTGGATGGTTACTGGCGGGAAACGCGGGATGGCTTCCTCCGCGATGCGCGCTCCCGTTCCGCTCTCCTCGCAGAGGCGGGCCAAGTCAATGGACAATCCGTCGCTAATGTCAATCATAGCGGTGGCCAGCTTACGCTGGCGAAGATAGCGACCAATGTGCAGTCTCGGCTGAGGGTAAAAAAGAACCCGGAATGGAAGCTGCGAGAGCAGAGGTTTCTTTCCGCCGCGCAGGAGGGACAAAGCCAAAGCTGCGTTTCCTAAGCTGCCCGTCACCCAAATTTCGTCTCCCGCACGAGAGCCATCGCGCCGGATCGCCTGGCCCTTTGTAATCTCTCCGATTACCATGACGTCGGTGATGACACCATCCGGGGATGCGCTCGTATCACCCCCGGCCAGAATCACCTTCTGAGATTCGGATAATTCAAGAAATCCTTTAAGAAATTCTTGTATCCAATTTTGTTTTATGGTTCTTGATAATGCCAAAGAAAGGAAGGCATACCGGGGGATTCCTCCCATGGCAGCTATATCACTCAAGGCTCGCGCCAGCGCTTTATGGCCGACGGAGTGGGCCGCCTCCCATTCCCTGCGAAAGTGAACGCCTTCGAGGAAAAAATCCGTGGTAACTAACAGGTCCTTTTGCGGAGAGTAGGCCAGAATGGCGCAATCATCGCCAATCCCCTGGCGGAGGGTCAAGCCCCTGGGTCGAAGTGCCACCTTATGCTTTGCTTCTCGCCGCACTTCTTCTACAAATTCTCTTTCACTGATGCGCATAATTTTTAGGCCCCGGATCGCATAGTTATGTAGAGAATGTACGCGGCCATCTGTGGAAGGGTCGAAAGGCAGTGGCGACGCTGAGCAACAGATACTACAAATTTTCCACGAACTCTTTGGTAGTGACCTTAGCCAGCTTTAGAATGCCGCTGAGCGTACCGACAGCCAATTCTCGGTGTAATGGGATAACGCAACCGACGTCGCCTTCCGGCATCTGCTTCCGAAGCACGACATGACTTCCATGTTGCCGGACTCTCACGAAGCCAAGTCCCTCCAACGCTCGGATCGCCCGCTCTCCCGAAACGCGGGGGAGCTTAGGCATGCGTCGCCTCAAACGTAGTCAGCAACACGCGGGGAACTAACGGCATGGGGAATTCTTCCAAATACAACTCCGTGGCTTCCTTCAGATTCGCCACCGCTTCCTCGATGCTAGAACCCTGGCTAACCGTCCCGATTTCCGGGCACTCTGCCACGTAGAGGTCATCTTCCTTGTGGATTACCGCCGTTAAGGTCTGTACCGGCATGGTCAACACCTCCCGCTCCTTGGAAAAATTGTCTCATGTTGTCAAGGAACTGCGCAATCTGCTAGTGCGCTAATTGTGCATTCCTGGATTTTTTAGTCAGTTCCGTTATGTACTGGACATCTTCTTTGTTGGCGCTTCAAATCTGGCGACATGACGTAGCAGAAGCGAGTGTGATGAACCTGACCGAATGTAGTGTATTCTACCGTTCCCCAAATAACCAAACCATACGCGAGACTTTCGATCTTCTGCCGATCAGCAGCAGACAGATTTACCTCTGTAACCAAGGGTTCCATTTCTGGACTCGTCAGACTGAAAGTTTCAGGTTCATAAGGGGGGTCTCCCAGATAATCGGTATTGCTGGACGGGAGCGGCAGTTCTCTAGTTTCCCACTTAATAGCCTTTCTTACGTTCAATGCGGGAGTGTATCCGGTATGGAAAAGTTCGACGCCGATTTGCGGAACGGCGGTGTCAGCACGCAGCCCTGGCCCGCCAACAATCGTGATGTAGGCACGATTGCTGTTTCGGCTACTCTCTCTAGCGACATAGGCTTGCCAGCCGGAGAGTCCAATGGCGAGAAAAGCAATGATGAATGTTCCGATCTGTACCCAAAACCTCCTATTTTCCTGACGCTGCTTCTCTTTCTGCTTGGAATAATACTCATCTATCGCGGGGCGTGGAATCTGAAGTTCGGCTCGCAAGATTGGCGAGGATTGTTGGCTGCTACGATCGCCTTCTTTCCCTGTCTCTTCGGATTTTTGGGGATGTTCGATTGGGTTGTCTGTCATTACGGTAACCCCTTTCGCGGGGGTTTTCGGCGTGGTGGTGAACCGTGGCCCGGAGAATCAGTAGCGCACAATTAGCGCACTACCCGCAATCTCTATCTCGACTCGGATATTTCTTCTCCCTCGCTCACTGCGAATTCTGTTCTAGCAGGCTCAGCGTTTCCCGGTCCCAGCGCCATTCAAAATAAACCGATGCTTGCTCCGAGCGGACGGCAATCCCGGATAGCAATGCGGGGAGCATCTGATCCGCAGTTTGAGAAGGAGGCGCAGCCACCAACATTTTCAAAAAAATTTGAGAGGTTTGCGCGATTCGCTCTGCATCTGCCGGGCTGTCGCATTCCGCCTCGACGTGGAAGTCCAGCGAAGTCAGCCCGCTCTTCACCGTTCCGTAAAGCCGCTTGCTCCCCTTCAGAAAAATTTTGGCCAACTCCAGCACCTGAATTCGGGGCTCTGGATTAGGGCTGATCAGCCACCGATCCATTCGTCCGAACACCTGGAGTTGACCCCCGCCGGAAAAATGTCCAGAAGAGTTCGCTTGTTCCATCTCGATGCTTGCCGAATCATCCAACTGCCCCCGAAACCTCTTGACCATTTGCCGGATCGGATCGGCATCGCTTCCCACGGTGAAGACGGCCAAGTCATCTTGGAGGAAAACCAGGCGAAAAGGCCGTATCTGCCCATAGCGGTATATCGTCAAGCCCTCTTCCTGAATTGCTTCACCCCCTTGCGATTTCAGGTGTTGAACCATTTTGGCCTGGTCCAACTGGACCCGAGCTGCGCCCAACCAATCCGGCCCAATCTTGGCCACAACTAATTGCTTTAAGTCTTGCTGGTAGCGAAAACCTGTTCCTTGCACGAACTGCTCATATTCCTCACCGCGAGCGAAGGTCGGGGAATCAGCCAGTAGTTTCCTCACAGCTAGGTTGGACTGCAAAGCCTCAAGATCGGCCAACACATAAAGGTCCGCGCCGGGTGGCAGATATCGAAGCAGAGCGGCCGCCGAACTCCCCGGCCTGAAAAAAAAGAAGAGGGCCAATGCCACGATCCCTATCAGGATCGCTCCGATGGCGATCCCCCAGATTCTCTTATTTTTTGGCGGCGTCTCTCCGCCAGCAGGTTCCGGTTCAGCAGTCACGATTTTCCCTCCAGGTGAGGAAAATGATATGGTAATGCAAATCCATGCCATTAAGGACATGTTCAGGAGCGGAACCTTGAAGGGAACCATATTTCGGGCCACCACAGACAAAGCAATGTTGACATTAACCCTCAGGAAAAGAGTAAAATAAGTAAGGGAGCACTTTGTTTTGCAGGCGGTTTAGCCAGCCAGTAAAACACGAGTGGCGGTCCGGTAAATTTGTTATCTATCAGGAGGTAAGTGTGCCGATCACAGTAACCCCAGTTGCGGTGAGCAAAGTAAAAGAAATTTTGGTTCAGCAGGACCCGATGCCCGCAGGATTGCGGATTGGCGTTGTGGGCGGAGGATGTTCCGGTTTTTCCTACTCCATGATGTTTGAAGACCATCGTCCCGATGAGATGGGCATGGACAAGGTTTTTGAATTCGACGGCCTGAAAGTCTTTGTGGACCAGGCCAGCCTGCTGTACCTGGACAACACGGAGGTGGATTACATAGAAACTCTGGAAGGCTCCGGGTTCAAGTTTTCCAATCCTAACGTGAAGAGCACATGCGGCTGCGGTAGTTCTTTCAGCGTTTAAGAAGCGAGCGCCCGGCCTGGCCTGGATAACGCGACGGTGGCGCGCCGGGGAGAGCGCTCCCTCCCTTCCCGCCAAAATAGCAGGCAGCCACTCGGAACCAACGTAGAATGCCTCCCGTTTGGGGAGGCGGTTTTTTCAGGGCGGGCGCAGGGTTTTCCCCTCTAGAGTCGGTTCCGCGCCCGCAAAAGGCAGGAGCATGCCGTTTGATCGGTACAACCGAGAAATCAATTATCTCCGCATTTCCCTCACCGACCACTGCAATTTGCGGTGCGTTTATTGCATGCCCCTCAATGGGCTGAAGTTTCTTCCGGTCCAAGACTTGCTTACCCCCTCGGAAATTGCCGCTATCGCTCGCAGCGCAGTCTCGGTCGGGTTTCGCAAGTTCCGGCTGACCGGCGGAGAACCGACGCTACGTCCCGAATTGCTCGAAATCGTCCGACAGCTCGGCGCGATTGAAGGCGTGGGCGAGCTGGCCATGACGACCAACGGGATTCTGCTCTCGGAGCTGGCCCGGCCTCTGGCACGGGCCGGACTGCGCCGCGTGAATATCCATTTAGACACGTTGCACCCGGAGCGGCTGAGCCAGATCATGCGCTGGGGGCGACAGGAGCAAATTTGGCGGGGCATCGAGGCCGCCGAGGAGGCAGGACTGCTGCCCATCAAACTCAACGCCGTTATCGCCCGCGACTACAATGACGGCGACGTGGCAGCACTGGCTGCTCTAACCATCGAGCAAGACTGGCATGTCCGTTTCATTGAGATGATGCCATTTGGCATCGGAGAATGCGCCACCATCGCCCGCGAAAACTTTATCTCGAACGAAGAGATTCGGGCTCGGATCGAAAAGGAGTTCGGCGCTTTATCGCCTTTTCCAGGTCATCCTTCCGATGAAGCGCAAAACTATCAACTGCCTGGGGCGCGCGGCGTGGTGGGTTTCATCAGCCCGGTTTCCGAGCCTTATTGCGGCTACTGTAACCGGATGCGGCTGACGGCCGACGGGAAGCTGCACCTCTGTCTGTTGAACGACGCCGAGATGGACATCAAGAAGCAACTTCGGGAAAAAGGGACAGAAGCCGTCCAGGCAATTCTTCTGAAAGCTGTGCAGTTGAAGCCGATGGGACACCGCCTTCAGGAAGGAATCTTCACCCAGAACCGCCGAATGTTCCAGATTGGGGGGTAGTGGCAGCGGCGAAATGCTTCTCGCCGTGGGTGCGGGCGTCTTGTATCCACACTCGCAGGAAAACTCCACATGATCCCCGTGGCTCTCACGATCGCAGGCTCTGACCCTTCGGGCGGCGCCGGCATACAGGCCGACCTGAAAACTTTCCATCAGTTCGGCGTCTATGGCATGAGCGTGCTGACGCTGCTGACGGTGCAAAACACTTGTAACGTCACTTCGGTGGAACACCTCCGAGCGGACATTGTACTGGCGCAACTGGATGCGCTGCTGGAAGACATTCCGCCTCAGGCCGCCAAGACAGGAGCTCTCGGCACCCGCGAGGTCATCGAAGCCATCGCGGAACGGGCGGCACAGTTCTCCTTCCCTCTGGTCGTGGACCCGGTCCTGCTGAGCAAGCACGGCGCTCCGTTAATGGACGAGGACGCCCAGTCCACCTTGGTTCGCAAACTACTGCCCCACGCTAGTCTAGTTACTCCGAATCTCTACGAAGCGATGGCGCTTGCCAAGACCGCCGGGCGCACGCCGGCATCCCTCGAGGAAGCTGCCAAAGCCATTGCCGATCTGGGGCCGAAAGCGGTTTTGATTAAAGGGGGCCACCTGGAAGAGGAGGCGATGGACATTCTCTTCCTGAACGGTGATTTCCACTGCTTCACCGCAAAGCGGGTGCAAACTATGCACACCCACGGCACTGGCTGCACCCACTCGGCTGCCATCGCTGCGGGACTGGCCAAAGGCACGGACTTACTGGAAGCCTTGCAAGTAGCCAAATCCTACATCACACACGCCATCGAAACTAACCCCGGCCTAGGCCACGGCTTCGGCCCGGTTAATCACTGGGCGTCAATCTAAGAAGTAGGGGTGTCCACCGCGAATATTTTTTCAGGGGATTCTATTTTTGCGGGGGGACATAGTCGGGCGGGGGGGCAACGCCTTGCCCAAAGAAATATTCTTCCATCGCCTGCCGGACAAGCTTTTGAGCTTCGCGGTCGGCCAGGTTCAGCCGATACTCGTTGACGATCATCTTGAGTTGCTCCACCCACATTTGCCAGGCATCCTTGGAGACATTTTCGTAGATGCGCCTTCCCAATTCGTTGTCAAAGGGAGGCTCGTCCAGCCCTGGCAACTCTCGCCCCAGCTTTATGCATTTGACCATTCTTTCTGCCATGAATTCCCCCTTGGAGTATCGCCAGAGGCTCTATGAATTTTTCAGACTACGGGTATTCTTTCCGCCTTGTCAACAGTATATCCTTTTCTTAAGCATCAATTCGCAAAACATGACTGGGCGGAGGTGGACGACGATGAAGATTGCCATCACAGGATCGCGTGGCTTTATCGGGACTGCTTTAGTCCCCTCTCTGACCGCCGCCGGGCATCAGGTGATCCGCCTGGTCCGTTCGGAGCAGCAACGCGCCGCCGACACGATCTATTGGAGTCCGGCAACAGCCTATGTGGATACGCACAATCTGGAAGGAATTCAAGCGGTCATCCACCTGGCAGGGGAGCAGATTTCCGGCCGCTGGACTCCGGCGAAGAAGAAAAAAATCCTCACAAGCCGGGTCCAAGGAACCCGGTTGCTGGCGGAGGCGCTTGTTCAACTGCGGCAACCACCCCAGGTGATGGTTTGTGCGTCCGCCATCGGCTTTTATGGAAATCGGGGCGAGGAATGGCTCCAGGAAGAAAGTCCCCCTGGCTCTGGCTTCCTCGCCGAGGTCTGCCAGGAATGGGAGGCGGCGTCGGAACCAGCCGCGAACAAAGGAATCCGCGTGGTGCGCTTGCGGACCGGAATTGTATTAGGAACCCAGGGCGGAGCGCTGGCGCAAATGCTTCCGCCGTTCCGCATGGGTGTGGGAGGAGTCATTGGCCCCGGGGACCAATACATGAGTTGGATCGCCCTGGACGACCTGATTGGAGCCTATCAGCACGCCCTGACTACGCTATCCCTGCAAGGGCCAGTCAATGCGGTATCGCCAAATCCGGTCACGAATCGGGAATTCACCAAGACTCTGGGCAGCGTTCTGTCGAGGCCCACGGTTTTTCCCATGCCTTCTTTTGCCGTCCGTCTGGCCTTTGGAGAAATGGGCGTGGAACTACTTCTGTCCAGCGCCCGCGTAAGACCGGCTCGCTTGCTGAGTTCTGGTTATCCTTTTCGTTACGCAGAGCTGGAGAGCGCTCTCCGCCATGTGCTGGGCCAGAATGCCTTAAAAAAAACAGGCTAAGTTAGAACATTTGAAAATGCCTCGAAGATTTTAAGGCATCTTCAGGCGCTGGTATTTGTCTCGCAAATGTCCCGATACCCGAGGCGGTCTATGCCAATCGTGAAAAGCCCTAGGGTTTAAGGTAATATCTTTCGTAAAGATTGGAACCCAAAATTCCGGGCTTGGTCTAACGTGATCTTCAAGGGGCAATGGAAGGATCGCATGAACATGAATAACGGCTGGGCGCAACAGTGGTTCCTAAATCGAAAGATTGCCAGAGCAGGATTGATTGTCTGTCTCCTGGCCGGAATCGCACACAGCCAGATCGGAGATCGCGGCCGCGATACAAACGATGGCTTGCCTGAAGCCGAATTCCATATGGCGCGCATGATTTATCGGACGTTTGGTGGGGCCGGCTCCCGGGGATTTGCCCAACCCTGGTGGGCTATTGACTACCCCATGGCCGAAGAACATTTTTTGCCGGCGCTGCGTCGGCTGACCAACCTGTCGGTAGCCGACGACAGCCAGCATCTGGAATTGGGCGATGATCGCCTTTTCGACTATCCTTTTTTGTTTGCCCAGCAGGTCGGGCAAGGCTACTGGCGTCCCAGCCGCGAGGAAGCCGAGCGCCTGAGAGAGTATCTGCTGCGCGGCGGGTTCTTGTTGGTGGATGATTTCCACGGCGAGTATCAATGGGCAGTCTTTGAAGCAGCTATGCAGCGGGTGTTGCCCGGCTACAATATCATCGAGATCCCGGATGACGACCCCCTGATGCACGTCTTTTATGACTTGGGGGACCGCATCCAAATCCCAGGACGGCGGCATGTGCGATGGGGCTCTGAAGGCCCGGTGGTTGCTGGGATGGAGGGGCCGCCACACTGGCGCGGCATCTACGACGATCACGGCCGCCTGATGGTCGCCATCAGTTTCAACATTGATATGGGTGATGCCTGGGAACATGCGGACGACCCCTATTATCCGGAGCCGATGACCGCGCTGGCATATCGGCTAGGGGTGAACTACGTCATCTATGCGATGACACACTGATCCGGGACACTCTGGTTCAACCATTTCAACTCCGCAGAAGGATCCGATGTGAGAAGGCTATCCATAAATTACGGAATTTGTCCTAGAGTTGGTATAATTTATGCTTTACCATGGAGAATCAGCTTTCCGAGCCAGTCGCAGATTCCCTCACAGTGATAGACATCCTCCGCCGCAGAGCCATTCATGAGGCTTCGCGAAGAGCTTATACGTTTCTCCGAGATGGAATGACGGAAGGCGAGAGCCTGAGCTATGGCGAATTAGATCAGCAAGCGCGGGCTATCGCTGCCATGCTGCAGAGCATTGTGCCTAAGGGAGAACGCATATTATTACTCCATCCTCCCGGTCTTGATTTTATTTCCGCTTTTTTCGGCTGTCTGTATGCCGGACTCGTTGCCATCCCTGCCTATTCTCCGCGCCCCAATCGAAGCTTTTCCCGGATCGAAGCTATTGCAAGAGATGCACAGCCCTCGGTCGCCCTCACGACATCAGACCTCCTTCCCAAAATTCAGGCTCAACTTTCACCTCAACTCGAATCCCTCTCCCATTGGTTCGCTACGGACTGCGTGGCTCCGAGCCTGGAAGAACGTTGGAAGGACCCAGGAATCGGCGCCGATTCGCTAGCCTATCTCCAGTACACTTCCGGCTCCACAGCGACTCCTAAGGGTGTTATGGTGGGGCATGGAAATCTGATGCGCAATCTGCGGGACCTCGATGAAGGATGGCAGCACACATCCGACAGTGTAATCGTCAGTTGGCTGCCAACGTTTCACGACATGGGGCTAGTCTATGGGATTCTGGAGCCGGTTTACCGAGGATTCCCTTGCATTCTGATGCCGCCCGCCTCCTTCCTGCAAAGACCGATTCGATGGCTGCGGGCCATCTCCGATTACAAGGGAACTCACAGTGCCGCCCCCAACTTTGCCTATGAGCTTTGCGTGCGCAAAATCAAGTCCGATGAATGCGCGAACCTGGATCTGAGCAGTTGGGTGGCAGCGGTCAACGGTGCAGAGCCTGTTCGAAAAGAAACTTTAGGACGGTTCACCCAAGCTTTCCAGCCCTATGGTTTTCAGGGCAGCGCTTTTTGCCCCGGCTATGGGCTTGCCGAAGCCACTCTAAAGGTTTCCGCGGTGCGGTCTATGGAGACGCCTCGTTTTTGTTTTGTGGAAAAAGCCGCGCTGGAAAAGGGCCAAGTCCGTTTTGGAGTCGGTGAAAATGGAGATGCGCGGCAACGCCAGCGTACGCTGGTTGGATGTGGCCGCCCTGCATTGGGCACCAAAGTCGCCATTGTCAATCCGGCATCATTGACCCACTGCCAGCCCGACGAAGTAGGAGAGATCTGGGTGTCCGGTCCAAGTGTGACGCAGGGCTATTGGAATCGGTCTGAAGTGAATGCCTCTGTGTTTGGAGCCTATCTGGGTGACGATGGAACGCGCAGCGTCCAAGGCCCGTTCCTGCGGACCGGCGACCTTGGGTTCCTAAACGATGGAGAACTCTTCATCACGGGTCGGCTGAAAGACCTGATTATCATCCGCGGGCAGAATCATTACCCCGAAGACATTGAACGGACGGTCGAGCAGAGTCATCCAGCGCTTAGACCGGGCTGTTGCGCAGCCTTCTCTGTAGACATAGACAACGAGGAGCGGTTAATCGTCATGCAGGAGGTAGAACGGACCTACCGGAATCCGGATCCGGAGGAACTTGTGGGGGTTATCCGCCAAGCGGTGGCCGAAATTCATGATTTGCAGGCATACAAGGTTGTGCTTTTGAATCCGGGAGGCATTCTCAAAACATCCAGCGGCAAAATTCAGAGGCAAGCTTGCCGGGCCAACTATCTGACTGGAACTGTTGATCTATGGGAGAAAACAGCCGGCATTCTACGTCTCGCCGGAAGGGGTTTGGCGGATGAGTGAGATGATCGCAAATCAGTCAGGAGACTTTGTAGCACTGCTGAAGTCCACGGGTGTCTTTGATGTCTTGGAACATGCGGATTTTGAGAATTTGCGCAAAGAGATCGAGTGGCTCCGCCTTCCTGGCGGACAGGCTCTCTTTCGACAAGGAGATTTAGGGGACAGCTTGTATGTGGTCCTGAGCGGCCGCCTTCGTGTCTTTCTCGAAGAGGAGGGAGGAAGAGAGCAAGTTCTAGGAGAGGTTGGTCGCGGGGAATGCGTCGGGGAAATGGCGGTTCTGACCGGGGAAGTCCGTTCTGCGACCGTTCGCGCCATCCGTGATAGCGAATTGATGCGGTTGTCCAAAGAGGGGTTTGATCGCATCGTGGTTAAAAACCCGCGAGCAATGATGCTCATTGCCAAGAGACTTGTAACCCGCTTACGGCAAATGAATCGTCCCCCCGCCTCCGGTACTCTGGCAACGATCGCAGTGGTGCCGATTGGCAAGGATGTGCCATTGGTTGATTTCATGGAAAAGTTGATCTTTTCTCTGGCGAAATTCGGTTCCACTCGCCGTCTGACCAGCAGCTTCCTAGATAGTCAGCTTGGTCAAGGAACTGCTTCATTTCCCGGCGACAAAGGCCCTCAAATTAGCGCGTGGCTCAACGACCAGGAGGCTAATTACCGTTATGTCATCTATGAATCGGATTCCGTTCTTTCACCGTGGACGCAATGTTGTATCCGTCAAGCGGATTGTATTCTACTGCTTGGTCGCGGGGAATCGGAAGCCTCCATTAACCCGAGTGAGGTGGAAGCAATCAATCGGAGCGCCGCACGCAAAGAACTCATCCTATTGTACTCTGATAAAACCCGGCAGCCGGTCGGGACACAAAAATGGCTCACCATGCTGCCGCTGGATCGGCATCACCATATCGGCCTGCATTCACAGACTGATAACGACCGCCTAGTGCGACTTCTCACCGGCCGCGCCTTCGGCCTTACCCTTGGAGGCGGGGGGGCGCGTGGTTTGGCTCACATCGGTGTGATCCGCGCCCTCCAGGAAGCTGAATTTCCCATTGATATGGTGGGTGGTACGAGCATGGGGGCCGTTATCGCGGCGCAGTATGCCTCGGGATATGATTACCACGCCATGCTCGAGATCAACCGAAAGGGTTGGATCACCATGGACCCGCTGAAGGATAAGACGATTCCGATTGTGGCGCTTCTGGCGGGACGAAAATTGGATAGGATGCTGCAAATGATGTTTGGAGACACTCGGATAGAAGATCTCTGGATCAAATACTTTTGTGTCTCCGCGAACCTGACTCAGGCCACCACGAATGTCCATCTCAGTGGGCCGCTGCGAAGGGCCGTTAGGGCTAGCATGTCGATTCCGGGTGTAGCGCCGCCCCTTTGCGAAAACGGGAATCTGATCGTGGATGGCGGCGTTCTGGACAATCTCCCGGGCGATGTGATGCGAAGGCACGTGGGAGGAAAGGTCATTGCCGTCGATGTCAGCCCTCAAAAGGATCTCGCCATCGATCCCCAATATCAGCAGACTCCTTCGTCCGCGAGCCTTCTTTGGAACCGCGTGAACCCGCTGTCGAAACCGATCCACATCCCGAGTATCCTGGCGATTATGATGCGGACGATGATGCTCACCAGCGCTTACAACAGCAAGCTGGCCATGCAAAACGCCGACATTTATATTCGGCCTGCCGTAGATCAGTTCGGAATCTTCGAGTGGCGGTCATTAGACAAGATCGTCGAAGCAGGTTATTGTCGCGCACAAGAAGAGCTAGCGGCATGGCAGAAACGGGCGAAAACTGGAAACTAAGGAGCCCAGCATTTACCGACCAATCACGCCAAGAGAAAGGATGAAACCGGAATCGGGGGGAAGCAAAGTTGGAAAGCCGATCACAATCCAAAACGAGTAAGGACATTCAAGCCTGGTTGGTCGCGCAAGTTGCGGCAGAACTGCGAATCGACCCTCTGGAAATTGACGTTGACAAGCCTTTGACCCGTTGCGGCCTCGATTCCATGGCCGCCGTGGTTCTTGCGGGAGAGATGGAAATCTGGCTGGGGCGGTCTCTTCCTCCAGATTTACTGGAGGAATACCCCAGTATCATCGCCCTATCAAGGCATTTGGCAAGCGAGCATCAGCCCTCAAGTTCTTCTCCTGAGGCGGGGTTGGCACCTGATAACTCCAATAGTCTGGCGAGACACGTTGATTTCCAATCGGGCCGATTGGAACGTGTATTTTCAAAATTGATCGTCTTTTTATCGCGCTTTCTCATACGACTCCACGTTGAAGGAAAGGAAAACTTTCCAGGCGCGGGCCCTTTTATTCTTGCCGCGAATCACCTGCACGTTATGGATCCGGTTCTCATTTACCCCCTGCTGCCAAAAGGCACCGCCTTCCTCGTGGCCGAAGATATGCGAAAGAAGTGGCCAATCATTGAATGGATCATGAGGCAACTAGGGCAGGCTATCTACGTGGCACGAGGTGAAGCCGACCGACAGGCCATTTCTCGTGCCGTAGGACTACTGCGCGCGGGAGGGAGGTTAGCCATGGCGCCGGAGGGAAAAGTTAGCCGTACCGGCGGCTTGCTCCAAGGGCGCACGGGGATCGCCTATTTGGCGACCCAGGCAGGCGTGCCGGTTCTGCCAGTAGTCGCATTTGGCCAAGAAAGAGCCGGTGAATTTTGGAAACGGCTGCGCCGCGTACCGGTGCAGATTCGTGTCGGTTCGCTTGTTCAATTGCCTGCTGGAAAAGCCGGCGCTAAAGAGTTGGAGGCTTATACCGAGATGGTGATGGTAGCCATGACCCAATTGTTGCCACAGCAATATCGAGGTGTGTATGCTCAGGCCACAGAAAAGGAGCAAAGCTGCGGCTCAGTGATTGCTCCGGCCTCATGATTCTGCGATTGCAGCGCCGCCAATACTTGATCCATATCTTTTTCGCCCAATTCCATTAGCCTTTTGGTCTTGCTTCTCGAAAACCAGAAAAAGCTTCCCAATGGCTGCGAAGGACTCACGCGCACGATGACGGGGAGAGACTGGGGAAGTTGAGTTGAACTGCCATCAGTATTTTTAGGTAGCGCAGCAAGCCCCTCTCCTTTCTGGCCAAAAAGATAACGATTGTAGGCATGCCATCTCTGATTCGCCTGAGTCAGAAGGTCCTGCTTTTCTCGATTTTCGCACCCCAGGAGTGCCCTGAATGGTTTGCCCAAAATCGAAGACAAACGTTTGAACCTGCCGGCTGGGCAAGCCCTCTTGCTGATGTCGAGCACGAAAATGACATCCACATGCACCTCTGGATCAAAAAGAAGGGGTGCTGCGGGGAGGTTGTCGGCCCATTTGCCATCCACCGGATAGGGACCAAAAAAGTGGCGGATAGGTCGTATTCCCGTAAAACCTGCGCTTTCCAGAAGAATATTTAGGACGCCGCCCTTGCCCAATTTGTCCAATCGTGAATATTGAGGGACCCAACCCGTGCCGGCATGATAACGGGAAAGGGTCGCATAAACCGGCGTCCCTGCTCGTTTTATCGTTTCAATATCGGCCTCTGCCACTGCCCTATCCAGCAGTGCTCGTAGTGGATTCTTCGCAGCAGAGAACCACCGCAGAAAGGCTTGCCGAACGCCATTAAAAAAAAGAGCCAGGGACGCTAAGCCGACTAATCCACACAGGGACCAGAAAGCTGAGAGGTCTCCTGTAAATAAGGAAGATTGCACTAGTGAAAATCTCTGCTTAAGAATGAGTCCGGAGATCGACACTTTGCGCATCTTGCTCCGCAACAACTCTAACAGGAGCGAAGCAATCACTCCGACAGGGAACCACACCAACCGATGAGGTTTGATTCCAAAAATTTCCCGAAAACGAACCTCTCTCCATGCTGACTCGGTATCCTCAAACCTGCCGCTGGCAATTAATACCGCGTTCATGGCTCCCACAGAGGTTCCCGCAAGCCCTCCCCAATTTGTATATCCAGCTCTGCGGAGAGATTTCCAGCAACCGATTTGATAGGCTCCTTTCGCGCCGCCGCCAGAAAGAACAAGCCCGATTTTTTTGTTATTGCTGCTGGAAGTTAACATTCAGTATTGAAGTAGCAAAGCGAAGATGGGGGAAAGCCAAGATACACTTCTTTTAGCGGAGCGTCAAGCGAAGGAATGCGGCGGGGAATAACCTAAATACAATATTCCACTGAAAAAGAAATGAAATACTGAAGCGAAAAGAAGAGGGCGTTTTTCCCACAGTCCGCAGAATTCGCTATCCTCCTCAACGTTTTTTCTTTATTGTGCTGGGAGTTTCGAGGGAATAACGCGTTTGAGTAGTCTCCCGGTGGCGTTCGAGCGCCAACGCGACGAGGCTGTCAATGAGGTTTGAATAGGACAGGCCGCTCGCTTCCCACATTCGGGGGTACATACTGATGGAGGTGAAACCGGGAATGGTATTGATCTCGTTGACGAAAATTTTTCCGGTTTTCTTTTCGAGAAAGAAATCCACGCGCGCCATCTCGGCGCATTCGGTTGCCTGGAAGGCCGCTATCGCCAGCCGCTGCACCTGTTTCACCTGCGTGGGAGCCAGGGGCGCAGGCACCAGCAACTGCGAAGTATCCTCCAGGTACTTGGCGGCGTAATCATAAAATTCGCGGCCGGAAATGATTTCCCCCGGCACGGATGCGATGGGTTCCTCATTCCCCAAGACAGCGCATTCAATTTCTCTCCCATCCACGGCTCGTTCGATGAGAATCTTGCGGTCGTACTCTGCAGCCAAACGCAGCGCGGCATCGAGTTCCTTCCGGTTGCGGGCCTTGCTGATCCCTACCGAAGAGCCTAAATTGGCTGGCTTGACGAAAACCGGATAGCGCAGTTTCTTCTCGATAGCCAGACAGACCATCCGACCTGCTGCCTCCACATCCGCGCGGCGCACGACCAAATAGGGCACAATCGGCAACCCACGTTCACGGAACAGGCGCTTCATTACGTCCTTGTCCATGCCTGTCGCCGAGCCGAGCACGCCTGCTCCCACATAAGGGATGCCAGCTAATTCGAGCAGTCCTTGAACAGTCCCGTCTTCGCCGAATGTCCCGTGCAGCACTGGGAAGATGGCATCCAGTTTGCCGAGGCGCGAAGCACTTACGGAACCCTTGAGCGGAATTAAAGGAAACCGGGCATGAGGACTGGCGGCCAGCGCAACCTCCACCCCTTTCCGCAGGACAGCTTGTAAATCCAGGTGTGTGCCCGTGACCTCCGGTGGGATTTTCACTCGCCATTGACCCTGCTTGGTAATCCCAATCGGAATTACCGTGTATTTTTTGGGGTCAGCGGCGGCAATGATATTTTCAGCGGAGCGGAGCGAGATTTCGTGTTCTCCCGAACGCCCGCCAAACAAAATCCCTAACCGCAGTTTTCGCGCCATGAGACGTGTCCTGTCCAAGTATGCAAAGTAACATTGTCTGCCAAGAGTGCGCAGCTTTCCAAGAGATCAGCCTATAAGGTGAGATTTTGATGACGGGTGCTTAAAGGATTTTCTTGCCCAGGGCCGAAAGAGTCAGTTCCACGGCCAGATTCGCGGTCCGGTTGGCCACGTCAATGACCGGGTTGACCTCGACGATTTCCAGCGACAGCATCCGGCCGGCGTCAGCCACCATCTCCATCACCAAGTGCGCTTCCCGGTAGGTAGCCCCGCCACGCACGGGCGTGCCCACGCCGGGGGCTTCCGAGGGGTCCACAAAGTCCATGTCCAGGGTGACGCAAAACCCGGCGGTGTCGCGATCGGCAATGGCGATGGCCTCCTGCATCACGACTCGTAACCCCCGCTCGTCAATGTTCCGCATGGTATAGACCGTCAGGCCGCTTTCGGCCACAGTTCCCTTTTCCTGCGGGTCAACTTCGCGCACGCCAACCAAGACCGCATTGCGCGGGTCCACGGCTGGGGAGGCATCGAAGAGATGAGTCAGTTCCCGTGGCCCATAGCCCAGGCAACTCGCCAGCGGCATCCCGTGGACATTCCCGCTGGGGGAGGTTTGCGGCGTATTCATGTCCGCGTGAGCGTCCACCCAGATCAGCCCTATCTTCTTTCTCTTGCGGCGATAGAACTCTGCCACTCCCGACACTGTGCCGACTGCAATCGAATGATCGCCGCCGAGTACCAGTGGCAGATACCCCTGTCGCAGTGTCCGCAAAACCCAGGAAGCCTGCTGCTTGCAGACCGCTGCAATTTCCTTCAAATACTTGGCGTGATGATTCCCGACCCGCTGCATCTCACGGATCGGCACATGCAGGTTGCCTTCATCCTCGACCTTGCAACCAAGCTCGGCAATGCGGTCATTCAATCCTGCTACGCGTAGCGCGGACGGTCCCATATCCACACCCCGGCGCTCCTGGCCGAGATCTAAGGGCACGCCGATGATTTTGATTTTGCGCATCTTCACTTGACCCTTCTATTTCCCGCCCATCTCCAAGATGACGGCACGCGCAGCTTCGAGAACATCTAATGCGGTCGTCTCGTACTCCGCTGGCCTGATATGTAACACGCTATCACCGGCGTCTTTTACCTTCGTGACGAGCTTTTGTCCCTTAGGAGAGAGTAATCTTAGTCGAACCGCAAAGTTGATGGTTTTGGAGAAACTTGCTTCCTCTACCACCTTTTTCCCATAGTGCTTCGACACGGCGGTTCGCAGGTGAGCTTCGACAGCGGCACGGGAGAGAGCAATGGCGGCTTGTGGGAGCCCAAGTATGTAACAGTTCGCCGCCTCCCTGAGATAGATGAACGACTGCTGATCTTTGATTTCCGAGAGAACCAGTAGTAACAACTTTCGAGTCCGCTCAACCATCTCTGGGACTTGCCGGAGAAGGTCCCGGCAGTAGAGTTGGTTAAGCAAAACTGGTGAGAGGTCTTGGAAAAGGAGATCAGATTTCTCTATCGGATGTGGAGCGAAGGTCTTACGCCACTCCGCGAGTTGTCGCTCCCGGTCATCGAACCACTTCAGAGTGGCCAAGTTCCCCCGGGTTCGACGTGGGGGAAATGGGTAAATAAGGAATCTATTGGCTTCGCGTAGAAGGCCTTCGGACAATGGGGATCTCGCCTCCCATTCTTTCAATATCTTTTCGCGACTTTTCATGAACGCCCCGTTTCGTTTACCGTAGTTGTTTCTAAAGCTTCCAATCGGGAAAGCAAATAGTTTCTGGCAGATTGGGGAGCGGAACCCGTGACGCAATTTGTTGAAATTCCGTTCTGTCTTGGAGCAAACGGTTCAACTTTGTCCGATGTTTTTCGTATTCGTAACCAGCGACATAAAGCATATCCAAAGCGTCGAATTCTTCGATGTTTGATGGTACGTTCCACTCTCCCTCGCCGTCAATCGGATCAACGTACAGTGCTTGCAACCTCTCAGCATGAGTTTTCCTTGGCGCTGCTGCCTCTCGCGCTTTTCTCAGTTCCTGCCAGTGTTGAGCGAACTTGGATTCTTCGGGGCTGCCCGGAGCGGGAAACTCAGGCGGTATGAACGCAGCTACATGAATCATTTCTGGGCTTCGTCCCTGCGCCAATTTCTCCATGTGATCCCTGCATCGCTTCCTGAGATCTTCAAGGGTAATAACTTTGCCCTGCAACACCTGTTTTGTGCTTTCCAGATAAATGCGAGACCTCCCGACTTCTTCGACGGAGTACACGCTCAAAACCAGAGAATTCGCGTACCGCTTCTGACCGTAGAGCAGGTTTGCATCATGTAACAGGTGCCATGCCTGCTCAGCCGCCAGGAAGGTTCCCCTACAGAGATAACCGGGCGTCAGTTCCATGTGATTTGCAATTAGAGAAAAGCCCACGACGAGGAAACCGCTCGTCGTGGCTACCCGGACGACTCAGGAACCGCTCCCTCACTTTCGCGGCTCGGAGTCACGGTCGCAGCCGGTAAAGCATTCGGGGGAAGGGGATGGTTTCCCGCACATGTTCCAGGCTGCAAATCCAGGCCACGGCGCGCTCGATGCCCATGCCGAAACCAGCGTGGGGAACCGAGCCGTATTTCCGCAGGTCTAGATACCATTCAAACGCCTCTCGCGGCAGGTTCTGTTCTTGAATGCGGCTGAGGAGCAGGTTGTAATCGGAAACGCGCTGTCCGCCGCCGATGATTTCTCCGTACCCTTCCGGAGCCAGCATGTCCACGCCCAGCGCCAATTCAGAACGTTCGGGGTCTGGCTGCATATAAAATGCCTTGATGGAGGCCGGGAAGCGGTGCACCAGCACAGGCTTGGAGAATTCCTCGCCTATTAAGGTTTCATCGGTCCCTCCAAAGTCCCCGCCCCAGCGGATGTCGCTGCCCTTGCGTTTCAGAATCTCGACGGCTTCGTCGTAGGTGATTCGCGGGAAGGGAGGCTCGATCTGCTCCAGGCGCGATACGTCGCGTTCCAGCGCTTCCAACTCCGGGCGGCGTTTTTCGAGGACCTGCTTGATGATATAGGTCACGAAGCGCTCGGCCAGGTCCATCATGTCTTCCAAGGTGGCGAAGGCCGCCTCCGGCTCCACCATCCAGAACTCCGTCAGGTGGCGGCGGGTTTTTGATTTCTCGGCTCGAAACGTCGGCCCGAAGCAGTAGACTTTCCCAAAAGCGGCAGCGGTAGCCTCGCTGTAAAGCTGGCCAGACTGCGTGAGGTAGGCTTTCTCGTCGAAATACTGCGTCTCAAACAGCGTCGTAGTGCCTTCGCAAGCCGCCGGAGTGAGGATCGGGGCGTCCACCAGCGTGTAACCCTCCCCGTCCAGATAATCGCGGCAGGCCTTTGAAATCTCGTGCCGGATGCGCAGTATGGCATGCTGGCGCTGGGAGCGCAGCCACAGATGCCGGTGGTCCATCAGGAACTCGATCCCGTGTTCCTTGGGTGTAATGGGGTAAGGCTCTTCTGCGGGAACCAACTGCACCACTTGCAAATGGGAGACATCCAGCTCATAGCCGCCCGGAGCGCGGGCGTCGGCACGCACTTTGCCAGTAACAAGCAGGGAAGACTCCTGGGTCAGCCCCTTGGCCAGCGCGAAAATCTCCGGCGTAACTGCGTTCTTCGCCACCACGCCTTGCAGCAAGCCCGTTCCGTCTCGGAAGATGGGGAAGAGCAGCTTGCCAGCCTCGCGTAGGTTGTAGAGCCAGCCTCGGATGATAACTTCCTGACCTTCCCAGTTCGCAATCTGCTCGATAGTCACAACTGGTGCCAAGCCTTTGGTTACTCCTGCCGGAGAGGGATCGTCCTGGCTCATGCTTCTCTCTCCTCCAGAATGCGTTCGAATCGAGCAAACACTCCAGCCGCCTTGTCCAAATCGTAGTGAGTCCGCTCCGCATCCCGAAACTCCAGCAACCAGGCAGCCTCCGGAGCGGTACGAGCAAGGTTGGGGATAAAATCCTTCCAGGGAAGGATACCCTCGAATGGAAGCCGATGGTCGTCTGCCGTTCCGCCATTATCGTGCAGGTGAACCGCCGCAATAGAATTTTCCAGCTTTGCTAAGGCTTCTCGCACATTGCCGTCCAGTTGCGCATGGCCGCTGTCGAAGCAGACTCGCAAATCGCGCAGATGAGTATGTTGAAAGAATTCCAGCAAGCGGCCGGGAGTAGAAAGCTCATTGGGGATGTTTTCCAGGAGAATTTCAACTCCCCGCTGGCTGGCAAACAAACGTAAATGCTCCAAGCTGGTCAGCGCGGCGTCAAATTTTCGCAGGTCGTATTCTTCTCCGGGAACGCCGAGATGCGTCACCAAATAGCGGAAAGGCACGCTCTCGGCTACTTCCAATGCCCGTTTGATTTCATCCATGGAGTCCTGGCGGCGCTGTTTCTCCACAAATGCGATGGAAACTACAGAATGGTGGGAAGTCCCCTCCGGATCATGGGAAAGAGGAGAATGCAATGAATGCAGTTTCACGGGGGAATCGGCAAACCATTCCGCAATCTCTCTCACGTGGCCGGGATTGGTGTAATCGAAATGCTGGCGGGAGCAATAGACTTCGATCCACTCAAAGCCGGCGCGGGCAACCTGATCGAGCAGGTGAACTCCCAAAACCGATTCCCGAAAAAGGTAAGTAGAAAAGGCTTTCTGCATTCTGCGACTCCCGAATTCCCCCGTCTTAGAAATTCCCTCCGCTTGGCAACGTTTCCTTTACCCGATTGAGGACCACCTCTACCATGCCTGGATAACTCTCCAGAGACTGGCCCATTAAAATCTCGACCTCGGGGAACGAGGCACGCTGTTGTTCAACCAAACGGGGTAAATCCTGACGGACGTGTACCCCCATCGAAAGGAAATAGGGAATGAGCACAATTCTGCGAATGCCGCTGGCCACGAAATCCGCGACCGCAGTAGCTAGGTCTGGCTGGGCCAACTCCAGAAAAGCGCAACCCGCCGGGTAGTGAGCGCGCCGGGATACCTCCGCAGCCAGTCGGGCCACGCTCTGGTTAGCCTCGGGCACAGCGGAGCCATGAGCGAAAATGAGAATTGCAGTTACAGGCTCTTTCATCCCTGAGTTGAAAGCTCCTTTGCGCTCGGGACTTGCTGCCAACGCGCCCTCACGCAAACCACAACGGCCTACTCTTAGGTATCGTCTAAAGCTCGGAATCTGTCGGCGTGGAGGGTGGAACATGATGGATGAAAGCCCGCATCAATTCGATTTCAGTGTCCTTTTCTTCTAGATTATGAAGTTGCAGGTCCCGCATGGAAATCATGCCGACCAGTCTGCCTTCGGTAACTACAGGAAGATGGCGGCACTTGGCTTGGTTCATCACCCGCATGCAATGTTCCACGGTACTATTGGCCTCCACGATTACCGGATTCGACGTCATGACTTGCTCGACGCGGGTGCTTACCGGCGAAAGACCTCGGCTGACCACACGGTTCATCAAATCCCGCTCGGAGAAGATTCCCACCAGCCTCTCTCCATCCAGAATGCTCACTGCCCCCATGTTCCATTCCGTCATCCGCTGAGCGACTTCCAGTACTGACTGGCCTTTACCAACACAATATATCTGCTGCGGATTCAGTAGCTCGCGAATGGATTTCACAGAACCCTCCGGGGCAACTTTTAACAGGGTATCACAAAATCCGAGGGGGTGAGTGGGAGCGCACTGGCCCCCTAACCCAATTGCTTCTCTCAAGTTACTTGGAAGTGGACATTATCTTGGCACAAACCTTCGCATGTGTTCAGGTGCTCCTGGGCGGGGCAACGTTGCAGCCTAATTCCCCCTTTTTTGAGAGGCAAGCAGACTTTTAGTGGTAGACTAAACAACCATGAAGGTGCGCTTTTGGGGGGTTCGGGGATCCACTCCGACGCCGTCGCCGGATGATTTTCGGTACGGGGGCAACACTCCCTGCGTGGAGGTTCGAACCCCGAAGGGGGAAATTCTCATACTCGACGGCGGCAGCGGACTCCGCATGCTCGGCAAGCAACTTTTGTTGGAGTTCGGCCCCAAGAGCTTGGAAGCTTGCGTCTTTTTTTCTCACTATCACTGGGATCATATTCAGGGAATCCCCTTCTTCGAACCACTCTACAACCCAGAAAACCACTTCTATTTCCATTCTTTTCCGGCGCAGACGCGAGGCGTCCAGGAAATCCTCGAAGGGCAAATGTCCTATCCTTTTTTCCCCGTGGACATGAATACGATGCGCGCCCACCGGCATTTTGATTTAGTGAAGGAAGATTCGGTTGTTTGCAGAGGTGTCATGGTCAAAGTACTCCCTCTGAACCATCCTCAGGGATGTCTGGGCTATCGGCTGGAGTGCAATGGCCATGTTCTGGTTTATGCCACTGACAACGAGCCTGGTTCGCTGGACCATGACCGCAATGTGCGAAAACTTGCCGAGAAAGCGGACGTTTTCATCTATGACGCGCAATACACTCCCCTCGAATATGCCAGCCAAAAAAAAGGATGGGGTCATTCCACTTGGCGGGAAGCCGTGAACATTGCCCAAGAAGCGCAAATCAAGCAGCTCGTCCTGTTCCACCATGATCCCGACCATAAAGATGCTTTTATTGATTCCATCCTCAGCGAGACTCGAAAGTTCTTTCCCAATTCTGTCGCTGCTTGGGAAGGAATGGAAATAGATATGGCGTTGGATGAGCACCTGAAACCTCAAGATCAGGAAGAGAGAAGGCGCAACGGAACACGGCAAGTCGCCCGTGTGCCTCTGAAGATTCGTGGGCAACTCAATAATGGGGCTCCTTTTGAAGAGCAAACCATGTTGGAAAATCTTACCCTTCACGGCGCCTATTTCCTGCTCGAAAACGATCCCGATCCACAAGGCCCGCTGGAAATTGAGTTCCAGGCCTCCCTTGATGCACTTTTCGGCCAGTCCTTCCAAGTTTTGAAGAGTCAGTTAGTGCGGAGCCATGCTGTGAAAAAAAGCGGCCAGCTCAAGCGCGGAATCGCGGTTGTATTTCACTAAGTCCTTAACTAATAGCCGAACATTTCATTTTCAAATCAGAGGAATACCGATTCTCTTAGGGGAATCAGTGTACTCTTCGTCCTATTTCATTCTAGCTAAATCAAAAAGTCCAACCTGTTTTGAATGTGAGTGGGCGTATCCGGAATGTTTTGGTATGGCGGTTGCAACTATATGCCCATAGAACAGAGCGCGCTTTTAGTTACTTTGTACCGGGAAGCGTCATATTAGAAAATTTTTATGGCTGCTCTACGCTGAATTATCCCCCAACGAGGCTGCTATATGCGAATTAGGCCACGGCCACTTCGAGCAACGCGAGGGAGAGTCTCTGTCCTGGACCCATTCCCAAAAGGCTGTCATTCCGAGCGGGGGATTGCAGAAACCAAAGGGCTAGAACCCGATATTTTGATGTGCTCTGGCAGAACGGCCTGAGAGCATGAGAGCAGATGCGAGTGTCGGAATGATGTTGGACGATACAGGCTCGACGAGCCAGCGCGTTTCCACAAAAAAACTCATTCAACGCATTTGGAATGAAATAGATGCAGATAATGTAATGGGATTGGCCGCGCAAATGTCCTATTACTTTGTCCTCGCGTTTTTTCCCTTCCTCATCTTTCTCGCGGCGCTGGTGGGAACCTTGCCATTCACAGATCTGGGAGAAAAGATTCTTCGGTGGATCACGATTTATCTTCCAGCAAACTCGCAGCAGTTCGTCTTTGAAACCGTGACTGGCTTGATGCACGGACGTAAAGGTTTTCTTTCCTTCGGCATGCTTGGTACGGCTTGGGCGGCCAGTGTTGGCCTTCTGAGTCTGATGAACTCTCTGAACGTGGCTTATGAAGTCAAAGAGACCCGCAATTTTTTTAAAAGATTGTCCATTGCTTTCCTCATGCTCTTTGTATTCTCGTTTTCCTTCCTCGGGTCCTTCGCGCTCCTGGCTGTGGGAGATTGGTTGAATGAATGGCTCGTGACTCGAATGGGGTTCACCGCTTTGCTGCTGGGTCTTTGGCACATAGGTCGCTGGATTCTTTCTCTGGTCTTGCTAGCCATCGGAATAGCCGTTGTGGACCACATATTGCCGAACTTGAAGCGCCCCTGGCGTTGGATTAATCCCGGAAGCCTATTTGCCGTCCTGGCATGGCTTCCCGTCACTCTGGGCTTTGATTTTTACGTGCGTTACTTGGCCTCCTATGACAAGACCTACGGCGCGCTGGCCACATCGGTCATTCTCATGGTTTGGGTTTACATCATTGGACTCATCATTTTGATTGGAGCGGAAATCAATTCCGAATTGTGGAAAATGCGGGCTGCAGCCGGACGTTCTCCGACCCGGAAACCGCCGGAACGTTTAGAGCAACTCCCCCAAAATTTCCCCCACCAGGAATCGAGGGCTTATGGATCCTACCATTAAATTTTGGCTGATTATTCTGGCCGTGGCTACTGTTGTATCGGTAACACTACAGATTAGTCTCCTGTTGACTCTCTTCTTCGGAGTGCAACGTGTCAGAGGAAGACTCAAGGAGTTCCTTGCCGCGTCTCTTACTTCCCCCGCTGCGCAGGAGATCACCGCCAAGGCTCGCGAGACCTTAGAGACACTCCAGCATATTTCCAAGGACCTGGCCGAAGTTGCTGATCGCATGAAAGTTGTGGCGAAGGAGGCTACAGAAGCTTCTCGCAGAGAGATTGCGCGCGCTGACCACGTCGTCGGCGATGTCCTTACGCGGGTGGAAAAGGTTAGCGCGGAAGTAGAGAGCGGGATCGTCCGTCCAGTCCGTGAGATCAAAGCCCTCTCCGCGGGCGTGCGCACCGTGCTCGCCGTCCTATTTGGAAAAAACGGCCCGAACCGATCTCACCACCGGCCTGTCTTCCGCGCCTGGTTCCTCATCGTTGTATTCCTAATGGCTGCTTCCTCTCCAGCACTGCTTCAGGCTCAGGAATCCGAAGAGCAAGCATCTTACGAAGGTCAGAAAGTGGCCGTCGTGGATTTGGTGGCGCGGCCCAGCATTAATGTGGAACGTTTGCGCTCGCTGATTCAGCAAAAGACTGGAGAGCCATACTCCATTGAAAAGATTCAAAGCAGCATCGAGGCACTGCAACAAACCGGTCTATTTGTCAAAATTGATCGCAAAGTGACACCATTGGCTACGGGTTTGCAAGTAGAGTTTGTGCTTCAGCCCGCTTTCTATATCGGAATAATCAGCTTCCCAGGCACCGAAAAAAACTTTGAGTATTCTCGACTGTTACAGGTGGTGAATTATTCGCCTCAGGAACTGTACGATCAGGATCGGATCAGGGAAGCCGAGGCGGCTTTGCAGCAATTCTTGGTGAGCAGCGGCTATTTTCTGAGCACCGTGCGCACCGAGACCGAGTTTGGCGAAGCCAACCAGCTAGCGCACTTGATTTTCCACGTTACTCTGAATCAGCGAGCGAAATTCGGGACCGTGAAGATAACGGGGCTGCCGGCGGAAGAGGCCGCGCGTGTCGGAAACGCGCTCCATTCTTTTCGCGCCCGCTTCAAGAATGCCTATATAAAATCTGGGAAGACCTACGCGCCAGAGCGGCTGAAATCTGCTGTTGTTTTTATCCGCGATACTTTAAACAGAATGAATCGTTTAGCGGAAGACGTACGCCTGGAACCTCCTCGCTATAATCCCGACACCAATCGGGCTGAGATCATCTTTCAGGTAACAGCCGGCCCCGCCATAGAGGTTCGAACCGAAGGGGCCAGAGTATCCCAGGGGACGCTGCGGCGTTTGGTCCCGATTTACGAAGAGAATTCCTTTGATCGAGATTTAGTAGAAGAAGGTGAGCGAAACCTTATTTCTCACTTTCAGGCGAAGGGTTACTTCAACGTCCGAGTGAACTCAGAGGTAGAGGAGGAATCCCAGGCTATCTATCGGGCGGAGCATCCGAAGCAAGCTACGAAGATTATTCTCATCTATCAAATTGAAACCGGGGACCGACATCGCGTGATGGAAGTATCCGTTCAAGGGAATCGCTATTTTGACGATGAAGTTCTTTTGACTCTGGTGGCCGTTCGGCCGGCAGGCTTCCTGACGCGCGGCCGGTTCAGCGAGGATCTCGTCCAAAAAAGCGCGGAGAACTTGACCCACTACTATCGGGATGCCGGATTTCCTGATACGCAAGTGCAACCCCGGGTGGAGGATGAGGAATCACATCTGTATGTCCGTTTCAAGATTACCGAAGGGAAGCAGACGCTTGTGAATGACTTCCGCATAGAGGGGAACGATACGCAATGGATCGGTACGCTGGCGCCCGAGGGGCTGAATTTAGGGCCTGATAAGCCCTACTCTCAGCGGTTACTGAACCAGGATCGGGATCGGATTATGGCCACCTATCTTGATCTGGGTTACTTGGATGGCGCTTTTGAATCCACGGTCCAGCCTTTGTCCAGCGATCATGAGGTGGATGTCGTCTATAAGGTGGAAGAAGGCCCCCAGACTCTTATTTCCGACGTGGTTCTGGCTGGGGCCGAGCATACCCAGCCGTGGTTTATTGACCGGATCATCAAGATTCAAGAAAGGCAGCCGCTCAGCCAAGGAAATCTGCTGGCGGCTGAAAGCCTTCTTTATGAAGCCGGGTTGTTTGATTGGGCCAGCGTAAGCCCCCTGCGGCCCATCACAGACCAAAGCAAGGAAAAAGTACTGGTGAAGGTTCATGAAGCCAAGAAAAAAACATTAACTTATGGATTGGGATTTGAAATGAGTACGCGGGCAGCCAGCGTGCCTGCGGGGTCCGTGGCTTTGCCCGGCTCGCTTCTGGTCACACTGCCCAGCACGTTTAAGACAACACAGAGGCGGTTCGCCAGTCCGAGAGGTTCGATAGAGTATAGCCGGCGCAATCTGCGCGGCGAGGGTGAGACCGCCGCGGTTGCGGCTCTCGTTACTCGGTTGGACCAGCGCCTGTCCTTTTCCTATGCCAACCCTTATCTTTTGCGCTCGCGCTGGAATTGGGATTCTTTGCTGAGTCTATCCGGCGAGAGGACCAGCGAGAATCCCATCTTTACAGAACGTCTAGGCGAAGTCTCTTTTCAGGTCGAGCGCTTCTTGAACATCAAAAGGACCATGACCCTGCTCTTTCGCTATAACTTCAGCCGCTCAACGTTGTCCGAGTTGTTGATTCCAGAACTGGTATTGCCCTCAGACCGCGCAGTGCGCCTCTCCACGTTTTCGGCTTCCTATGTCCGTGATACCCGCGATAAGCCGCTCGACGCGCAGAGGGGCATTTACCAGACTTTAGATTTCGGCATCAATCCGAAAGCGATAGGCTCCAGCGCAAACTTTGTGCGCCTGCTCGGCCAAACGGCCTACTACCGGAAGATCAAGCCCTCGTTGGTGTGGGCGAGCAATGCGCGGTTGGGTATTGCAAAGCCCTTCGCAGAAAGCGAAGTCCCCGTCAGCAAACGCTTCTTCTCCGGCGGCGCCAATAGTCTGCGCGGGTTTCCTTTCAATGGCGCAGGGCCTCAGCGGATCGTGCCGGTCTGTAATGATCCGAATGATCCATCCACCTGCGCGAACATTACCGTGCCCATGGGCGGCAATGCAGTATTCATCATCAATTCGGAAATACGTTTTCCAATCCCGGTTAAGAAAGGGCTGGGAGGCGTGGCGTTTTATGACGGCGGCAATGTTTACGAACGAATCGGTTTCAAGCATTTTTTCAATGATTACAGCAACACCGTGGGAATCGGACTAAGGTATGACACGCCTGTAGGACCAATTCGGTTCGATGTGGGACGAAACCTGCAACCACTCCCCGGGATGAAGGCGTATCAGTACTTCGTAACCATAGGGCAGGCTTTCTAAAAGCAGTTCGAGGCCTTTTTGCGGGTCAGAAAGAGGAATATCATGGCGAACAAAAAAGTAATCCGTTGGTCCTTGAGCCTGGCCCTGATTCTTTTGGCAATAGGAATTGGAATTATCTATCTTGTGCGGACCCGTCCCCTTCACAATTACGTCTTAGCGAAGATTATCCAAAAGACCCAGGAAGCCACTGGGGGACGGGTCGAAATTGCCGATTATGATTTTCACTGGTTCGGTTTTCGAGCTGACGTTTATCAGATGGCGATTCACGGCACCGAATCCGATCCCGAGGCGCCGCTGTTCGCAGCCGACCGGCTCAGCATCGGCCTCAAGATCATTTCAGTGCTGCGAGGCAAGGTGGATTTGAACGAGGTGGTGATTGACCGTCCGGTGATCCATTTTCTGGTTGGAGAAGACGGGACCACGAACATTCCCCGGCCGGAAGTCCCCGAGAAGGACCGGAAGCCGGTCAATATTTTCGATCTTGCGGTAAAGCAGTTCCAGATAGAACGAGGGGAGTTGTATTACAATGACCGCCGAACCCCCTTTAGCGCCGAACTCCACGATCTCCAAACGGAAATTCAATTCAACATTCTCACGAACACTTACGAGGGTTCCCTCCGCTACCATCGCGGGCTACTTCAGTACACCAACTTCAATCCTTTTGAACATAACTTAGAAGCCACCTTCCTTGCTTCCCGATCCGGGCTTGAAGTGGAGCGATTTCTGGTGAGCACTGCCTTGTCGGAAATTTTGTTTCGCGGAAATTTGGCCGATTACGGGAATCCAACGGTGGAAGGCACGTTTGACGCGACCATCTCCACGCAGGAACTCCGCAGCATTCTAAAGCAGGCTTCCCTCCCGCTGGGGCAGATAACGACGAACGGTTCCCTACATTACCAGAAAACCAGCGATCAGACTCGGTTTCTGGACGACTTGTTGATTGATGGTCATTTAAACAGTCCAATGCTGGCGCTGCGATTGCCACAGGTCAGCAGCGATTTCCGGGAATTTCAAGGTCACTACCGGCTAGAGAAAGGCAATCTCGTTGTAGATGGCTTACAAACGAATCTTCTAGGCGGCGAGTTGAGGGGCGAATTCACTATGCGCCATCTTGCAGAGAACTCGGAGTCGCGCCTCAAAGCCTCGCTGCGCTCCATTTCGTTGGATGCTGTGCGCAACGCGCTTGCCCAAAAACCCCCGGACGGGATGCCTCCCATTAGCGGCGATCTGAATGGAACGATTGAGGCAAGCTGGCGCGGCAGCATGGAAAACCTGCAACTTGGATCCGACGCCGTCATTCGTGCCAGCACCCCCTTACCCACCGCAGGCGCAGGAAACAAGACCACGACCATTCCCGTCAATGGAGTCGCTCACCTGAGGTACGATGGCGCTCGCAAGACGTTATCCGTGAATCAATCTTACCTGCGGACACCCCACACGCAGATTCGCATCCACGGGATTGCCAGCGAGCGGTCCAGCATCCGAATCGAGGCAAACAGCAGTGACTTGCACGAACTCGACCTCCTGGCGCTGAGCTTCCGAAACGCCTCAGCCAATAAATCCCAGCCGACACGGACCCCAGAACCTTTGGGGCTTCGCGGCACGGCAACACTCAACGGACAAATCCAGGGACCAACGGAAGCACTCCGCTTCGTCGGCCAGCTTACGGTCAATCATCTCCAGCTCCGGCGAGAGCAAGTTCGCCTGCTGCGAACTGAATTTGAAATCAGCCCATCGTCGGTGGCTCTGCACAACGGTTATCTCGAAACGATTGCCCAGAGCCGTATCCGATTCGATTTCAGCGCGGGGCTGCAAGATTGGGACTACAGTTCTTCCCAGCCAATCACAATTCAGGCTTCCACCAGGAAATTTCCAATGAGCGAATTGGAACATCTGCTAGGTCTCAACTATCCGGTCACAGGGGCGCTAACGGCGGATATCTCTATTCGTGGGTCGCAGCTTCTCCCAGAGGGGCAAGCATCCCTGCAACTTACGGAAGCAACATTGTGGGAGCAGCCCGTTGAGGGCCTGTCGGTCGAAGTGCGGGGGAATGGCGATTCATTACATTCCATGGTTGCTCTCCAAATGACAGCGGGCAAGGCTACAGGGAATCTAACTTATTACCCGCAAAATGAAAGATACGAGGTTCAAATCGAAGCCAAAGACATACAGCTTGAGGACGTAGAGGCGATCCGGGCAAGTAATTTGGACATGGCCGGAAGCTTGACCTTATCGGGGCAGGGCCAGGGCACTCTCCGCGCGCCGCAGCTTGAAGTTACAGCGCGGATACCACAATTACAGATGCGGGAACAAACAATGACGGATGTCAACGCGCAGGTAAGAGTGGCGGAAAAACACGCGAATCTTATTCTGAATTCGAAGGTGGAAGACGGCGAACTTCAGGCAACAGCGGGTATTGCCCTGACGCGCGACTATGACACTACGGCAAAACTAGACGCGCGGAGCTTGCCGTTGGGAATCGTTCTGGCCAAATACTTGCCCCGCATGAGCGAATTCCTGGGCCAGACAGAAATCCATGCTTCTCTCAAAGGGCCGTTGAAGAATCCCGCGCGACTGGAAGCCCAAATTGAAATTCCCACGTTGACGATGAGCCACCAGGGTATTCAGATCGCGAACGTGAAGCCAATCCGCCTGGATTACCGAAATGAGGTTTTTACGTTGCAGCGGGTCCAGATAAAAGGAACGGGCACGGACCTCGAATTCGAAGGCACAGCAAATCTGCGCGGCGAAGGGAGGCTGAACGGCTCGGCAAGAGGAACACTGGACCTGCAAATTGTGCAGATACTGCGTCCCGAAATGGAAACTTCCGGGCAAGTGAAATTAGATGTTCGGGCACAAGGGAACAAGACGCGTCCTAACATCCAGGGAGAAGTGCGGATCATCGACGCGACCTTCCAGTCGCCAGGTGCTCCGCTAGGGGCCGAGGAGCTGAATGGAGAACTTTCACTGAGCAACAACCGCATCCTAATCAATCAACTGAGCGGGCACAGCGGAGGCGGCACGTTATCGGCATCCGGTTCCGTGACGCTGGAATCCAAAATGCAATTCAATCTCGGGTTGACGGCGAATGGCGTGCGCCTGCGCTACCCCTATGGAGTTCGGACGGTATTGAACAGTCAACTGGCGATGACCGGAGATACGGAGGCGGCCGTTCTCAGCGGGCGCATGCTGGTGGATCGGCTCTCTTTCACGAGAGACTTTGATTTAGCCAGCTTCATTGACCAGTTCCGTGGGACGTCCTCGCCTCCGCCGAGCGAGGGATTTCAGCAAAACTTGAGGCTCAATGTTGCGATCATTGCCACAGAAGCACTGGGCTTGGAAAGCGCCAAATTGAGCATCCAAGGTACCGGCAATCTCAGCCTGCGCGGGACGGCGGCGCAGCCGGTCCTCTTGGGTCGCGCGAACCTCACGGGCGGTGAAGTGTTTTTTTTAGGCCACCGGTATGAAGTGCAGCAAGGCGTCATCAATTTCACGAATCCCTTCCGCACGGAGCCGGTGGTTAATCTCGCGGTTCGAACGAGAGTCAATCAGTACGACCTCAATATGACCTTTATCGGGCCGGTTGATAATTTGCGAACCGCCTATACCTCCGATCCTCCGCTGCCCCCGGTGGATATCATTAATTTGCTGGCTTTCGGAAAAATCGCAACAGCGGGGGATGGCGCTGCAAGCACACCTCCCAGCCTGGGAGCACAGTCAGTGCTTGCGAAAGGTCTTAGCAGCCAAGTCAGCGGCCAGATCGAACGGCTGGCGGGCCTTTCTCATCTTTCCATTGATCCTACCCTTGGCGGGAACCAGCAGAATCTCGGGGCGCGGCTGGCCATTCAGCAACGCGTGACCAGCAAACTTCTCTTCACTTTTGCCACGGACGTTACTTCGACCCAAGGTGAGCGCATCCAATTGGAATATCAGGTAAATCGAGGATTGTCCATCACGGGGACCCGCGATGAAAATGGTGGCTATGCTGCGGATATCAAGAGGCGCAAGACTTTCTGAAGAATAACCAGGCAAGCATGGCAGCAGCCCCCATTTGACAAGGAGAGGCCGTCTCGAGAGCGGAGCAACTTTTAAAATTGACAGCATCCAGGGGAGCGGTATATCATGCAGCCATAAAAACAGTCGTGGAGGGGGAACCATGAACAGGGCGGAGTCAGCTACTCCTTCCAGCATTGCCGCAAATCAGAACCTTGCACCTTCCATTCTAGTGACGACGAATTTTCTTTTTCGATTCTGAAAGATTCCAATCTGTCACCGACTGCCGGGGGCTGAACCCCAGGAGTTCGCGAGCCTTCGTTTTTTTCAGAAATGGGAACCCTCTCCCCCACGACGAGCAAAACGACAAAGGAGGGGATAAATCATGCACAAGGTAGGGTTTCAGTTATTGTGGGCTGTGATTTTATTTTATGCTTTTGCGATGGCGCAAGGGCCTCGCCTTACAGGAGTAGAGCCGGCAACCTGCAAGGTGGGAGAAACTTTGACTGTAATGGGGGAAAATCTGGGCGAGAAGTCCGTTGGGATTATGTTTGCCAACAATGGAAAAAACTATGCCGCAGAGGTTGTAACACGGGCAGCAGATAAAATCACAATAAAGGTTCCCCAGGTTACACCAGGTTCCTATAACCTTGCCTTGGAAGTCAAAGAAAGCATTTACGTTGAGCCGATTCAGGTGACGGTGGAGTAGGCTGCTGAAGAAAGACAACGGGGTCGGGAGGGCGTCAGCGGGAGCCCGCAACGAAAGTGCGGCTATGTTCTTCTTAATGCAAGATCTTTGAGGTGGTCATTCTCCCCACGGGGCTCCTAGCCTCAATATTTTTAGAGACCAGTCTTTTGGTTTCTTGCACGGCTGAGCCGTGTCCGGCCCCAAAAAGCAAGTTGTTTGGAGCAACCTGTTCAGGTTTTTTTGCGTCCATTCATTCTTAATAAAAGCAGATTATCTATATACTGTTATTCACTCGCCCAATCTACTGGCGAATGATTTACAATCCTACTAAGCTATTGGGAGGGCGGAGTTGGATGCTCCCACTGGTTTCTGGTATGCTAATTTAGTAAACCCTAGGGCGGTTCATGATTGGCAGAGACCCAATCCGAAGAGCTCGGGGCAGGTTCAGCGCCGCTTTGATTGCATCTGTGAAACCGGTCTAACTGAAACACACCTACTGAAACCCCGTTTTTGCGATGGCAAGAGAGTGGCCAAAAACCAATGGGGAGATTCGGCAAAAAGGATATGAGGAGGAGAAATATTTGATCAAGGGGGGAGACCGCAGCGTTTCCGAAGGAAGGAACCGTGATTGAGATACAAGGTTTAACAAAACGATATGGACGGACTGTAGCGGTAGAG
>JACQGE010000116.1 GCA_016199675.1 Acidobacteriota bacterium | reverse complement strand
GATGCCATCAAATCTCCATCTGAACTGCTACCGTATGAGGATAGATCCGATTTGATAAATGCGTATTACAGGAGACGCTATAACGAAGCCAAGGGAGAGCAGAAATGGGCGGTCATAAAAGAATACAACATCTCTTTCCCAGGTATAGCAGTTGCATTCCCCTGGGCGGCCAGGCAGGTTAAGAATATGCCCGCCGAGATACTCTCTCCGAAGGAACGGCCGGAGCCGATGTGTGGCTGGGAACCGCACGAGAATGGGGTGACATGGTGCTCAAGGCTTACAAGGAACATCTCATTAAGGCATCGAGTGCGCTTAGTGCGCTAGAACAAGCGGCGGAACACTACGTTTGGCAGCAAGCTGTTAAGTCTGCCAAACCCTTTAGTCCACGAGCGGTGTGGCAAAGTATCAAGAACCGGGAAGACTATCAGAATCCCACCAAACCGGGACCACGCTAAATTCCCCCACTCAACGTTGAGTCAATTTTTTAGCCTGCCTATCCCTTCTACCATGCTCCCAGAAAGCAAATTTTTCTGTAAAGGGAAGTTCTGGAGATGCCGAGCCGGATAGCAAGAAAGCGCCAGGACGAGGGCTGAGTTCTGATGTAAGCAGCTCCCTTCGAGTTGAATATCTCCCGCTATCCTCGTTGAAGCCAGCCAGACGCAATCCGAAGAAGCACGAGATCAAAACGCTCATGAGATCATTGAAACGGTTCGGATTTGTCTCGCCAATAATCACTGATGAGCGCACGTGCCGGGTTGTGGTTGGCCACGGCCGCCTCGAACTACTGAAGAGAGCCAAAGCGGAGGGTAAGGAGCCGCCAGACCGCATTCGTGCCGAGAATGGCGAGTGGCTGGTGCCGGTCGTGTGTGGTGTGGCATTCGCAGATGACAGTGAGGCCGAAGCATATCTGCTGGCCGACAACCAAACGACCATTTTGGGCGGTTGGGATGACGGTGAGCTGCAAAAAATACTGGAAAGCTTGTCAGCCGATGGCGGACTTGCTGGGACTGGCTTCGAGGATCTCTTTGCAGCCGAGCCACTACCGCAGGATGATCCTGGCCCTCTGATCGACAACGCCGCCGAATTGGAAAAGAAATGGCGGACGGAGCGCGGGCAGTTATGGCTGATCGGCCGGCACCGGCTGCTTTGTGGTGACAGCACTTCGGAAGAAGATGTCCGGCGGCTGATGAACGGGCGGAGGGCGTGCCTATTTGTCACAGATCCGCCCTACCTAGTCGATTATAATGGCGCCAATCATCCGCATAAGTGGACTCCCAGGCATGGGCGGAAACACCCCGGAGACAAAGACTGGTCCGACAAGTACAGGGACGTCGACAGTCCGGAGATGGGTGAAAAGCTCTATGAGGCGTTTGTCTCAGTGGCGGTTAAATGCGCCATCGTGCCCGACGCCGCTTGGTATTGCTGGCACGCCAGCAGGAGACAAGCGCTTCTAGAGGCCGTCTGGGCAAGGTATGGTGCCTTCGTCCACCAGCAAATAATCTGGACGAAGGACCGCCCGATCCTGACCCGCTCGTGGTACATGTGGCAACATGAGCCCTGCTTCTTTGGCTGGGTAAGAGGTCACAAGCCAAAGCGGATGGCGAAGGATTATCCGCCAAGCATGTGGTCCTTCCCAACGATTGCACCCGGTCAAACCACGGATCACCCCACCGAAAAGCCGGTCGAGCTGTTCGCCATCCCGATGCGGCAGCACACAGAAAAGGGCGACATCTGCTACGAGCCGTTTGCCGGCAGTGGGACGCAGTTGGTGGCTGCCGAACGGCTCGGGCGGGTCTGCTATGCGATGGAGTTGTCGCCGCCCTTTGTAGCCGTCGCCGTAGAGCGGCTAAGCCGGATGGGTTTGAAACCTTTAATAACCGATTAGGGAGACTTATATACATGCCTTCCCACTTTATTGATTGCCGCGTTCGCTTGAGACGGCCGCACGAGAAGCAAAAACAGTTTATTCGCTCTCAGGCAAAACGGAAGATCATCCGTGCCGGTCGCCGTGGGGGTAAGACGACCGGAGTCGCCATCCTAGCTGTCGAGCGATTTCTTGCCGGCTGGCACATTTTGTATGCTGCACCCACCGATGAGCAGATCGATAAATTCTGGCGGGAAGTTAAATGCTCCCTGGCCGAAACGATTGCTGCTGGCGTATTCCAGAAAAACGAGACAGAGCACATCATTGAACGCCTCGGAACGGATCAGCGGATCAAGGCCAAGACAGCGTGGAACGCCGACACATTGCGTGGGGATTACGCAGATCTGCTGATCCTGGATGAGTGGCAGTTAATGGCGGAAGAGACCTGGAAAGAAGGAGGGGCTTTGTGCACTTGCCAAGTAGGTTAATTGAAGAAAAACTAACCCCGAAATCTTTTGTATGCGATTCGCAGCTTTTAATTTAGAATACTTGAAAATCCTTCCCAGTGCGGGAATGAACGAGGAGAAAAAGAGATGTTTTATTTGAAGGGAATCGGATCAGTTTTGGTGTTGGGTATAGCGATGGTAGCCGGAACAATGCTGGCGTCCGCCGCTGACCAGGCGTTAGAAGGAATTGTAACCGACGCCAGTTGTGGTCTCACACACAAAATGGCGGATGCGAAGAGATGCACCAATGCCTGCGCGAGAACGGGCGGCTATGCTCTTGTAGTAGGCGATAAGGTTTATAAGCTGGAAGGAAAGACTGAGGGTCTTGCGGACTTGGCTGCCGAGAAGGCCAAGGTTACGGGAACAGTAGACGGAATGAAGATCACAGTGACCTCAGTCGCCAAAGCTAGTTAAGCCCGCCGCATAGATGGGTTTTGGTATTCGGGCAAAAACCAAAAAAGCCAGTAGACAGCATCTACACCATAGTGGAGAGGGACTGGGCTGAAAAAAGCAAAGCCGTGCGGAAAACCTTGCTCACCTGAGTTGCGAATGATTCTGTTCTGTAATAAGTAGGCAGTCAGGAGAAACACTGCCGATGATGGGTCACCAGCCACAGACAGATTAGAAGATTAGATTTCCGACAATCATCGTCTGCGACCGATTGATCAGTATGTGGAGTTTGGCTTCGTACGGGAGCGCTTGAAAAGTTTCTACCGTTCGACCTGGCATCCTCGATTGACCCATAATGGCACATCAGGAGTATCAGAGGGTTTGCGGATCACAAAATCGAGCTGGAAGCAAAACTAGGAGGTAGTTTAAAGCTCCCGGCCCAAGGACGCACCATCCTGGTCAGGGATGGCTTTTGGTCAAGTCTAGTCAGTGTGTGTAATGCGCATAGACTACCACAAATTCTCCCAATTTGCGTTCTGGCAATTTGTACAGGACTCGGTGCCAGCTAGCTAACGGCTTCACCACTTGGCTGCAGGGCTGCCGAGTTCGACCTGTGCTCCGGTAGGCTGTAGGCCCAGTTCGCGAGCTAGCGATGGGACTAAGTGGACAATTTTGCCTCCCACCAGCGTCATCATGATGCGGATGTTGGGAACTTCGTCCACCGGGGCTGTTAAATAATCCTTATCCAGCACCATGAAGTCCGCAAGCTTCCCGGTTTCTAGTGAACCCAGCACATCTTCCTTCAGAACGTAATAGGCTCCCCAGAGCGAAACCGTCTTCAGCAATTGAACTCGATCCATGACCATATTGGGAGCATAGACTTTTCCGTCTAGGGATTGTCGCTTGAGCTGCAACCACAAATACCAGAATGCATTAACATCTCCTATTGCCAACGACCGGTCCACTTCGAAGGTGTTCATCACTCCCATCTCATTTAGCATCTTAGCCGGAGAGATGAACTGAACAGCTCTTTCTCCATAATTGCGGAAGTAGCGGGGCGTGGTATTCCAGATGTCAATAAAGCGGTTGCCGACAATCATCCCCAACTTTTTGGCCCGCTCGGCTTGATCTTGGCGAGGACTCAAAATGGCGTGATCCCAAGTGTGCCGCCTAGAGCGAATCTCCTCGGGGGTCAGTCCAGCGTCCCCGCTGGCCCTCTCGATAATCTCCATCAGATTATCTACATCAATGTCTCCCCCTTGGTGATATCCCATTATTCTGCCTCCCATCCGGGCAAAGGTATAGAGGTTTTCTCCCTGCACCGTACCCGGTGCTAGACTGGGGCGGCAGTTGGCTTGTTTCTTGGCTTCTTCTGGATTCACTGCCGAGAAGGTAGTGCATGAACCGCCGGCGGAACCGGCCGCTCCCGTGCCGTAATACCACATGTAATCTGAGCCCTCGCCCTCTCTCATGACGAGGTCAGCCACGATGTAGGGGTATTGAAAGAACTCTTTAGTCACCAGTGGATTCAGACCGTATCCCCAGGCAATGCGTCCATCCATTTCTCCCCGTTTTTCCATCATCTTGTATGCTTTGAGTGTGTTGAAGGAGTGCAACAGTGTCCCGTTTGTGGTAATTCCGACTCCTGCCGACCAGGACAGGCCTTTCTTGAGGATTTCCATCCACAAATCCACTCGATCCTTAAACATTACATCGGGTTCGGATTGCCGATAGCTCAGCCCGCCCTCGCCTGTTTTTTCATCAGGATTGCCACTCCAGAAGAGTTTCGAAAAGTCCGGGTACACCTTTTTGAATTCTTCAATGGCCTTCTGGTTGTAAAAGGTTCCCGTAAAGCTGGTTCGCAAAACGACCGGGTTGTTAGGGGCAATTTGATCGAGCTGTTGTTTGGTGATTTGCTTGCCGAAAACGTTGTTGAATGGTCCTTCGTAAGCGTCTCCCTCGTGCTCGTATCCCTTTCCATAGAGGAAGACAATTCGTATCCACTGCCCAGGCCTAGCCTTCTTTACTAAGCCGGCCAGCAAATCCGGGAACTGTTTCACTTGCTCCGCAGCTGGCCCTTCCAAGAACCCTTGTAACGCATAGTTCTCTGGAACCACTTTTTTGAGGATGTAAGGATTCAGTGGGTCCCAGTCTGCTGGGTGCTCATGAGTATCAATAAAAGTGGGTAGAACAGTCCTACCTTTCAGGTCAATGGACTTCGTGGCAGGACCTGCCAGATCACGGACCTCGGCATTGCCCCCGACAGCCCAGATCTTTCCGTCCTTAATGGCTAGAGCCTGGGCAACGGTTCCTGG
Source organism: Acidobacteriota bacterium (assembly GCA_016199675.1). Classification (GTDB taxonomy): domain Bacteria; phylum Acidobacteriota; class Terriglobia; order 2-12-FULL-54-10; family 2-12-FULL-54-10; genus JACQGE01. The sequence goes on along the minus strand of JACQGE010000116.1, from coordinate 11,538 downwards.
GCTTGTGCCAAAGGAGTGGTCATTTAAGGTCACAACCTTGCCGTTGTATAAAACCATGTCGGCGTAAACAACACGACCCGCAGTATGCGATGCTTGAGGAAAGCTTAGGATGCCACTACACAGAATTGTAACTATTCGCAATGCCATACATTTTTTCATCTTAACCTCCGAAGCCCGTTCCTGAGATTGTTGAAAATCGTAGTTTGCTCTACCCTTGACCCCAAAAGCCAGTCCGGCCGCCCCTTTACTTAGAAAATGTAGATAATGCTATTCTCTTTCATTCACTTCTTACCACTTGCCCGCAGCTCCCCAGAGAACCACCGGACCCATTGGTTGCATTCCGAGTTCCCTCGCTAACGACGGAACTAAGTGCTGGACTTTTCCACCTACAACTGTCATCAGCGGATGAATATTGGCAATTTCTTCCACTGGAACGGTTAGATAGTCTTTATCCAACACCATAAAGTCAGCCCACTTACCTTGTTCCAATGAGCCGAGTACTTTCTCGCGCAACACATAATACGCCCCCCAAATAGTTGAAGCTTTCAATGCCTCCTCGCGGCTAATCGCTTCACTTTGAGCCCAAAGCGTTCCGTCTGGTCCTTTTCGAGAAACCATCCAGTACATCCCATCAAACACGTTTAGCTCTGGATATTTCCCAAACGGCCGATCGTTCTCAAACGTTGTCATTACCCCACCTTGGTGCACGCTCTTCCTGGGCAGCATCCGCTCCACAACTTTTTCGCCGTAATCCCTCATCCACGTCTTTCCTTCGTCCCAGGCGTAGGAATTAGTTCCACCAGGGATCATACCTAACTGTTTTAATATCGGTACCTGATCGGGGCGAGGCCACGCAACCATATGGTCAGCAGTATGCTTCTTGGACCGAATCTGCTCTTCTGACAATCCTCCCTCCTGGCTGGCCTTCTGAATCAACTGAAAGATTTGATCCACCGTCATATCCCCCATTGTGTGATAGGCCATCAACCTGCCCCCCATCTTTACGTAGTCGTAATAAAACTTGTAATAGGGAGAATCAGGACCATAAGTGCTACTACTAGAGCGCTGCGCGGTTCTACCAGGAAGAAGAGGCAGACTAGCACCGCTGTTGTTCGAATTACCCATTCCATAAAACCACATCAAATCGTTGCCTTCTCCTGCCCGAGTGGCCAAATCCGCAAGCAATAACCGATCGGTGAAAAAATATTCCAGTTGATTGACCTTCAAATTCCCGTGTCCCCAGGCAAGCCTGGCGGGTAATTCCCCTCGCTCAGCAAGAATCTTGTAAGCCCTAATCTGATTCATCCCATGAAGAAAACCACCATAGGTAGTTATTCCTATACCCGTATCCCATGCAAACCCTTGCTTAAGGACTTCCATGTACACATCGAAGTGGTCTTTAAATATTACGTCAGGTTCTACGACCCGGTAGTTAAGGCCCGTTACGCCTTTCTCATTGTAAATTGCCCCCCTACCCGGATCAACCACAGTCCGAGGGTCACCCTGGAGAGCTTTATCGACTTCCTCGATTCCCTTCGAATTCAGCATGCTGTCATAGACACGCAACGTCACCGCAGCGGCACCTCTGACGTACACCGGATTGTTAGGGGCTATCCTGTCCATCATTTCTTTAGTGATGATCTCCCCAGCCCACTTGGTACCTCTGTCGCCGCCTTCCTGGAAAAAGGGATCTGAATTGTTGCTATACCCGTCTCCCCAATCGAAATTCATCCGGACCCACTGACCGGGACTGGCTTCTTTTACAGCTTCTTCCAAAGCTTTCGAGAACTCGTCCAGTTGCCTTCGTGGCGGGCCACTCAACCACCGTTGCACTGCCACTTCCTTTGGCACCACGTGCAACATGAGCTCTTTGTAGTTTAATTGCCAGTCTGTCGGGTGTTCATGCGAAGCAATTACCCCTGGCGCCACAGTCCTGCCTTTCAAGTCGATTTTCTTCGTGTTGGGACCTGCCGAATCCAGCACGGCGGCATTGTTCCCAATCAGAACAATTTTGCCATCCTTAATAGCCATCGCCTGTACAATCGTTCCGATTCGGCTGGTTGTGGAGGCGTCATCCACCGTAACAATCTTCGCGTTGAAATAGATCGTGTCTGGGTAGATCACAATTCCAGCCCCTTCACTCTTTTTCACTCCTAAGTGGAAGCACAACACCAAAAGCCCAATAGATGACAACGCTTTTGTCATATTCCCTCCATGTGTGTCCAAACCCCTTTTGTCTATCGATTTCTCCGGAAAGACCATTCCCCCGCTCCTGTTGCTTCCAGAAGCTGGGGGCCTTCTTTAGTTCCCTAGAAGTCGATCTTTACGCCCAACTGAATCTGCCTAGAAGTTCCTATAGTTCTCCTAATTCGGCCTACATTCGGATTCAGCGATCCGTCGGTTCGAAAGACCGCTGAGTCTGGCCCGCCAAAGTTCGGATGGTTCGGCAAGTTGAAAAATTCAGCACGAAACTGTAGGTTCGCTCGCTCACTCACGTGGAAGCTTTTGAACACAGAAAGATCTACTTTGGAAAGATTGTCTATCGACAAAGTATTCCGGCCAACATTGCCGAAATAGCCCTGAGGAACTACTTCAAACTGAGTTTCATCAAACCACCGAGTCACATCGCCGATAACGGGGTTGTTGTCGCCACCCGGCTTCAGGGTGGGTCGGAGTTCACATGTTCGGCAAAAGCTTGCTGGACTGTATCCGGCGCCAGTTATCGTGGTCGGCAAACCGGACCGCGCAGTGAAGATCCCATTGATCTGCCAACCACCTAAAATTGTGTCGGCAACTTTTCCCATGTTGCTACCGATGGCCCGACCAGAGCCAACAGGCAACTCGTAAGTGTAGTTAAAAACGAAATTGTGCGGCGTATCTTGGTCAAGGCGGCTCCTATCATAAGCCTTGAAATTCCACGTGTTTCCGACTTGAAAACCGCCACCTATTCCAGCCGAACCGCCTGTCTCGGCCTGTTTCACACCTAAGCCGCCAATGCCCAGATTTTTTGACCAGGTATAGGCAACGCTAAACTCTAGGCCGTAGCTGAACCGTTTTTGCACCTGGAATTGCAAGGCGTTATAAAAACTGTCACCCACATTGGAGTTCGTCCGGGTTGAATCCAGGAACGGATTAATCGAGGGGGCGTTGCGAGCTGTAAAGAGTCGGCCCTGGGCATCGGTTGAGACAACGGGTTGGACCTGATTAATGACGGCTACCAAGTTGGTCCCGCGAGTGCCGATGTAGGTGGCCTTGACGACCCATACTTGTCCGAATTGCCGCTCGACACCCAAATTCCACTGATAAGCGTGCGGATATTTGAAATCGTGGCTGATCAATAGAGGTTGACGCCCGGCGCCGGCAGGATCTATTCCTTGCAATGGGTTCGGCCATCGGCGAATGTTGCGAACCGTCACCCGCTCAGCAAAAGGAGGATAAAAGATCGCCAACTGGTACATATATTCGAGAGGAATTTCCTTAAAAGCCCCCACACCCCCGCGAATCGAGGTGCTTTGGTCTGGACTATACGCAAAACCCAGGCGAGGGGCAAAACCTTTCCAAGGATCGCGAAGTTGGAATAGGGTGTCGTCTCCCAACTGGGTCCACTCGCTATCCCGAAGCACATCTTTTATTGTTGCTGTTTTTCCATTGACTTCCACTGGCGCTGTCACCCGCTCCCAACGCAAACCCAGGTTCAGAGTTAGATTCGAGAATAGCTGAAAGTCATCCTGGACATACCATGAGCTATATGTTTGACGCCACCCACGATAAACGTCAGGGGGAGCTGTTACTCCGGTAGTAGTGATGCTGTTGATCCCACGACACCCAGGACAAGTTCCGGCTGTCAAAAAGTTCTTCATTGGATCAAACCAGGAGGTGGCTCCATGCCCCCATGTTGTGATCAATGCGTTCTGCTGGTAGCGCCGAATATCAATCCCTATGTCTAAAGAGTGGTCTCCCTTAGCGATACGCACCGAGTCGCCGTAGCTAAATGTATTATCCACAAAATGCAGCGGGTCATTCAAAGATGCCCCAATTGAAAAAGTACCAGGACCGTTGTGTCCACCCGACACATTAACGCCTGGCACTCCCCAATTGCCTCCCCAAGGTACCCCTGGAATGATCTGAAGCTGAAGCGGAAGTCCTGGAAACTCGTTCGCATCTGTGTCCGTTCCTTCAATGCACGCGCATTGCTGGTTGTTGTTGCGGGCAAATCCGAATCGGGCGACATTGAGTACGCTTGGCGAAAGGATCCGCGTCCATTCCAATGTTAGATAGTTATAAAAACCGTCATCGTCGGTGCTAGTGTGCCGCCCATCAGGGAGGAACTGTGCGTCCAAAAGCTCCTTGCTGCTGCTGTCAATAACCGCTCTTCCGAAAATGTTATCATTGTCGCTCAAGCGCTGGTCAATTCGGAACATATAATAATTCTCCCGACCAGGCTGTGTCCGGCTGCCGCGTCTTTCCTGAAGTCCGTCGTTAAGATAGAGGGCATTGGCATGGGGAATTAGGTTGATGATAGGTTTAATATCGGAGTGAACTGTGACCGTCTCGCTGATAATCCGTTGTTCTTTATTGCAACTGCGCAGTGGCGATGGACAGCCAGTGATCTGCCCACCCCGCGCCTCATCGCTTAACACTGTGTCAAAATCAGTGGTTCCCAACACTTGCCGCAAGCCTTCGTAGGAGAAGAAAAAGAAGGTGTTGTCTCGCACAATAGGACCACCGACAGTTCCTCCAAACTGGTTCCGCTTGAAGGGAGGAATCGGCTCATCCGGCAGGTCAAAAAAGTTCTTGGCGTCGAGCTTCTCGTTCCGCAAGAACTCAAATGCGCTGCCGTGAATCTCGTTGGTTCCGGAACGGGTGACCGCATTCATAATGCCGCCAATCGCGCGCCCATACTGGGCTCCGTAGTTATTCTGTATGACTGTGTATTCCCGAATCGTGTCCACTCCCAGCGTCTGGTTCATCACGCTCACAGGGGCCACATTGGAGTAAGGACTTGCAATGTCAGTCCCATCCAGCAAATATAAGCTCTGCTGTGGGCGCGCACCCCCAATGACCATCCTGCCTCCCCCCTGGAACACCCCGGATGGAATACCCATATCAGTCACCACTCCCGGCTGGATAGCTGTCAAGTCGGTAAAACTGCGTCCGTTTAGGGGTAGTTCCCGCATTGCCCGCTCAGAGACCAAGTTAGCCACCGTCGCTGTGGTCGTCTCAATCAAGGGTGCTTCTCCCGTTACCGTGATTCTCTCTGCCACTGCCCCGACCTGGAGCGTGAAGTCCACAACCGCTTCCCGCCCGATTGTCAGATTAATGCCGCTGCGGACCACACTCTGAAAACCTGGCACCTCTGCGGTTATTTCATAATTGCCCAGGCCTAATTGGGGAGCTCGATAATGACCTGCAGCATCGCTGGTCACAGTCCGGCTAATTCCCGTCTCAACATTTCGAATCGTCACAGTAGCACCTGGTATCACCGCGCCCGTGGAATCGCTAACCGTCCCCAGAATCGTTCCTGTGGTGACCTGGGCCATGGTGACCTGACTTGCCAAAACCACAAGCAACAACATGTTGCCAATAAGTCGTCCTGAGTTCATTGGAAATCTCCTTTCCCTGATTTCTGAGGGACTCCAGGCTTCCGCCGGAACTGCCTCATTGTTTTTGCTTTTCCACTCCACCAAACTTTTTGCAAAAACTGTACCGCCAGGGCCGCCTCCTGCGCAGTGCACCCCTCGGTCATAGCTCCAATCAGCCCATCTTTTTTCGCTGGGCCATTACGCCTTTGAGCCTTTTGGTGCCAGACACCTCAAACTTCTTGCGAATCAGACCCTTCACTCATGGCCGCGCCGTTTCCCATTTGGGGTCCTTGATTTTCTTGTCCCGAGGCTGATCTCCCCCCTTTGGCTCCTCAAGTCGCCCCCTCCAGTTCTGTATCATTAAATTTCCACGATTAAAGTATTACGATCTATGCGAAGGGTATCCAGACCACTTGTAAAAATCATCAAAACCGTGTAAAAATTTGTAAAAATCGCGAGGGGCAGAGTTATGCCACAACATTTCCCCGATTTGGATATACAAAGGGTTTGGGGTTCGACGAGTCTAAAGTTTCAGACATTCTTCCGGAAACACTTCCTTTATTTTGGCTTCGGATTTTTGGCCTTGGTCCTGTTAATAATGCTCGGGCTGCAAATGCGGTCTCTCCGGAACCTGGAACAATCCACCGGAGCCGTGCGCCGACTCGACATTAGAAACTACCTTTTAGCCGTTGCCATAAATATCCAGGATTTCTATGAAAAAATGGCCAGAGATGCCTTAAGTGTCCCCTCCGATTTTTTTGTAAAAAGGGAATACGAGGAGATCGCAAATCACTTTCGGCGGGCAAAGCCTAAAGGGGTAAAGCTATTTTTTTTATTAGATTTCGATGAAACCGGTGCGAGCCAGATCCTCTTCTACGATCCCAATAAGGGTTTCACATTACATGTACCCACTGCATTAGAAATGAATGCCGTGAAAGTGGCCACCATCCCATGGGTCTTGTTCCGTGAGCGAGCGGTTCCAGCAAATCGTAATTTAGTTGTGGACGAGCGGGATCCAGAAAACCGGATAATCTTTAAGCCGAGCCTGGACAACGCGTTTCGCGTGATCGGCATCGTCGGAATGATTATAGAACCAGCGTTTTTTAGAGAATACCTCCTGCCAAAACTGATTCAGAAAAACCTGCAGGAATTTTTTCCCGAGGAGAGTCAAAAGGATTTCATCATCTCTGTTCATGATGGCGACGGCCGACAACTCTTCGCCACACAGCACGGACAAGGACAGGGAGACGAGTTTCTCCGCCCTTGGCGCTTTGTTTTCACGGAGTGGTATCTCAAGGTTCAAAGCCGCTATATTACGCCAGAACAATGGGCGAGTAGAAACTTCCTTCTGAGTCTTTCGATAGCGATTCTGATGATTGTGACACTTCTAGGCGGGTTCTTTTTTCTGATGCAGAATGCTTCCCGAACTGTAAAGCTTTCTCAGATGAAAGCGGATTTTGTTTCCAACATTTCTCACGAACTTCGAACTCCCCTGTCCTCGATCAAAGTGCTAGCGGAATTTATGAGACTCGGTCGCGTAAAAAACCCCGAAGCCTTTCAGAAGTATGGTCAACAGATCGAGTCCGAGGCGCAGCGACTGGGGAACCTGATCGACAAAATGCTGGATTTTTCAAAGATTGAATCGGGGCAAAAAGGGTACGAATTTCAAGAGGCAGATGTGGGTCAGCTCGTTTCTGATGCATTGAATGCATTGGAACTGGAGTTCGAGCAAGGTGGATTTGCGGTCGACTACTATGTTTCTCCGCAGCCGTTGCCACCAGTGATGATGGACAAAGAGGCGATTACAGAGGCATTCGTTAATCTGCTCGACAATGCTATGAAATATTCAGGGGCAAACAAGTACATTGGTGTCCAGTTGGGTAGGAAGAATGGATTTATCACCGTTTCCGTCTCCGATCGCGGGATTGGGCTGCAGCCCGAGGATCAGAAGAAAGTATTTGAAAAATTCTACCGTGTCAGTACCGGTTATGTGCACAACGTGAAAGGAAGCGGCCTAGGGTTGTCGATCGTCAAAAATACTGTGGACGCCCATCACGGCAAGATCACGGTGGAGAGCGGATTAGGACAAGGAAGCACTTTTACTGTTCACCTCCCCATAATAGAGGGCTGAAGTTGTGAAGCGAGTTTTAATTGTTGAGGATGACAAATCGTTGGCTCTGGCGCTCCGCGAGGGGTTTGAGTACGAGGGCTACTCTGTTTTGGTAGCGGCGGATGGGACCGCTGGGTTGCGGTTGGCTGTGGAGAAGCTGTTAACCCTGATCATCCTCGATGTGATGCTTCCAAAGCGGAGCGGCTTCGAGTTATGCACTCAGTTGCGGAAGGCAGGAAATACAGTTCCGATCATCATCTTGAGTGCGCGTTCTGAGGAGAGTGATAAGGTCCTGGGACTAAAACTGGGGGCAGACGATTATCTCACCAAGCCGTTCAGCTTTATGGAACTTATGGCTCGGGTGGAGGCAGTAATGCGCCGCTCCTCCAAAGAGGAAGAAAAGAGGAGGAACTACCAAGGGGGGGGACTGGAGGTAAACCTGGACACGGGCGAGGTTTTCAAGAGTGGTCACCCTTTAGAGCTTTCGACACGCGAGTTTGCAATCCTGAAATACTTAATCGAGCACCATGGCCGTGTAGTTTCTCGGAATCAATTGCTGGATGCCGTTTGGGGATATGAAAACTTTTCGTTTTCGCGAACCGTGGACGTGCATGTGGCCAAACTGAGAAGAAAGATCGAGGACGACCCAGGCAGCCCCCGTCACCTAGTCACGGTTCATGGGACTGGGTACAAATTCAATCCTTGAGCCTGCAAGTCTTTTCCTAGTGCCCGCAGGTCAGTGCGTCTTATGCCGAGTATTTACAGCGAACGTGAAGTATCAATGTTGTTGCTGACCGCCAAGTTGAATATGATCAATCCTCTGGCTCATGACATTTCCCGCGCCAAGGGCTTGAGATTGATTATTGGGAGCCAAAGCAGGATGGCAGCCTCACGAGAGATTGGAATATTGGGCTATTGCTAGACCTTCAGGACAATGAGTTAGCACGCGAATTTTTTTATTGGCGGCAATTGACGAGGGCGTTCCGGTCGAGATCGCGCTCGCGAAGCTAATCCGCGCGACTGGGCTACAAGAACTCTGTGACTCGTAATTTCCTGCCGCCGGTTGGAATGACTGCAGACATATATTGGGCGACTAATCCGGGTCGTCCTGCCGCTCTCCGAAGGCACGTTGCCTCCCATGCACAAAGTAGAGCACTCGAACGATTCTTGCTTTTTCTTCAATTTGAAAAATGATTCGGTGAGATTTGAAAATAAGCTGCCGCAGTTCCTCTTCGAAATACTCCTGCTCTCGGCCAATGGAACAACGTCTGGGAAAGCTCTCTAACGTGAAAATCACCTCGTAGTTTTTCGCTTGAGCGAGATTCCCGTGCTCACGCGCTAGCTCTTGGATTTATCTAAATACATGGAACCTGCCTTGATTGCCGCTCGCAAAATTTCTACGATCAGGATGGCTTCGCCAGAAGGGCGAGTATTCAAGCTAAAATCATCAGCCTTGATCAACCAGAATGGCCTTGCCTTTTGCACGAAATCCCGCAATCCTCCTGTCCTCGAAGGAGGTTCGATGAACCAAATTGGGGCCGAACGTGAGAGTTTTCTGAGGAGTGTAAATGCCGGTTCGATAGCAGCCACAACTCATGTGCTCCCAACGCAAGCAGCGGAAGGTGGCGCGATCTTCTTCGGCACTCTCGCTGCGACATGGGAGAAGGACTACGTGGAGCGCGTGGTTGGTGGGAAACCGCTTGTGGCGGCATCCACCAAACAGAAATACCGGAACCACCTTCACAATCACATTCTGCCCCGTTGGGCTAGCACGCCTATCAGTAGGTTTCGCGCCAAGGACGTGCTCGATTGGCTGCAGGAAGAATCCGGTTCCTGGTACATGATGACCGATCTGCGGAACATCATGAGCGGCATCTTCACAAAGACCCAGGAATGGGAGGTGTTGCCAGATACCTTGGCGAACCCCATTGCTCGGGTGAAGCTCCCGAAAAAGTGGCAGGTCTATGAAAAGCGCATTCTGACAGAGGAAGAGACCGTGCGGGTTCTGGCGCGTTTACACGATCCGAACCTGCTGATCTGTGAGCTCTGCTTAGCAACCGGGGCTCGTATCTCGGAAGTCACCGGCCTGCAGGTCAAACATGTCAATACCGAGATCGGGTACGTGCGAATCGAGCAGCGGCACTGGCGGGGAGATATCGACAGCCCCAAGACGGAACGGAGTAAAAGAACATTGACTCTGGGCACGCTGGCCGGACGGTTGAAAGGGTGGGTTGAATCGTTAGAAGACCACACACCAGAGGCCTGGGTCTTTCCCCAACACGATCGGCGGAAGCCGATGTGGGATTCAGGGGCTCGGGAAGGAAGCAGCACGGGCAGAAAAGTGCGATTTCCCTGGTCTCGGACTGCATTCGCTGCGGCGGGCGAACATTACCTGACGGCAAGAGGTGGGCGGCTCCAGCATCGAGGTCTCCCGGATCGCCGGCCACGCCAGCACCAAAATGACGGAAGAGTACACGGTGGTGCAGTTGAACCGGCAGGCAGAGTTGACCCGCCGGATTCAGGAGAAGTTAACCCAGGCGGCGCGTCGGATCCACGGACAGGAAGGAACCCCAGCGCCGAATTCTTCCCCGGCCGCTCAGAATTCCCTTGCGTTGGACTCGTCCCCGAGCCATGAATGGGACCGTTCGATTCGGGAACAAAGGAGGAATGCAATGGCTCAAGCAAGAAAATCGGTCAAGGCGAACAAAGGCAAGAAAGCTGCCCCGAGCCGGGGCCAAAGAAAGAAGGATGTAATCCTTCAACTGCTAAAGCGGCCCACCGGAGTTAGCCTGGAGAAGCTCATGGCTGCCACAGGATGGCAAGCCCACAGCGTGCGAGGCTTCATCTCCGCGAGCCTCGGTAAGAAAATGGGGCTCAAAGTGGAGTCCAACAAAGGTGACGATGGCCAGCGTCTGTATCGCATCCGCCTTTAACCATATTGACACTATATATACGCCACGGTAGGATGGCAACAGAGAGTGGCAGAGAATATCGAATTCGAATGGGACGAGCACAACCGAAGGCATCTGAAAAACCATCGGGTCTCGCCCCAAGAATTCGAGCAGGTCATCGCAAATGGCCCCTTCGACCTCGAATACCAGACGGAAAGCGGCGAGGAACGTTACAAATCCATCGGTATCACAGACAAGGGGCGGGTACTTGTAGCAGTTTGGATGCTTCGAGAAGAGAAAGTACGAGCGATTACCGCCTATCCTGCGGGTCGCTTGCTGGAGAGATTTTATTGGGAGAAGAGAGGATGAAACGTAAGATTAAGAAGAGAATCGTTCCAGCCTTCGCCACTGAGGCTCAGGAAGCCGAATGGTGGTATGAAAACCGCAAGAAGCTGGACAAAGATCTTATCGAAGGCGCTGGGTCTGGCCAACTGAAAGTGCTGGACCGCGGAATGCTCGCGGCGCGCCTTAGCCGCTCCAGGGCCGCAAAGACAATTTCGATCCGATTGCCCGAATCCGATCTGGAATTGGCTCGCTCGCAAGCGGCCAGCAGAGGGCTTCCCTACCAAACCTACATCAAGTCGCTGTTGCACCAAGCGCTAGCAGAACAATCGAATGAACGTTGAGACGCCCCTCTCTGTTTTTAGCCTGTTCTTGCCACAACCGACTTTATTTAAGCGCCTGATTGGCAGGCGCTTAGCTCAGTAAAAGTTTCGATTAAGCCTGTTTTATGCCTGTTTATCAGGCATAATTCTAACCTCAGGTGCACCTTGACACGGTAGAGGTCTGGGGTTCAAGTCCCCACGCGCCTACCATCTAACTTATTGAATTGTAAGGGTGGGCATTCGCGGTTCTTCTCCCAAATTCACCAACTCGCCAACATCTGGGAGAGTTT
>JACQGE010000109.1 GCA_016199675.1 Acidobacteriota bacterium | reverse complement strand
TTTAGGTCCATAAAGCTTGTGGGCGGTGCAAGAGAGCAGATCAATGTGCATTCTCTCTACATCCACAGGAACCTTCCCCAGTGCTTGCGCCGCGTCGGTGTGAAAAAGGATTTCCTTTTCATGGGCGATTTGCCCAATCTCCGCGATGGGATGAAGAGTGCCGATCTCATTGTTGGCGAACATGATCGTGATTAGGATCGTGCGGTCCGTAATGGCCCGGCGCACATCGTCCGGCTCCACTAGCCCGTAATGATCTACCGGAAGATATGTGACGTGGAATCCATTTTTCTCCAGATCCTTACAAGGATCGAGAACTGCTTTGTGCTCTGTCGTCGCCGTGATAATGTGGTTGCCCCGCTCGCCGTATTTCTCGGCTATCCCTTTGATCGCTAGATTGTTGGATTCGGTAGCCCCGGAAGTAAAAATAATTTCAGGCGGCTTGGCTCCTATCAAATCGGCAATTTCCTTGCGGGCCTTCTCGACCGCTTCCTGGGCCCTCCATCCAAAAGTATGATTATGGCTGGAAGCGTTGCCGAAATTCTCCGCAAAATAGGGAAGCATCGCTTCCAAAACTATTGGATCTACAGGAGTTGTGGCATGATTATCTAAATAAATCGGCAATTTCATCATGGGAGAATTTTATCATATTGCGGAATCTGCGCGGCTATGAAGACGTTACTTCGCGTGATTGGCGATCCTTGGCAAATCGGTTGCTGAATTTCCAAAATGCCAATCGCCTCCAGCGGCGAATATAGAAAAATGCCGCCGTGACCAATAAGAACAACAGCAGAAAAGGAAACATCAGGGCGCGCGGAGCAGTAGAAAAAAAACCAGTTAAATTCACACCCAAACGGCTGGCCAGTAACTGCTCCAGCGTCCGCCAGTTCTCCCAGTGCAGCCAAAAGAAGTCAGCATTCTCATTGACGACCAGGACCTTGGCCGGAATCAGGATCAATGCCAGCATCTTCCAGCGCCACAGGATGCGTTCTCCGGTGCAAAGAATGGCCATGACTTCCCAGCCCTTTCTGCGGAAGAACAACAACAAGCGAAGCTTGCTCCGCCAGGTGGGATAATCCGAAGCTCGAAATGCCGTGTCGAACCGCATGCTAGGCGTGCCGGGCCAGCAGGTTAATAGGTGATACTGCGCCCCAGGAAAGATTTGGCGAATGCCTTCTAAGGCACGTCGGCTCACTTCTGGGGAGCCGCTCTCGATCAGCAGGACATCGCGAGTCAAAGGCACTTTCGTTCGGAAGAAATATTTCATTGCTCTTGCCGCAGAACTATCTTCGCATATACGACCATTTTACGATTGCCGCATGCCAAACCTTCTTAAAGCAGGTAGTCATTCCGGTGGAGGACTTTTCAGGGAAGGACAAAGCCTTCCAAAGGATTTTCAATAATAGTCCGAACAGGATAGGAAGTAACCACAGCGTTGGCAAATCAATTTACAGGAGTATCCAACTAATTTTTCCGAACAATTCGGACAAAATTCTAAGGCCATGACGCTCAGGGGAAGCGAATCTTTCCCGGTTCCAACTTTTTTTAGATTGCTCGATGTCGTCTCACGCCAATCAGCTTTTGCGGCTGTCATGGTCTCATTATAGTCCATCTTGAGCTGTTTCTCCCGGTGTGGGGATTTGTCAAGGTTTCCTTTCCAATTGACCTCTTTAGATAAGCGGAGCTAATCTTGAGTTAAGAAAGGAAAGGAAAATTATATGTCGAAATTCCTCCGCCTTGCCTTATGCATCACTGCTTTGCTGGTTTGGTCCCGAGAGGCACAATCACAAAGAGGGACAAGTGGTTCGGGAAGCGCCACCGTGCCTGGGAATCAGCGGAAGAACAACGAACCGGTTTCTTCAGCCCCGACGACATGGATGGTTCAGAGTAACGGAGGAATCCGCATGGGTGTGGGAGTTTCTGCCGGTGCGCCCGCTGCGGTCACAGACCCTGGTTTTGCATCCCGTTTGGGTTACAACGTCGGTCTTCGGGCTGTCCCTCCGGTAGCGATGCCCCCGGGAGTTGGCAACATCAATCATCCGGGGATGCAGCCAATGCCAATGACGTCGCAACCCCTGCCCACTGGCTCTGCGCCGCCAATTCCCAATATCAATTTCCCAGGTGGCGCTCCGGGCATGAGGGAGACACCATCAAACCATTCTGGCGATTCTTTTGACCGCGGTCGAGACCACCGCTTTCCTCAGGACCATTTGAGAAAACACTTTCGGGGTTCCAGTACGATAGTTGTTGGGGTTCCTTATCCGATATATATCACGATCCCTTCAACAACTGCTTCGTCCACGATAGAGAACGTGCCTTACACCGGACAACCCTCGGGATCAGCGGCAGAACCCGTTATCACGCTATTGGCTTTCAAGGACGGTTCGGTTTTTGCAGCGGTGGATTACTGGTTGGATGAGGATTTCCTTCGCTATATTACAGTCCAAGGAATGCGCGCTTCTGTGCCCCTGGATCGGCTAGATCTTTCGCTGACGCAAAAGCTCAACCGGGAACGCAACGTGCGGTTCGTGCTGGAGGCTCGTCCTTAACAGCTTGTTGCGATGTCATCCTGAACGAAGCGAAGAGCTTGCCCTGAGCTTGTCGAAGGGATCTGCTTGTCAAAGAAATCTGCGGGTTGCGCGAATTCCGTTGTTGGCTGTTGCACCGAACCATCGCTCCCCCAAGAGTTTTTCAACAAGTCCTTAGCTCCTGGGCGGCGCTTTCAGGGTTCGACTTCCACAATCATTTCCACCTCGACGGCCACGTTTAAGGGCAGTTCATTCACCCCCACGGTCACGCGGGCGTGTTTGCCTTTCTCCCCTAGCACCTCTTCCAGGAACCGTGAGGCCCCGTCCAAGACCTTCGGCTGGTCGTGAAAACCTGAGGCGCTGGCAACATACCCGGTAACTTTGACGATGCGCCGCAGCCCGGTAAAATCGCCAAGTTCCTGCTTCACTTGGCTGAGGGCGTTGAGCGCGCACAGCCTCGCTGCCTTCGCAGCCTCTTCCACGCTGAGGTCGCTGCCCACATGTCCTCGGTACTTCAGTTCTCCTTTCTCTTTCGGAATCTGGCCGGAGATAAAAAGCAGGTTCCCCGCCCGCACACAAGGGACATAAGCAGCCACAGGGGCAGGAGCGGGCGGAAGCTCCAGGCCCATCTGCCGCAATTTTTCTTCCACGGTCATTTGTTCCTCGCTCTTCTTCTGTAATTGCTAGACAACTTTCAGCGTTGGTGTATAGTGCCGGGTTTTCCCCGCTCCCCAGCCCCGCAGGGGCGGTAGAACCTAGTGTCCTGAGTCAGAAATTCGTTGACAAAATCTGGCGACATTAGCCAGGATTTCGTCAGCGGTTTTGGTCCATACAAAAGGTTTCGGTTCGCGATTGTAGGTCTCCAGGTAGCTCCGGAGGACCTTTTCTAGTTCTT
>JACQGE010000114.1 GCA_016199675.1 Acidobacteriota bacterium | reverse complement strand
TTCCTCCTCGATCCGCAACAACTGGTTGTACTTGGCGATGCGGTCGCTGCGGCTAGCCGAACCAGTCTTGATTTGCCCGGCGCTGGTGGCCACGGCCAGATCAGCGATGAAATCATCCTCGGTTTCGCCGGAGCGGTGTGAGATGACCGTGCTATAACCATGGCGGCGGGCCAGCGCTATGGTTTCCAACGTCTCGGTCAGCGTGCCGATTTGGTTCAGCTTGATCAGGATGGAATTGGCGATTTTCCCGTCAATTCCTTTCTGTAGCAGCCGTGGGTTAGTCACGAAAATGTCATCGCCGACCAGTTGCACCCGTCCGCCAAGAGCTTCCGTCAGAAGTTTCCATCCCTGCCAGTCATCCTCAGCCAGCCCGTCTTCGATTGAAACGATGGGATACTGGCGCACCCAGTCGGAATAAAACTCCACCATCTGTTCCGGGGTGCGAGCGCTCTTGTCCGATTTCTTGAACACGTACTTGCCGCCCTCAAAGAATTCGCTGGAGGCAGGATCAAGCGCAATTGCAATGTCTTCTCCGGGCCGATAACCGGCGGCGTGGATCGCCTTCAGGATTTCGTCCAAAGCTTCTTTGTTGGAGCGCAGGTTAGGAGCAAACCCACCCTCGTCCCCCACGGAGGTTGAATAGCCCTTTTGGGCGAGGACCTTCTTCAAATGGTGAAAGGTCTCGACCCCCATGCGCAAGGCTTCTCCAAAACTGGCGGCTCCCAGGGGAACGATCATGAATTCCTGAAAGTCCACGTTATTGTCGGCATGAACCCCGCCGTTCAAAATATTCATCTGGGGCACCGGCAACAAGCAGGCATTCACTCCGCCCAGATAGCGATAGAGCGGCAACTCCAGAGTGTCGGCCACCGCACGAGCCATGGCGAGCGACACGGCCAAAATCGCATTGGCGCCCAAACGTGACTTGTTGGGGGTTCCATCAAGTTCGATCATCAGGCGATCGAGTTCGGTCTGCTCGGCGGCATCCTGTCCCTTCAGTGCCGGAGCAATGATTTGCTCGATGTTTTCTACGGCGCGCAGCACCCCTTTGCCCATATAGCGCTTCGGGGCGCCATCGCGCAGTTCTAGTGCCTCATGCTGGCCCGTGGAAGCGCCGCTGGGCACCGCCGCCCAGCCGATCAGGCCGCTTTCCAGCAACACTTCGGCCTCCACGGTGGGATTGCCTCGCGAATCGAGCACCTCGCGTCCATGAACCCACTCAATATTTGTCTCTGTTGTTTTCCCCATAGGTTTCCTCAGGCTTTCTCATTTCTTGACTCGAAATTTCCGGCGCTCAAAAGAACACGATGATTCAGTTCCGCTTAGGCACGGGCAATTCCCAATCGTCCAGTTTCTCTTCCAGGACTCCGGGATGGCCAACGACCACCAATCCCGACTCCGTAACGGTGAAGCCTCGCGCGCGATCCTGTTCCAGGTCATAGCCGATGTAGATGTTCTCGGGTATTTGCACCTCTCGATCCACGATGCACTTCCGCAAGCGGCTGTGGCGTCCCACGTCAACTCCGGAAAACAGGATCGAGCGATCCACTTCGGAATAACTGCGGATCCGAACACCTGGAGAAAGCACGCTTTGCACGACCCGCCCGCCGCTGACAATGCAGCCGTGAGAAACAATGGAATCCAGCGCTACCCCCATACGCCCGTCCTGCTGGGCGAACACAAATTTTGCGGGTGGGTTCTGATCCTGCAAGGTGCGGATGGGCCAGTCCCTGTCATACAGATTGAAGATGGGAGAAACGGCCACCAAGTCCATATTAGCTTCATAGTAAGCGTCCAAGGTCCCCACGTCGCGCCAATACAATGCTTCCTTGCGGTTCTCGTCCACAAAATCATAGGAATAGACCTGGCTTTCCTTCACGAGGGCGGGCAAAATGTCGCGTCCAAAATCGTGGCCCGACTTCACGTTCTGGGCGTCCCGGCGCAGGATGGAAATCAAATGCGAGGCGGTGAACAGGTAAATGCCCATCGAGGCATGGACCATGCCTTTCTGCTGGAAAGAGTCCAAAAGATTGCCGTGCGGCTTCTCGACAAAACCAGTGATGCGACCGTCGGAATCCACCTTCACCACTCCAAACCGGTCCGCTTCTTCCGCAGGCTGCCGGATGGTGCCGACGGTCACATCGGCTCCCGTCCGCTGGTGCTGCTCCAACATCGGAGCATAGTTCATCTTATAAACATGGTCCGCAGCCAGGACCAGCACATATTCCGGAGCTTCGACCAGGATGCTGTAAATGTTTTGATAGACCGCGTCCGCCGTGCCCAAGTACCAATGCTCACCCACCCGCTGCATGGGCGGCAGAATTTCAATAAATTCCCCCAGTTCGCGGGAAAAGATGTTCCACCCGAACCGAATATGGCGGTTTAAGGAGAGCGACTTATACTGCGTCAAGATCAGAATTTTTCGCAGCCCGGAGTTCACACAGTTGCTCAGCGTAATGTCAATGATCCGATAGACGCCTCCGAAAGGGACAGCGGGCTTGGCTCGGTCTCGCGTTAGCGGATAGAGTCGCTCGCCAGCACCTCCGGCGAGCAAAATGGCCAAAACTTTTTCCATCGGATAAGCGCGAACTCCACGAGGATGGCAAACTCAAAACGGAAGCGAATCCTACTGCCAGCAAAACCTCAATGCTGTGTGAAGAAAACACGGCTCCTGGAAAGGCAGTAAGCCTAATTTTGAGAAAGAATTCCCCTTTCTCCCGTCCCGGGAAAAGCTTACTGGTGGAAGGCAACCTTGACTTTCCCGAAGAGCGCTATATTATAACCTTAGCGCATGGGAAAATCCAAAACGCAAGGGGGTGTGTTGTTTGGCGGAAGTTCGACTCCAAGAGGGTGAGTCCCTGGAAAATGCCCTTCGCCGTTTCAAACGGAAAGTTCAGCAAGAAGACATCATCAAGGAAGTCAAAAGACATTCCTACTATCTAAAGCCAGGCGAGAAAAAGCGCGTCAAAGCGGCCTTAGCGCGCAAGCGCGCCCGCAAAAAAATCAGACGGGATTACGAATAGCTCGACGGGCGATGGTCGAGCGATTCTGGCAAACCGTTTCGATCCTCGAGAAGAGCGTAGCCGGCAGAGCGTTCGTTTGGGGAAGGATGCCTCGCTTTCACACGGTTAATTTCGGGTGCCGAGCCAGCCAAGCCGATGGAGCCGTTCTGGAGGCGGAGCTGTGCCAGCGCGGTTTTCAGGCCGTGGCCGATCCTGCTCAGGCCGATTTTGTGGTGCTCAATAGCTGCACGGTAACCGGAGCCGCCGATGCGGAATTGCGGCAGATAGCCCGCCGCATTCATCGGGAAAATCCCGCCGCCAGAATTCTGGTGACCGGTTGCTACGCCCAGCGCAGTCCGCAGGAATTGGCAGCTTTGCCGGGCGTGGAGTGGGTGGTCGGCAATTCTCATAAGGGCGATATTGGTCAACTGCTGGCCGACGAATGTTCTCCCGCTCGCCCACGGAATCAATTTGTTTCTCTCCAAGCATTGACGGGAAATCCCAGACAATCTCTGGAAGCGGAATACCATAGCCTGGGCGCTACTCTCCCTGGCGCTTTTTCCTCCGCTCCCAAGGTTCTGGTTGGGAACATTTTTAACCAAACCCAATTCGCCACAGCCCCGGTCTTCGCCGGGCCGGCTTTGGATCGGACGCGTCCCAACCTAAAAGTCCAGGACGGATGCAACAATCGCTGCTCGTTCTGCATTATCCCATCAGTGCGGGGCCGCAGCCGCAGCCTGCCGCTGCCGGACGTGCTGAATCACGTCCGCGCTCTGTCTGCAATGGGCTATCGGGAGGTGGTCCTTTCGGGAATCAATCTAGGCCGCTACGGACGCGACCTGCCCGTTAAGCTCCGACTCGCTCATCTGGTTCAAAAAGTTTTGGAGGAAACGCCGGTGGAGCGGTTGCGGCTGAGTTCGGTGGAACCCATGGATTTTACCGATGAACTGCTGGACTTGATGGCTGCCACGCCTCGGATTGCCCGGCATGTGCACGCGCCATTACAAAGCGGGTCTGACCGGATCCTGCGTCGGATGCACCGGAAATATCATCCCCAAAACTACCGCGAACGGATTCTGGCGGCCTACCAGCGGATGCCTGAGGCGGCTTTTGGCGCGGATGTAATGGTTGGGTTTCCAGGAGAAACCGAGGAGGATTTCGAGGCAACACGCGCGCTGATCGAGTCGCTTCCCTTCACCTATCTACACGTGTTTCCGTTTTCGCGGCGACCCGGCACTCCGGCGGACAGAATGCCGGGACAAGTGAATGGTGCTGTCGTTCGGGAAAGAAGCAGCATCCTGAGAGAGCTATCCGCCAAAAAGAACCGGCGTTTCCGTGAACGGCAACTCGGCGTTAGTCTGACGGTGCTGACACTGGAGGAACTCGAAGAAGGCGGGACCCCGGCCCTCAGCGATAACTATCTGAAAGTGTTGATTGCTGGCGACCGCCTGCCCGCCAACCAGCTTGTGCCTGTCCAAATTGTCGCACTCACCGAAGATAGCCTGCTGGGTCAAAGAGTCGCGAGCCAGGTAGTGTCCTAAAAGTATATTGTTAAAGCGATGAAATCGAGACCGATTGCAGATTAGAAGCTAGCAGTTGCTGGCTTGCGCTCTTTATATACTGGTTTGGTGTTTCCGTCAGAGGTATTTCAAAAACGCAATTGGTAAACCTTACGTTTCGCATACGGACAGGATTTGGGGTGAATATGATACGGGAATTCTCAAAGTCCGAATCCACAAGTTCGCCACCGTCAAGAAGAACTATTGCCTTTTTGACTCCCCTTACACTTACTCTCACAGTGTTATTGCTGATTATTGAGGTCGGCTTCCCCGGAGGAGGAACATCAGGAGAAAAACTGGCGCTAGCGAACTGAATAAACTGAAGAAGCGTCGGCCAGTAATCAGGGGAGCTTTCGTCGATATTCCTCAGTTTTTCAACCAGTTCCCGCAGAATATCCACAGTTGGCTTAACCTCGGAAACAGGCCTCTCTGTTATTTTCCGCAAGGCAGGGAGGGAGTGAGGAAAATCTTTCGGAGACAAAGCCGCAATTTCTTTTATCGTCTCCCCTGGATTTTGAAAAGCAGCTAAATTAAGCAGCCGTCCTTCGATTTTCGACAATCTTTCCCCGATTGGCTGGAGCTGTTTGACAATGTCCCCATTTACGGAATCCCGAAGCTGGACCAATTCCTTTGGCAAATACCATGTAATCAAGGTGCCAAAAATCACAGCATAGAAGTAACCCACCCTCTTAATCCATTTCAGATCGTTCTTAAACGCTTGGGATTGGCTGGTCGAAGGTTTCACTCCAAGCGGGTCTTGTTGTTGATTTTTCTTATGTTCCATACCTGATAGCCCATAAGTATTAGACTTATCGAATTGAAGGCATAACTCTCTGCAATATTCGGTAAGGGCGGGATTCACGAATCCGGCCTTTGTTTCGGGATTCTATCACGCACAGATCGATTCGCCTAATGATCATGATTGCTCCAGTAACATAGATTTAGGGCAATACCATAGAATCTGAGGAAAAGAGAAGGCTCTGCTTAATCTGAAGAATTCTCCGGCAAGGAATCTCCCTCCACAATCACTTCCGCCAAAGCATGTTTATCCGTGTGGGTCAGGGAGAGAACGAGATTGGTTCCCCCCAGACTGTGGAAGATTTCGAGTGCTTTCCCCGTTAACCGCAGGGTCGGCTTGCCGCTCGGCAAGTTGACCACTTCAAAGTCTTTCCAAGTTACTCCGCGCCGCCAACCGGTCCCCAGGGCCTTCATGGCCGCTTCCTTGGCGGCAAAGCGGGCGGCAAAACGGTCGTAGCAATTCCTGTGGCGTTGGCAATAAGCCACCTCATCGCGACTGAATACGCGATGCAAGAAGCGCTCGCCGTACCGCTCGATGGCTTCCCGAAGACGGGGAACTTCCGTAATGTCTACTCCAAGACCGAGAATCATTGGATCGCTCTCCCGGGCAAGCTATGCGCCGCTTTGACGCCCATCCATGGGCAGTATACCATTGTAAGCAAAGGTGATTTTTACAATGGCATCCTTATTCAATCCGAGCCGCGCTGGCGGAGGAGTGGGCAATTTGAACCTGAGCCGCCACGCCAAGCGCGGTTTGCAGGTGCTTCAAGTTCCCGCACTGACTCAATTCCGCTGGCTGGTCCACGGCTTCAGCACCAGACTGGGAGGCGTAAGCCCCTCACCCAACTCCCCATCCCGGCTCGCCAAAGGAAACGACCTTAATTTGGGAAAGGTGCCATGGGATAATCCGCAGAACGTCGAGGTAAACCGGCGCCGCCTGCTGTCCAGTCTCGATGCCGAACAAATGAATTTGGTGATCCCAAAACAAATCCATTCCGATCTGATTCGGGTTCTCACCGACATGCCGCGCGCCGACTTCCCCTTGCCTGGCGACGGTCTGGTAACCAATCATCCAGGCCTGCTGCTTTCCATCCAAGTGGCCGATTGTTTACCTATTCTGCTGGTGGACGTGCGCCAACGGGTAGTCGCTGTGCTCCACTGCGGCTGGCGAGGAACCGTGCGGCGGTTGGCGCAAAAAGGCGTTGGTATGATGAAGCTGATGTTCGGCTCCCGCGAAGATGACCTGTGGGCCGCTATCGGGCCGGGCATCCGGGTTTGCTGTTTTTCTGTCGGAGAAGAAGTTGCGGAGGAATTCGAGGGGCAGTTCCATTATGCCGGTCAACTTTTTAACCATCGGCAGGTAACGCCCACCCCACTCGAAAGAAAGTATCCTGGACTTTTTAAAAACCGGCTGAAGGCTTCCGACCGCCCCAAGCATCACGATACATATCTGGACTTAGTGCAAGCCAATCTGTACCAGCTCCGCGAAGCCGGAATTTCCGTCAACCGGATTGATTCTGGCGCTCCGTGCACCCGTTGCCACTCTGAACTATTCTTCTCCCATCGCCGCGATGACGGGAAAACCGGGCGCATGATGGGCATGATTGGAATTCGCGGCCAATAGCAATGAGGCGCGACTCAGAGTCCTTTTCTATTCTCTGCTATAGGCTTTCCGCAGCTCCAGCTTCGCTTCGTTCAAGATCTTTTTACGTTCGGGAGGCAAGTTGCTACCGGCTCGATTGATATAGAAATTGAGCATGGACATGGCGGATTGAAAGGGCGTTCCCTTGCGCCGTTGGCTGGCCTCCGCTGACTTCCTTAGCGACAATGCAATTGCTCGCGGGCTATTCCTTGCAAAAACTTTGGACTCCAAATCGAGAGCGTCACTGCGCTTTGTGACATCGGCAGACCAGTATTTTTTGGTTTTTCCTTTTTTTGTTCGGATTGATTCCGACTGCCGTGCCATTTTAGGTCTCCCCTGCGGCCATCAATTTAGCTGTCAGGTATTCGCAAGTGCTGGTTGCGATTCCGTTAGCTTCAACTGACCGCAGGCGGCGAAGATATCCCGTCCACGAGGCTTTCGGAGGAAGGCCGGGACCCCTTTGTCGAATAATGTCTGCTGAAAATGCAGAACCCGCGCGTCCGGAGGGGTGCGAAAAGTCAGCTCCGGCCCAGGGTTCAGACCGATCAGGTTTACTTTGCAGCGAATTCCCCGCACCAACCTGACCAAGCGCCGGGCATCCTCCACTCTGTCATTGACCCCATCCAACAGCACATATTCAAATGTCAGCTTCTCGCCTGACCGCAACGGGAACTCGCGGCAGACCCGCAATAACTCAGCCAGCGGCCATTTCCGATTGAGTGGCATGATTTGATTGCGCAATTCGTCGGTTGCGGCGTTGAGGGAAACAGCCAGCTTGGGACGTAGAGGTTCTTGGCCTAATCGCTTGATTCCAGGGACAACTCCCGCCGTCGAAAGCGTCATCCGGGCTGGCGAAAGGGCAATCCCTTTTGGATCAGCCAGCAAATAAATGGCTGCCCGGACATTGGAATAATTCAAGAGCGGTTCTCCCATCCCCATAAAAACCAAGTTCAAACGCCGGTCTAACGCTAAATTATTGTCCTGCACGAGAAGCAGGACTTGGCCCACAATTTCTCCGACAGTAAGGTTTCGGAAAAACCCCATGACGCCCGTGAGGCAAAACTTGCAATCTACCGGGCAACCGGCCTGCGTTGAGACACAGATAGTATTTCGCGCCCGTTCGGGCATAAGAACAGTCTCGATCCTTTGCCCATCAGCCAGTCGAAGCAAATAACGTGCCGTCCCATCTTCGCTTTGGAACTTCTTGTTCACTTGGGGCAGTGTGGCTTGACAGTCGCGTTCGAGCCGATCTCGAAAAGCCAGCGGAAACGGTGTCAATTGTCGGAAATCCCACTGCCGCTGCTGATATAGAGCAGAATACAATTGCCGCCCCCGGTAGGCAGGCTCCCCAAAGGAAGCCACCAAGCTCTCCAGTTGGGGAACAGCTAGACCAATTAACTCCTTTTTTTGCATATAGTTCCTAATCACATTCTAGCAAAAAACAGGGTTTGGAGCTGCCCCCGTTGAAAAAAAGGAACGCTTCGGAGGAAAATTGTGTTTTGGCGGTTTTTGCAGATACTCAATCCTGTCCCAAACCAGTATACTGTAATCGAGCGAATTCTCCCTACCTTTGGGTCGCCTCGAGAAGCGGGAAAGATGCAAACTAAGGTGCCGAACAAAACCAAATCACGCCGTATAAAGGCGGGGGGCACGTCCTTACAGAAGGATGGGCAGCTCCGCAACATCCACAAAACCATTCTGCCTAACGGCCTCGCTGTCATCACGGAGTCCATGCCCCATGTGCGTTCGGTCTCGCTGGGGATCTGGCTAAAAACCGGCTCCCGGCAAGAGAATCCCCACAAAAACGGGATTTCGCATTTCATCGAGCATATGGTTTTCAAAGGAACGAAGCACCGCACGGCCGAGCAGATTGCTCGCCTGATGGACTCGATTGGTGGGCATCTGGACGCCTTCACCGCCAAAGAATGCGTGTGCTTTAACACGGTGGTGCTGGATCAGCACCTGACGCTGGCCTTTGACGTTCTCAGCGACTTAGTGCTCCATCCTCTGTTCAATACAAAAGACGTTACCCGCGAGCGAGGCGTGGTCCTGGAGGAAATCAAATCGGAAGAGGACAATCCGGATTATTTGCTCCATGAAATGTTCACGCAAAACTTCTGGAAAGACCATCCCCTGGGCAAACCCATCCTAGGCACCCGGCAGACGATTCAATCGCTCGACCGCCGCGCCATCGTGGAGCAGTTTGAACGTTTTTACCAGCCGAGTAACATGATTATTGCTGCTGCCGGACATCTGGATCACAACGGTTTGATGGAACTGGTGGAGAAACGTTTCTCCCACTTGCTGAAGCGAGAATATGCTTCGCCCGACCCAGCTCCGGTGATTCGTCCCAGCATCATCTTAGAGAACAAGCAGTCGTTGGAGCAGGTGCATCTGTGCCTTGGCCTTCCTTCCCACCCCATTGCCCATGAAGAGCGCTACGCCTGCTATTTGCTAAACACTTTGCTGGGCGGAGGGATGAGTTCCCGCCTGTTTCAGAACATTCGCGAAAAACAAGGGCTGGCCTACGCCGTCTTCTCGGACCTGGCGCCTTACAAGGACACCGGCTGTCTCCTGATCTATGCGGGCACTTCCCCGGCGACCGTTTCCCGGGTCGTTCAAAGCATCGTCCGGGAATTGCGTGACCTTAAAGAAAACGGCGCGACGCGCGAAGAACTCCGCCGGGCCAAAGACCAGCTCAAAGGCAGTTTGATGCTGGGCCTGGAATCTACCACCAGCCGCATGTCCAATCTGGCTCGTCACCAGTTATATTTCGGGAAGGTTTTTTCCCTGGATGAAATGATTGAGAAGATCGAAGCGGTGCGGGCCGAGGACATTGCCCGAATCACCGGGCAATTTTTCCGAACCGAGATGATTTCCCTCACGGTGCTGGGGCGGCTCAATGGACTTAAGATGGATCGAAAAATGCTAATGTGTTGATCTATACTTCAGTCTTGACGAACTCACAAAGATCGCTCGACATGAGGAGGGGACATTAGCATCCGGCTGGCGGTGCTGGGAAGCGGGAGTTCCGGCAATTGCACCTTCCTGGCTACAGACCGCGTCAAGCTCTTAGTGGATGCGGGCCTAAGCAAGCGCGAGACGGAGCGGCGGCTGGCCAGCATCGGAGAGAAACCGGAATCCCTGAACGCCATCCTCATTACCCACGAACACTCCGACCACACCAGCGGCCTGGCTCGCTTGGCCCTCCAATACCGAATCCCGGTCTATATTTCGCCTTCCACACTGGCCGCCCTGCCTCCGCAAATCAAGCTTCCCGCTGTGGAGGCTTTCAAATCCGGCAGTCGCTTCCAGATTGCCGATCTCACGGTCGAGCCATTTACGATTCCGCACGACGCGGCGGACCCGGTGGCGTTTCGAGTTACGGCGGCGGGCGTGCGCATCGCCCTGGCGACGGACCTGGGCTACTTGCCCCAAAACGTTAGAGATTACCTGCGCAGTTGTCATTGCCTGATTCTGGAGTCCAACCACGACCTGGAGATGCTCCGCAATGGCCCTTATCCCTGGTATGTAAAGCAGCGGGTCATGAGCCGCGACGGGCATCTCTCCAACAGCGCGCTTGGCGAATTTCTGCGCACCGATTTCGACGTACAGGCACAACTTCTGATCCTGGCCCATTTGAGCCAGCAAAACAACCATCCCCAGATCGCGCGCCTGGAAGCCGCCTCTGCCTTGGAACAGCGGAGCGTTGGAACAACCCGCTTGGTGATCAGCACGCAGGACGAGCCGACCGAAGTATTTTGGTTTTAGAAACTATTACAAGACCTGCCTTCATATGCGCTGTCTGGCATGGATTTATTCGAGCCGTGACAGTGAGAGATAGGAGCCTGCCTTGATTGCCCGGTACACGCGCCCGGAGATGGGCGCCATTTGGAGTGAAGAAAACAAGTTCCGGCAATGGCTCGAGGTGGAGATCGTCACGGCGGAGGTGCTGGCCGAGCGCGGGGAAATCCCAACGGAAGCGGCCCGCGCCATCCGCCAAAAAGCGCGGTTTGACGTTAAGCGCATCGCGGAAATCGAGGGCGAGGTCAAGCATGATGTGGTGGCGTTCACCACGGCGGTGGCCGAGTCTCTGGGGCCGGAGTCGCGCTACCTGCACTACGGCCTGACCTCCAATGACGTGGTGGACACGGCCCAGGCGCTGCTGGTTAACGCTGCTTCCCGCCTGATTTTAGAAAAACTCCACAAGCTGGGCGAAGTGCTGCGGCGGCGCGCCTTGGAGTTTAAGGACACCGTGATGGTGGGCCGCACCCACGGCGTCCACGCCGAGCCAATCACTTTTGGGCTGAAGTTCGCCAACTGGTATTCGGAAAACTCCCGCAACCTCGCCCGCATGGAGCGCGCGGCGGAAGAAATGACGGTAGGCAAAATCTCCGGGGCGGTCGGGACATTCGCGCACATCGGCCCGGACGTCGAAGAGGAAATCTGCCGCCGCCTGGGGTTGCGAGCGGCAGCCATCACCAGCCAGGTCATCCAGCGCGACCGCCACGCCCATTATCTGAGCACGCTGGCCGTCATTGCGGCGTCGCTCGAAAAGATCGCATTGGAAATTCGCGGCCTTCAGCGCACCGAAGTCCGCGATGCGGAAGAATATTTCAGCGCCGGACAAAAGGGATCGTCCGCGATGCCGCACAAGCGCTATCCCGTCACC
>JACQGE010000113.1 GCA_016199675.1 Acidobacteriota bacterium | reverse complement strand
GTGCTGCTGGGGGTAACCGGCGTGGCAGGCGTGGCGGCGGTATTGACCGTGGCTGGCGTTGTCTGCTGCGCCGCGGCCATGTCCGGAGATTTGCTCCAGGACTTAAAAGTGGGCCATGTATTGGGCGGCACCCCCTGGCGCATGGAGGTAGTGGAAGTGATTACGGTGGTGATCTGTGCTCTTGTGCTGGTGCTTCCAATGATGGCGCTTCATGAGGTTTACGGCATTGGAGGAAAAGAACTTCCAGCCCCTCAAGCCAGTTTGATGGCTCTGCTGGCTCAGGGCGTTGTCGGCGGCCGGATGCCCTGGGCCTTGGTCATCATGGGAATGCTTTTCGCCGCTGCTTTGATCTTCCTCCGCGCCCCTTCGCCGATGCTAATTGCGGTCGGGATGTATCTGCCTTTCTATTCGACGGCCGCTATTTTTGTTGGAGGTGTTTTCCGCTGGCTTTTTGAGAAACGCGCCTCGCAAAAAGCGCTTTCCCTTCCAGAAAAAACCAGGGCGGAGAATACAGGAATTTTGCTGGCTTCCGGCTTGGTTGCGGGGGAATCTTTGATGGCAGTCCTGCTGGCTCTGTTGGTCCTGGGCGCCAACCTAACCGGAACTGCCTTTCACCTCCCCACCGTCTCTTTGCTTGCCTGGCCCGGCTTATTTGTGTTTGGATTGCTGGGCTATTTGCTCTTGTGGCTTCCCATCCGGGACGCATGTTCCTCCCCAAACTGAATGCTCCCTTGCTACAGGGCACATAAGGACGCGATATTTACGGCCTGCGGAGCAATGGTTTTGGTACACTGTTCCTAATAGTTTGCGGGTGGTGGTGAATGATACGGAGAAGAGTTGCTTCTGTGCTCGCTGTCTTCCTGTTTCTGGGGGGCTTGCTCTCCGCTCAGCGAATTCAATCAGAGATTCAACGACTGTGGCACGACCTGGAGACCAACCGCCGTCCGCCGGATGATACGGAATTCATTTTTGCCAGAATTTACTTCAGCGGGTCCCGCAGATTTGGATACGGGATGCCTGGCTGGGCCCATGATTATCCTGTTGCCGAAGAGCATATCCTGCAAGTTGCCAAAGAGACCACCGGAATCAACCTCAACAATCAGTCTTATGTAATTGTCCGATTGGATAGTGAGGAGATTTTCCAATACCCCTTCCTCTACTTCAGCGAAGTTGGTGAAATGGACCTGACCGAAAAAGAAGTCAAGAATTTTCGCGAGCACCTGAACCGTGGCGGCTTTGTCATGGTTGACGACTTCGATAGCCAGGCCGAGTTGGACTGGTTCCTTTCTCAAATGAAGAGGGTCTTCCCGAATCGAGACTTTGTGGAGATGACCTTAGACCATCCGCTCTACCATACCTTCTACGAGATACCCACTTTGGAGGTCGAGCCTCCCTATCAGGTCCCCGCCCCGCCGAAGTTCTACGGTTATTTCGATGATCACGGCCGGCTCTGCATGATCATTAACCACAACAATGACATCGGGGATTTCTGGGAATGGATTGATCAGCCCATGTATCCCCTGGAGCCTTCCACCGAAGCTCTGCGATTCGGGATCAATTACTTCATTTACGCGTTCACCCATTGATTCCAAAATTTTCCGCGAAAAGATCCAGCGGTATTGTCTTCTGCTCTATTTGTGCGGAAGAGCGATTTATTTCAGGAAAGGTCTTGGCGTTGTGGTCTGCTTAGGTTAGATTGGAGTGAGAGTCCCTGGAAAAGGTTTGGGTGCTTTTGATTTAGATATGCGTTGGCGAACTATAGTCTCAATTAGTGTCTGGGTTCTCCTGCTCCTCACCACCAAGCTTGCTGCGGGGCGCCTCTCGGAGCAGCGCTGGCAGCTCTTGGCTGTGGCTTTCCCGCCGGATAAGGACGTGGCCGTATGGCTCGGCGGCGCCGAGAAAACCCTGACCTCAAAAGGAGTTTTCCTGGTCAAATGGCAAGAGAATGTGGCGCGACTGGAGATCGCCATCGCAGACCTACCTCCTGCCGAGACACTCGGCTGGACCGGACATCAGTATATTCTCTGGGTGGTTGACACCGAGAAACGGATTCTCAATCTGGGTCCTGTCCCGTTGCGAGGCCAGGGAGCCAAATGGAAAGTGCAAGTTCCCTACCGGGCGTTTGGCTTGCTGGTAACCGCGGAAAAAAGCCCAAAGGCGGAAGCTCCCAGTACGGCGGTCGTGCTCGAAAGCCTTCTGCCCGCCGACCCTTTACTCGTCGTTCCTGTGCTGCGCCTGGACGTTCCGCTGGTTTCCCCCAAGAGCTGATCGGATCGCGGATTGGGTCTACACCAATCCTAAAACCGTGGCTAATGCGGTTCCCGAAAAATCACTTGCAATTGTTCCCGCCAATTTTCATTGAGGCCAATGCGCACGGTTTCCACAGCCGCAGAAAAGTAGCGGAGTACCGTCGCGCAGGCGGAGTGGAACTGCAAGGCCGGGCTTACCAGCAATACCAACGGAGGTTGGGAACTCATCAGGCGGCCGCGAAAGTATCCCAAACGTTCCAGTTCGCCTCGCTGCTGGTGCCAGTGAACGCACATCCAATAATCAAGCGCCTGCAAGGGAAGATGGATGTCCTCCGAAGCCTTCAGTTCGACAATCACCAATCGCCCTTGCGAATTCATCGCCAGCAAATCCAGCACTCCGTGTTCGGTGCCGCCGATTACCGAAACTTGCCTCAAAACTGTCTCGGGTTCCAAGTCGCATCCCAGCCGGACAATTTGTGATGCCAGTGTGCTTTGTAACCATCTCTCCGGCTGTAGTCGGAAGAAGGGATGCTGATGATCCTCGGAATCGGCCCGGCGGTAGCGCAATAGTTGTCCCACCAATTTTCCCAGTTCGGAAAAAGTTCTTTCGTCGAGCGCAGTTTCAGAGCGTCCCACGCCAAAGACGATGCCCTTGGGCGTTTCTCTGGCAAAGGGCAATCCCCGGACCGCCCACGTTAGGAAACCATTGCTTACGCGGTATGTTTCAATTGCCGGACTGAATGCTTGGAGTCGCGCCGCCCAGTGTTGGGCGGCGGGAGAGTGGAGAGGAGGGACTACCAGCGGAGCTAGCGCGGTCTTGAGGTTCCCGCCATCGCCCGGATCGAGGCGTCGTATTTCTTCTCCCGTTTCATAGACCTCCCACTGGGCTTTTTCAGGATCCATCCAAGCCAAGCGCTGCAATGTGACGGCAGCTCGATTCGCCGGCAGAAAAATTTTCAGGCCTGCGATAGCTCGATTTCCCTTTTTCTGCCGCAGCCAGTCAAGCCAGATCAAGCCATAGGTGAGAATTCCTTCCACTGCCGACAAATCTTCCTGGTCTCCGGCGCCGATGATGGCCCAGGCTTGCTGGCCCTGGCTAACAAGCCCACGGGTGTAACGCCCCGAGAAGGAGTGTTCCAAATCGGGTTCGGAACTCAGTTCCTGGACTTTCCAACGCGGAAAGAGCTGTCCCAGATATTGTCGCAACGCCTGGGCATAGCGGGCGCGTTGGCTGCGGCGTTCCAGACGGCCTTCCTCTGCCCGCGATTCCGCAAGAATGAGTGTTCCCGGTGGGCCCTTCCCGAATTTCTGGAAGCGGAGTTCCATCCGCCCGGGCTTTTCTTTTTGGATTCCCACAATCTGGCGGACAAAATTGGTGTGCTCGTTCCACACGTGCCATAGCAGCTTGTTGTATTCGGTCGAAAGCGAATAGCGGCTGGTCGAGAGGTCCGTCACTTCCTTGCCAGGTTCGATTAAGACCGGATGCCGCAATCCAAGCAGGAACAGGTCAATCCGGTCTTTGAATTCTTCAATGGATTGGGCGGTTGGCATGGAAACAAACCATTATAGTCCGGCCGGTATCCGACCGCTTCCGGCCGTTTTTGCCCCGGATGGGCGCTCTTGACCACTCGAAACCGGCTCGCTACAATCAACTATTTCCGCTTTGGAGGTTCATGACAAATGCGGTTCGTCGGTTGTAGCGGGAAGACGAAAAACGGCAAAAGTTGTATTTTAGAAGAGGGCAGGGTGATCTCATAAAGGGATTATTCCTGGTAGCCTGTCCAAGCTCAACATCGGAGCTTGTGTGATAACTTGAATTTTCCGGCAGGCGCGACTTTGCTTTAGACAAGGTAAAATGCAGTTTGTTTTACAAAGTTTGCACGTATTTATGAGATAACTTCTACTAAACGTGCTTAACATTTTTCGCCGGGCTTGTCGCTTGATGTCCCGGCAAGATACTCTGACTAGAAAGGGGAGGGAGATAAATGGCCTCTGTCGAGGAAAAGGTAAAACAGATCATTGTAGAACAATTGGGAGTGGATGAGGCGGAGGTAACTCCCACCGCTTCTTTTGTGGACGATTTGGGAGCTGATTCTCTGGATACCGTAGAACTCGTGATGGCATTCGAGGAAGCCTTCGACATCGAAATTCCGGATGAGGACGCCGAAAAGATTTTGACGGTTCAGCAGGCGGTTGACTACATCCAAGCGCACGCCAAAGCAAAATAAACAGTTCCCAGTCTGCGAGAAATATTGGGCGGGAGCAAAGAAACAGAATTGAGGAAAGGCGAGGCGCCAAGGGGGACGGTGTCGCGCCGCAGGGAGAAGGAGCAAACGGGATGGCCAAGCGGATTGTAGTAACCGGAGTCGGGCTGGTTTCCGCCCTGGGCATCGGGACCGAAGAAAGCTGGAAGGCCGCCGTGGCCGGTCAATCCGGGGTTGCCACCATCACTCGCTTCGACACCACGGGCTTTGCCTGCCGGATCGCTGCTGAGGTGAAAGGGTTTGATCCGCTTCAGTTCGTCGAGAAAAAAGAAATAAAGAAGATGGGGTTGTTTATCCAGTATGCTCTGGCGGCTTCCGGTTTTGCCATGCAGCAGGCGAGTCTGCCGATCACTCCGGACAACGCGGAGCGCGTCGGCGTCCTGATTGGGTCCGGGATCGGAGGATTCGACGTTATTGAACGGGAGCATACCGCCCTTCTACAAGGCGGTCCGCGAAAGATTTCCCCTTTCTTCATTCCAGCCAGCATCATCAATCTGGCGGCAGGCTATGTTTCCATTCGGTATGGAGCAAAAGGCCCTAACTCGGCGACTTGCACGGCTTGTTCTTCCAGCGCTCATGCCGTCGGCGACGCCTTTAAATTAATTTCCCGTTGCGATGCGGACGCGGCGATTTGCGGCGGTTCCGAGGCCGCGATCACTCCCATGGGCGTCGGTGGCTTTGCCTCCATGCGGGCGCTTTCCACGCGCAACGAGGAGCCGGAACGCGCCTCCCGCCCTTTTGACAAGGATCGGGACGGCTTTGTCATCGGGGAAGGAGCGGGCGTCCTCATTCTGGAGGACCTGGAGTTCGCCCGTCGTCGCGGCGCTACAATCCTGGCTGAAATCGTGGGCTATGGGATGTCCGGCGACGCCTTTCACATTACCCAACCTTCGGAAGATGGCGATGGGGCTTATCGGGCCATGAGAAATGCTCTGGCGGATGCCAAAATAACCCCGGAGCAGGTGGACTACATCAATGCCCACGGAACTTCCACGCCATTTAATGACCGCCTGGAAACGATAGCCATTAAGCGCTTATTTGCTGAACATGCCCATAAAATGGCGATCAGTTCCACCAAATCCATGACCGGCCACCTGCTGGGTGGGGCGGGAGGTTTGGAGGCCGGCTTTTCCGTGCTCGCTCTCCGCGACCAGATCATTCCTCCCACAATTAACTATGAAACTCCGGACTCCGATTGCGATCTCGATTATGTTCCCAATCAAGCTCGCCCGGCTCGCCTGGAATACATCTTGAGCAATTCTTTCGGCTTCGGAGGCACTAACGCCGCCTTGCTGTTCAAACGCTATTCCGAGTAGTTTTTTGGGGAGTTCTACCGTATGGCATCTCCAGAAATATGGGTTCAAGTATTGGCCCTGACAAAAGCGCTTTTCGCAGCCGCAACATCTGGAATTGATCTTTTCACCGCCTAGGCTTTGCCTAAAAACACCTGTTTGCCCATAAAGTAGGCAGTCTGCCCACAAACTCTATGGCTGCGGTTCTGTCATACCGATTTGACTCGAAAATGGTAGTGATTGAACGTAGCTCTCC
>JACQGE010000110.1 GCA_016199675.1 Acidobacteriota bacterium | reverse complement strand
GTCTTGATCGCCACGGTACGGTTAATCTTGGGATCCTTACCCAGGTAAACAATTCCCATGGCCCCTCGCCCCAGTTCTTTAACCACTTCATAGCGACCCAGCGTAGGAGCCGTGGAGCCTCCATCCATCATCACAGTGGCATCCGCACCCCGTTTCATGCCGCCGCCAGCCCCGAAAATGACCGTTTCCCCGGCGGTACGCACCCGTTCCATGCGGCTCTGTAAGTCCTTGTATTTGGGGTCGGCTTTGGCAATGTGCTCGTACACCGAGACGGCCTTGTTAAACATTCGCTTCCGCTCAAAGTCCAGACCCAGGTTATAGAGCAAGTCCTTGACGTCCTCGACCGGGCATTTCCGGAATTTTTCAAAGGCCAGATCCAGCATCCCCTGCCCCTGGAAGGAAAGCCCCAACATCTTGTTGGTCTCGATGCTATCCACTTCCAGTACCTCTTTTTCTTTTTCCGTGAGCAGATAGCGTTTGGAAACCATCACGGTATAACCCAAAACCAGGGTGACTCCGGGATAAAGAATCTTGACCCACAAACCTTGGCTGGCAAACAGATAAGCTGCCACACCGGCCAAGAGCAGGACGAGGATACCCGAAATAATTGCACTCTTGCTGGCGCTGAGGCGCGGCACCCCAAAAGAAATGAATGCTCCAAACAAGATAATCAAGGCCAATTCCGTAGGCCCGGCCCAGTTCGGGCGCATGATAAAATTCTGATCGAGGACGTTCTCAATCACATTGGCGATCACTTCCACCGCCGGCAACCGAGGTGAGCGGGGAGTCACGTTCTGCTCCCCCAACCCGGTTAGCGTAACCCCTATGAGCACGATCTTGTCTTTAAAGGCTCCTTCCTGAACTTTCTGATTGACCACATCTATGAATGAATAATATGGAAAGGTGGGGTTCCGCTCCGCCGTCCAACTCGGGGGATTGTAGCTGACCAGCATCTTGAATTGGGGATCGGTAGGAACAAAGATTTTCCCCAACTGGATCCCTCCCCCTAACCGGACGTGAAGGTCCGAAGGCTGTAAATTTAGATAAGCACTGGCGATCTGCGTTGCAAAGGAAGGGAAATACTGCCCCTCATAATCCACGAGCAGCAGGTGCGAACGCAGAACCCCATCCCCGTCGGGTTGAATGTTGATATGTCCCAGGGAGTGCGCCGCTTCTACAAAGGATTCTATCGGGGGGATCATCTCGATCCCTTGAAGAACCGAATTGGCTCCGGCTGCATTCTCTGGATTTTCCACCTGGGTAAGAAAGTTACTGACAATCTTCTCCGGCAACTCTGCTTCAGACCTTCCTAGGGGAGTCCCAATGTTGAAATAAACCGGCAGAATCGTGTTTTGCGCCAGAGCAATGGAATCTTCCAAACGGGAGTCGGAATCCAGTTCCTGGACGGCTTGTTCAATGCTTTCCAGAATGCCTTGCAAAGTTCGCGCTCTCGGGTCCGCTGACATTTGGCCCTGTTCGGGATCATCCTCGGAACCCGGCGAAGATACCGGACGCCCCACCAATGCGGGGCTGTTTTCTTGCAAAAGATTTTCCGTGGCTTTCAAAGCATCCAAGCCAGGGTTCTGTTCCGGATCAGGATAGAGAATATCCAGCCCGACAACTTTAGCCCCGGCCTCTGAAAGCACATCGAGGCCCTCCGCAATGCGCGAGCGAGGCCATGGATAGCGCCCTAACTGATTTACGCTATTTTCATCAATTTCTACGATGGCAATCTTTTGGCTGGCTTGCGCTGGTTGGCGCAATTGCGTCCGCAAATCATACAACTTCGCTTCAATGGCCTCCAGCGGCCCGAACTGCAATAAAAATAGCAACAGGATAACAACCGTCAGCACTCCCCCCAATAGCCAATCAGGGATCATCACGCGTGGCTTTTTCATAATTAGGCCTCCTTATCGCAATCAATGGGGGATCGTGTTCATACTATTGTTCATTTAGGAATTGGCTGGATTCTACCGCAGGAGACTTCACCCGTCAATAAAATGACGACCATTTAGAAATCCGGATCCTCCTTTTGGGGTGTTAGAATCACCGCCAAATTTTGAATCTTATCAGTTACCAATTTTTTCTTGCTTTTCTTACTGTTTCACTCACAACTCGGGATATACTTTAGATACCGCTCCCCAAGGCAAGCAGCGAACCACTCTTCATTTAACAAAATATTGTATTGTCTTCTTGTTATGACCCTATATACTGTATCCTAAATTCCGAAAAATGTTTCTCTATTTTTCGAAATGCGAGGTGGGCGTTGCTTAGACTACAAAAAATAGAATTGCTTGGCTTTAAATCCTTTGCCGACCGAACTGAAATTACTCTTACTGGTTCAGGAGTAATAGGAGTTGTGGGTCCAAATGGTTGCGGTAAGAGCAATATCAGTGACGCGATTAGTTGGGCCTTGGGAGAACAGGCTCCCCGCAGCCTGCGGAGTAGTCGCATGCAAGATGTCATTTTCAGTGGTACCCCCAATCGCAAAGCTACTGGTATGGCGGAAGTCAAGATCACTCTCCTAGATCCGGATCGCGCGATGGAACTCCTGGCAAATCCTATCGAGGCGGCTCCTGTGAACGGGGGAAACGGAAGTCCCTTCCGGACCGCCGAGATGGAACGATACGACGACTCTTCGGGAATGATTACTATCTCCCGACGCTTGTTCCAGTCCGGCGAAAGCGAATATTTGCTGAATGGGCGTCCCTGCCGTTTGCGCGACATCCAGGAAATCTTTTTAGGAACCGGGCTCGGCCCGGATTGCTATGCCATTCTCGAACAGGGACGGATCGGGCAAATTCTGAGTGCTAAGCCCTTCGAGCGGCGCGCCTTGATGGAGGAGGCGGCTGGCATCACCAAATTTAAAGCCAGGCGGAAACTGGCCTGGGCAAAATTGGAATCTTCAAAACAGAACTTAGCGCGCCTCAATGACCTTCTGGAAGAAATCCGCCGCCAACTCAATTCCCTCCAGCGCCAGGCTTCCCGAGCGCGACGCTACGCAGAACTGCGCGAACAGGTGCGCGCTCAACTGCGGCTTGTGCTGGCGAATCAGTACCGACAGCAAAAAGAAGAAGCCGCCCATGTCGCCTTGGAATTAGGAATCATCAACCATTCTCTCCAAGCATTTATCGACCGAATCACAGACCAAGAAAACGAGCGTCACGCATTGCATTCTCTTTTGGAAGGCGATGAAGCAGCGCTGCGCCGCACCGTCGAGGAGCGTTCCGCCCTGCGCTTGACCGCGGAACGGGCTCGCAGCCAGGTTGTCTCACAGTTGCAGCAAATCGCCCACTTGAAAATTCGGATCGAGGAGGGACGGCAGGAAACGGAGCGGCTCCGCTCCCATCTTCAGGAACTCGAATCGGAGCGAATCCAGAACGCCGAATCTTTGGGGGCGATTCGCGCCGAGATAGATCGCCTCTCCGCGCAGTTTCAGGAATGCACAGGCCGCTTCCGGGGTTCCCAAGAAGAAATCAAAGCCAAACAAACCCATTGGGAGCAACTGCGTCAGGAAACTTTGGAAACCGTGCATCAGTGCGCGACCCTCCGCAGTCAAATTACTCAACTGGAGCAGCATCTGAGCAACCTGGAACGGCAGATGGAGCAGCTCGACGGCCAGTGCCATGCGGCGGAGGCGGCGCAGCAAGCAGTTTTCGAGAAGCGCCACCAAATCCATGAAGCTCTGGCACTCCAACAAGAACAATTGCAGTCGTTGACTTCACGACGTCGCGCGCTGGAAGAAGACCTGGCCAAGGACCGCGAACGGCAAGTCCAGCTCCAAGTTATGCTCGAAGAATTGCGTTCTCAAGTTTCAGCACAGCACGCCCGCCAATCTTCGCTCCAGGAAATTCTGGCGCGCCGCGCTTATAGCACGGAAACAGTCCAGCGGCTGTTCGAATTGCATGGCGCTAAGAAAAATGGCAGTGGCAATAATGGACATTCTCTCCGGGAAGCAAGCCGAGATTTGGAAAGCCTGCCTCCACGCTTTGAACCCATCGGAGTCCTGGCGGATTTTGTCGAAGTGGACCCTGCCTACGAGTACGTCGTCGGAGAGTTTCTAAAGGAAGAGTTGGACTACATCGTCGTCCGGGACTGGGAGGCGGCTAGCGAAGGGGTTCGGTTGCTGAAAAGCGAAGTTCCAGGCCGCGCCACTTTCTTGCTTCATTCCGGGATGGCCGCTTCGGCAGACGGAGGCGGAAACGGTCATGCCCGAATTGCGCTTGAAACCTTGTCCGGCGTCCAGCCGCTCGAAAGTCGTCTCCGTTTCACAAACGGATTCTCCGCCTCCGCCAGCGCGCTGCTTCCAAAGCTCCCGCGATGCTACTTAGTCTCCGACACGCAAACCGGACGGACACTGGCCGCCGAGCATCCCGACTGCTACTTTCTGACGGCGGAGGGAGAATGGTTTCATGGCGGCGCCGTCACTGCCGGACGGGCGGACAGCCGAGGGCCTTTAGGATTGAAACGGGAACTGCGCGAGTTGTCCCGAACCCTGGCGTCCCAGGAAGAACTTGTGGTCCGGACGGCGGACAGTCTAGCCCTCACCACGGAGAGCATTGCGCAACAGGAAACCTCCTTGCGAATCCTCAGCCTCGAACAGCAGGAAGCAGAAAAGCGCCTGCTCGGCACGGAGCGGGATTTGAAAGAAGCAAACGAGGAACTGGAACGCACGGCAGAGCGTGCATCGCTGCTGGCTCTCGATATAGAGAGATTGCGCAGTGAAGCGGAGCGAGCCCGAGAGCGCCGCGTAAAAAACCTGGAAGAAATTGCCTCTCGCGAACAAAGGCAAGCTGTCATCGAGGAAGATATTTCAGCGATTCGCCAGACCTTGGCCCAACTAGAAACGGACTGCGAGACAGCCCGAGAACAGATGGCCCTCCTCCAAAGTCAATTAGCGGCCCTTGAGGAACGCCATCGTACAGCCGCCGATGCACTCTCACGCACAGAGCGCGGCCGGGAAGAGCTTTCCCATCGGTTGACGGAGCTAGATCGGCAATGGGAGCAATGGGAGCAACAAAAAACTCATTACTCGGAAGAAAAACAGCGCCTGGAACAGGAAGCTGCGGCAGCCGAGCAACGGGCGGAGCAGTTGGCACAACAGACAGGTGCCTTGGAATCGGCTTGTGAACAGCACCGAAAAAAGTTCGGGGAATTGGAACAAACCTTACAACAGCAGCGGCTGGAATTGGAAGAAATGAGAAGTCGCAAGACAGCGAGGGAAATCCAATTCGTGCGCCTGGAGTCGGAACTAAATCATTTGAAAGAAGTCTCTCAAAACGAACTTCAAATGGAAATCGAGGCTTTGGAAACGGAAAAATTATCCCCATTGAGCGCGGAAGAATTGACAGCCGCGGAAGAACTCTGCAAGCAACTGAAGGTCAAGCTCGAAGGATTAGGGCCGATCAACATGATGGCGCTCGAAGAATTTGAGGAATGCCGCCAGCGGCACGATTTCTTGGAAAACCAGCGGCAAGACCTGCTCAACTCGATCCGTGACACCACGCAGGCCATCGAAGACATTGACGCCGTTACCAATAGACAATTCCAGGAAACCTTCGAGCAGATCAACATTCATTTCCAGGAGACCTTCCGGCAACTGTTCGGCGGCGGGCAAGCTGGCTTGCGCCTGACTGAAGCAGAGGATCCCGCAGAAGCCGGGATCGAAATCCTGGCGCAGCCGCCCGGCAAGCGGCTGCAAAATGTGCTGCTGCTTTCGGGCGGCGAGAAGGCACTGGCCGCGCTGGCCCTGCTGCTGGCTATCTTCCGTTATAAACCCAGCCCCTTCTGCATCCTGGACGAGGTGGACGCCCCGCTGGATGACGCCAATATCGGGCGCTTCACGAAAATGATTGAGGAGATGGGCCGCCAGACCCAGTTCATTCTGATCACCCATAGCAAAAAGACTATGAGCATCGCCTCGGCGCTCTACGGCGTAACGATGCAGGAGCCGGGCGTGTCCAAGATCGTGTCGGTGAAGTTCAATGGGCAGGCGGCACCCGCGCCTACTCCGGTGCGGGCACTCGCGGAAGTGGCGGTCTGAAGGGGAACCTTACTCGTACTGGGTAGCAAAACCGCTGCTGATGAGAAGCAGCATTGGCGCGACTGTGTACTATCTCCAGAGATGCGAATTTCCGACCCTCTGCTTCGCTTGTTAGAGTTTCACGTGCTAGCTTAAAAGGGAGTATATGCCTGAGAGCCTAGTCGGACCCTGGGCCAAGGATAAGCTCGATCGGCTTGACAAGTACTTAAACGCCTACACCACGATCATGCGGAAGCAAAGCTGGTGCAGCGGCTTTGCGTATGTTGACGCGTTCGCAGGACCGGGC
This sequence comes from Acidobacteriota bacterium, assembly GCA_016199675.1. Lineage (GTDB taxonomy): Bacteria > Acidobacteriota > Terriglobia > 2-12-FULL-54-10 > 2-12-FULL-54-10 > JACQGE01. The sequence continues at coordinate 5,047 of JACQGE010000110.1, read as the reverse complement.
CGACACGAGGTTCGGCACAAGGAGGGCACACAGAGGCTACAGAACTTACTTTTCAGCGTGGCAACCTTTAGCCAGCAGGATGAGGGTCAGAGCAAGTTCATTGAAGGCTCACCTCGCATTGCACTGGAGATCAAGTTCCCGTTCAGTTGGTACGTGTTTATTGAGAAGCATCCAGCACGCGTGGCTGACCTTCAATATCTCCAGAAGGAGTACAGGGAGACTCGCAACATTGTAGTCCGCCAGAGCGATTGCAATGGTTACTTGCTGGAGAAGCTGGTTCATAACCCGAAAATTGATTGGGCCAGTTGGCGTGCCGTGGTGTTCCTTGACCCATTTGGGATGCAAGTGCCGTGGAGCACGCTCGCTGCTCTCGGACAAACAAAAGCCATTGAGGTGTTCTTAAATTTTCCTGTAGGGATGGCGATCCAGCGGCTCCTCCTGCGGGCAGGCCAATTTACAGCAAAGCAGCGGGAGAAGCTCGACACATATTTCGGCTCACCTGATTGGTACGATGTTCTATATCCGGTTAAACCGAATCTCTTTGGCGCGAGCACGGTGAAAGTAGAGGAGTCAGGCCAAGCCCTCTTGAACTGGTACCGCAAGCGCCTGCAAAAAGCCTTTGGCCATGCATCGAAGGCGGCGCTGATCCGGAACACGAAAGGCGGGCATCTCTACTATCTATTGCTAGCAACCCCTAAGAAGAAGGGGCTTGAGATCGCCGACGACATCCTTTCCGCCGGCGAAACCGCCGAATGATATATTTAGGAAACTCGAAGAGCAGGAGATTCGGTAATGTCGAAATCAAGCATAGAATGGACCGAATCCACGTGGAACCCATTAACTGGTTGCACCAAGATCAGCCCTGGGTGCAAGCATTGCTACGCAGAGCGAATGGCAATGCGGCTGCAAGCTATGGGACAGCCAAACTACCGAAACGGTTTCAAATTAACCTTGCACGAGCACGTCCTAGAAGCCCCGCTAAAGTGGAAGACTCCGCAGTTAATTTTTGTCAACTCCATGAGCGATCTCTTCCACGAAAAAGTGCCTTTCGATTTTATCCAAAAGATTTTTGACGTAATGCGACGGGCATACTGGCATCGGTTCCAAATCCTGACAAAACGATCCGAGCGGTTAGCCGACTGTAGTCCGTGGATTAACTGGCCTTCAAACGTTTGGATGGGCGTCAGCGTGGAAAACCAAGACTATACTTTTCGCATTGAGCACTTGCGCACTGCCGACGCGGAAGTGAAGTTTCTCTCGCTGGAACCGTTGCTCGGCCCGCTTCCTAATTTGAATTTAACGGGGATTGATTGGGTGATCGTGGGTGGGGAGTCAGGCCCAGGAGCCCGCCTCATGAAAAAATCCTGGGTGCTAGACATCCGAGATCAATGCCAACGAGATGAGGTGGCCTTTTTCTTTAAGCAGTGGGGAGGGCGAAACAAAAAGGCTGCTGGCCGAAATCTCAACGGAAAAACTTATGATGAGATGCCCCTTGTTCCTGAACCTGTAATGGCTGAAGCCGTCCGCTGAGAAATTTTGGACTCTTACAACTCGCGGCTGACGCGCATAACATCTGCCTCCTCGGTTCGCACAATGGAAAAGTTCAGTTTTTCTCGCAGAGACGGAGCATTGGGTCATTAGCAGCCAGCACGTCGCCATGAATTTCGCGGATGCCGCGCTCTTTCCCGTACCGAATCATCAATTCCATAAAATGTCTTCCTAGTCCCTGATGTTGCCAAGGGTCTCCCACCACTACGGCGTATTCGGCGGTTTGCCAGTCGGGTTCCATCACCAGACGCGCAACCCCGATAATGCGCTGGGACTCTCCCTGGCGCGCCACCGCTACCAACGCGATTTCCCGACCGTAGTCAATGTTGCAGAAACGGACCAACTGCTCATGCGTCAACTGCCGAATCATGCCAAAGAACCGCATGTAAATTGTTTGCTCAGAGAGGGTGGTAAAGAGATCTACCTCCAGCGGTTCATCTTCGGGCCGGATGGGTCGCAGATGAACCGGGGTACCGTCCTTCAGCGCCCAATCCGATTCGTATTGGCGCGGATAAGGACTAATTGCCAGTGGCGGGCGATCCTGGACCGGCGGGTACAAGGCAATGCGCCCATCGAGCGCCAAAATACGGTCGCGCCCAATCCACAGGGGATTCACATCTATTTCCTTGATTTCAGGATGATTGATGACCAGGGTGGAAAACCGGACAATGATTTCCTCCAATTGTTCCAGATTGGCTTCAAAACCTGTCTGCGGCCGTACTAGAGCGGAATAAAGTTTGGTGGATTCGATCAATCGGCGGGCCACGGTGCGGTTCATCGGAGGAAGCCCGACAGCACGGTCCCGGAGAATCTCCACAAAACTTCCTCCGCTTCCAAAGAGAATGATAGGTCCAAACTGCTCATCCACGGCGCAACCCAGGATTGCTTCAAAACCTTTTCCTGTAATCATCGGTTGCACTGAAATTCCTTCAAACTGCGCTCCTGGCGCCACCTCACGAATTAAGTTTTCCAGTTCCTGAAAGGCTATACGCACACCCTGTTCGGCCAGTAAATTGAGCCGGACTCCGCCGATAGCCGCCTTGTGGGTGATTTCAATCGAATGCACTTTCAACACCACCGGGAAACCCATCTTGCGGGCCAGCGCAATCGCCTCTTCTTCATTTCTTGCGATTTGAGTCTCAACGGCGGGGATACCGTAGGAGCGGAAGACCTGTTTCGATTCCACTTCAGTCGTCAACAGCTTGTTCCCTTGGGGCAGCGGTTGCGAAGCCAGGACTTCGGCCATGGCGAACAAATCGGAAAGTTCATTTACCCGCAACACACCCGCCCGGCGAAAAGCGGCATCACAGACATCATCGGAGCCGGTCAGAGCGCCGGTGTGGGAGATCGCTGCCCGCGCCCCAACTGGCGAGCGTCCTGCCTTGACGACAATGATCGGTTTGGTTCGAGCCACTTGGCGGGCCGCACTCATAAACCGGCGAGCGTCGCCCACCGATTCGATATAAAGCAGAATACTTTTGGTGGGACCGTCGTCGCCCAGGTAATCAATCAAGTCTGCAAAATCCACATCCACCATCGCGCCCAAGGAAACCAGGCGGCTGAAGCCGATTCCGGTCTTCAAGGACCAATCCAGAATACTGGTACAGAGAGCGCCGCTCTGGCTGACCAAAGCCAACCGCCCCGGCAGAGCACTCCCCTGGGCAAAAGTGGCATTCAAATTTCCGAGCGGATTAATGACCCCCAGGCAGTTGGGTCCCAGAAGACGGGTGGACGAAGCTCTCGCCAGAGATTTCAAGCTCGCCTCCAATGCCTTGCCCTGTTCGCCCAACTCCCCAAATCCAGCCGTCAGAATGATGACGACAGGAACTTTTTGCGAGATGCATTCCTGAAAGATTCCCTGGACTCGCTGAGCTGCCGTACAGACTAGGGCCAGTTCGATTGGCTCCGGAATCTCATGAAGGCCAGGAAAGCTGCGAACCCCTAGGACCGCTCTATGATTCGGATTTACAGGATATACCACTCCAGAAAAGCCACCAGAAATCAGATTCTTCATCACTTGGTAACCCACTTTGCCTGGGGTGGTGCTGGCTCCGATGACCGCTATGGCAGAAGGGTTAAACAAAGGATCCAATGAATGCCGGGTATGCCGCAGGAGTTCTTTGAACATAATTCATCCTCTTCGCATCGAGAGTACTCTTTTCTTGCAAAAAGCGCTGGGGCACTCTTTATAATAGTGATTTGTTTGCATTGCCCAGAGGAATTATCTTTGTGGAACTCACGTTCTCATTTTTGGAAAGGGGTCTCATCGTTGATTCCAAACAATCGCAAGGCATTGATCGCCGGTAATTGGAAGATGTATAAGACCATTGCCGAAACAGAGGCATTTTTCACCGAAGTAGCGCCTTTAGTTAAAGGAGTGACACATTGCGAAGTTGTCATTGCCCCCCCTTTTACTGCCCTGCGCCGAGCGGCAGAACTGGCAGAATCAGTAGGGATATCGATCGGCGCCCAGGATTTGCATTGGGAAAAGGAAGGCGCTTGGACGGGCGCCATTTCAGCAACGATAATCCGCGAGACCGGAGCCACTTTTACCATTGTCGGCCACTCGGAACGCCGCCAGTTTTTTGGAGAGACTGACCAAAGCGTGAACAAGAAGATTGGCGCCGCGTTGAGTGCGGGATTGCGAGCTATCGTATGTATTGGGGAAACGCTCCAAGAACGCGAGACTGGCCAAACGGAGGCGGTCTTGAACCGTCAATTGGTCAATGGATTGGCCGGGTTGACCGAACCGGAATTCTCCCCTATTATAGTGGCGTACGAACCAGTTTGGGCCATTGGGACAGGCCGCACAGCGACGCCGGAAATTGCTCAACAAGCCCATTGTTTTATACGGGGTTGTGTGGGGCAAATTGTTTCCCCAACGGTAGCTCGAGGGCTTCGTATTCTTTACGGAGGAAGCGTGAAACCAGATAATATTCGTGGACTGATGGAGCAACCTGACATTGACGGTGCGTTAGTCGGAGGTGCCAGTTTGCAAGCCAAGTCCTTTGCCTCCATCGTCCATTACCAAGTTATGGAGGCTGCTAAATTCTAATGGTCGGATTACTTACAGCCTTTCATGTATTGATCGCGGTAGTTTTGATTTTGGTTGTGTTGCTGCAGAGCGCCCGAGGTGCGGATATTGCCGGGGCTTTTGGAGGTATGGGGAGCCAAGCAGCCTTCGGGCCGCGCGGGACAGCAACGTTCCTGTCCAAGGCAACCGTGGTGCTCGCTATTCTTTTTATGTTGACGTCCGGCTCATTAGCGATTCTCGCGAACCGCACGCCGGCAGGAGCGCGATCCGTCTTGGGAACTCAGCAACCGGCCACGCAAACCCAACCGGCTCCTCAGGAAACGCAGGCTCCGCCAGCAGGGACGACGCAGACCTCTCCTCCTACTCAGGCTCCTAATGAACAGGTTCCTGCCCCTCAGTAATAGTAATTAATTTTTAGTAAATAGATTGCGGGAGTGGTGGAATTGGCAGACACACCATCTTGAG
>JACQGE010000115.1 GCA_016199675.1 Acidobacteriota bacterium | reverse complement strand
TTGGCCATCGTGAAGGTCTTGCCGGAGCCGGTCACTCCCAGCAGCACCTGGTGCTGCTCGCCCGCCGTTACGCCGCGTACCAGTTGCTCGATGGCCTGCGCCTGGTCGCCCTGCGGTTGGTAACTGCTGAGAAGCTGAAAGCCCATAGGTTGCCACGAAGTCGTGAGATAAATTTGCCCATTTTGGATTATAGCAGAGCATTTTTTCACTCTTTCACTCTGGCCGCTCACGCCTCAATTTACATTTCTCTTCCTCCCGCCAGTTGACAACGGAGGGAGGCTGGCATAGCTTGTAATCAGTCGGATGGATTCAAAATAGCGAAGCCGCGGACGCGGGGGAAGCATCCATGAGTAAAGGGGTGTGGGGAAGCCTTCTTCTGTTACTGGGACTGGCTGGGATGGCGGTTTCCCAGGGAAACCGAGGCATGGATCGGCGATTATGGCCGGAGATGACCGGCAGCAGATCTCCAAACAATTCGGAGTTTGTTTTTGCCAGAGTTCGGTTCAATTCAGGATTAAGAGGGTATCGTGGAAACGGCTGGGCACACGATTATCCCGACGCGGAAGAACACATTCTGCAAGTGGCCAACGAAGCAACGGGAATCAATCTCCATAAAATGTCCTATGTGATTGTGGCCCTAGGCAGCGAAGAGATTTTTCAATACCCCTTCCTTTATTTTAGCGAAGTCGGCGAAATGAATCTTACGGAACGGGAAACGATCAATTTCCGGGAATACCTAAACCGGGGTGGCTTTGCGATGATTGATGATTTCGATAGTCAGGTAAACCTAGACTGGTTTCTATCTCAGATGAAGCAGGTATTCCCTGAGCGCAGCTTTGTGGAAATGGCGATTGAGCATCCCATTTTCCACACGTTTTTTGAAATTCCAACCCTGAAGATCGAGCCGCCTTACCAGGCCCGGGATGGAGGCCGCCCCACTTTTTACGGCTATTTTGATGAGCGCGACCGCCTCGCTATGATTATTTGCCACAACAATGACATCGGTGATTTCTGGGAGTGGATTGACCAACCGAGATACCCATTGCAACCTTCCACGGAAGCCCTCCGCTTTGGGATCAATTTTTTCGTTCATACTCTAACGCATTAAGGCTTGTTACCGTTGGACTGCATGGGAGGGATTACGATAGGCTTGAGTGATAAGGAGGCAGGCGTGAAGACATATGGACTCGGGGTTCTAATTTTGGGGTGTATGCTGCTCGCGGGTTGCGGAAGTCAACCGAGTGCCGATTCCAACGCTGCGATACGGCAGGCTATTGAAAAACATCTGGCCGGTCGTTCCGATTTGGCAGCCGATAAGATGACCATGGAAATCAAGAACGTCCGGCTTGAGGGCGAACGAGCCGAAGCAGAGGTGATTTTTCGTACAACGAGCGGCCCGCCGGCGCAAATGGCTTTCCTCTACCAACTCCGCAGGGAAGGCAGGGAATGGCAAGTAGAGAAAGGAAGTCCCAGCGCCAGCAATTCCCCGCATCCATCCTCCCCCGCTCCTGACTCTGGCTATGATGGTGCTGCAGACCCCTTGCCAGAAGGGCATCCTCCCATCACTTCTCCCCACTAAAACGGTTTCTTGCTTAAATCTCTTCAAAACTACTCTATTCCTTCCTGCGTGCAGTTTGTTTCTGGCCCCACCCCACCCTACCCACTGAGAAATCAGTATGCTAGTATGAATTTCTGAGAGCATTAGGCCGTTATGAGCGTTTAGGCAGGAGGGAAGAAGGGCTGCAGCGAGGCTTGCCATGGACAATCCGGAACAGGAAGTAATTCTGAAGGATGAAACAGCCTCCCGCGGTCAGGAGGGGGAGGGGGTTGTTTACAAATATATTCAGTTGGAAGTCTCCGAAAATGTAGCGCGACTGACGATGAATCGCCCTCCCTACAATGTCCTTACAATCGACATGATGGAAGAAATGTCGCGGGCCATTGAAAAACTACACGAGCACCATCAAGTCCGGGTGATTCTGCTCCGAGCTTCCTCCGATTGCCAGTTCTTCTCGGCGGGTGTGGCGGCCGAGGACTCACGTCCCGATCGCGCGTTCCAAATGCTGGAGGCTCTCCAAGCCGTGTTTCGCAGCATGCTGGAAACTTCCAAGCCGGTTGTTACCATCGTAAATGGTCCGGCGATTGGAGGTGGCTGCGAACTGGCTGCTCTGGGAGACATTATCGTGGCCACGCCGAAGGCACGGTTCGCACAGCCGGAGATCCGCCTGGGCGTTTTCCCGCCATTGGCCTCTGTGATCCTCCCACACGTGATTGGATACAAACGGGCATTGGAAATGATTCTGATGGGGGAACCTCTCAGCGCCCAGGAGGCCCTGCGTCTGGGGCTTGTCAGCCGGATGGTGCCGGAAGAAAGTCTGAACGCGGAAGTCAACAAAATCCTGGACAAGATCACTGCCCAAAGCGCACCCGTGCTGGAAACATCGAAAAAAGTGCTCTACGACACCATCGGGCTCCCGATCGGAGAGGCTCTTAAAAAATCCATCAATATTTTCTTGAACCAGTTGATGGATCTGGATGACGCCCAGGAAGGTTTGCGCGCAGCTATCGAGAATCGGAAGCCCGTTTGGAAAAATAGATAATCAAGGTCGGGAGTCGCGCGCCAGGATGGTTGGCGCAGGTTGGGATAGCCTATGAAAGAAACCAACTTTCGGTTGGAAAAACTAGGAAAACCTGCGAACAGTTCCTTCGGGATGGCGTCCACTCAACGTCTGCGGCGCTTTCAGCGGCGGGGAAGGAAGATAGTAGGAATTTTAATAACTGGGTTGCTGATTGCCCTTGGCTGCGTGGCTCTTCTAGCGGCCATTTCCTGGGTCCGATCACAACCAGCGGTGAAGGTAGTTCAAGCTCAGATTCAAGCCATGCAGGAGGGCAAAGTCGAGCAAGCCTACGCTTTTTTTTCCAGCGAGTACCAAACAGGAATGACCCTGCCGATGTTCCGGCGCTGGTTGCGACGTCAGAGACGATTGACTCACCTGCGGTCCCTTCAATTCTGGGGACGTTCCGTCTGGGGAGGAACCGCTCTGCTCCGGGGAAATTTCCAGGACGATCTGGGAAACCGTTACCCTTTCCGTTATTTACTAATCCGGGAGGACGGTTCCTGGCGAGTTCGTTACTTTCAGCTGTCTGCGGAAGCCCCTGATTTCAGTTCCAACCAGGAGCGATTCCTGCACATCTGAAAGCAAAAGGAAATAGGCCATTCTCCGCAGTGGCTCTGAACGATCCTCGCCGAAAAACCTCAAAACGGCTGGCGTCGGGAGGCGAAGAATTTCTTGGGTGTCGTGGACGATTTCGCCAAGCAACAAGTGCTCGCCGTGCAAGAGTTCACCCTGCTCAGTGTCCGGGCTTTTCACAACCTGTTTCGTCCCCCACATTATTTTACCGACATCATCCGGCAGATGGATTTTATCGGTTTTGGCTCGCTCCCCATCGTGATACTGACCGGCTTTTTTACCGGTGCAGTTCTGGCGCTCCAAATGGCTAAAACTTTGACCACTTTTGGCGAAACTTCTTTGACGGGACAATTGGTGATCCTTTCACTGGTTCGAGAACTGGGACCGGTTTTGACCTCATTAATGGTGGCCGGGCGCAATAGTTCAGGCATTGCCTCGGAACTTGGCTCCATGGTCGTGAGCGAACAGATTGACGCTATGAGGGCCCTGGGCACTGACCCTATCCAAAAATTGGTCACTCCCCGATTGATAGCCACGGTCATCATGCTGCCGATGCTGACGATCATTTCCGATTTCATCGGACTCCTCGGAGGGTTCGCCACTTCCTTCTTCATTATCCGCCTGAATCCTTCGCAGTACTGGTACAGCGCTTATCAGGCCTTGGAATTTGAGGATGTCTTTCAGGGTCTGCTCAAGCCTTTCGTGTTCGCCTTTATCGTGGCACTCGTGGGATGCTATTACGGACTGACCACAAAGGGGGGCACCCAAGGGGTTGGGCGGGCCACTACACAGGCAGTAGTAGCAGCCTCTGTTTTGATTCTGACCTGCGACTTCTTTGTGACGAAAATCATCCTCTGGATGCTGGGTTGATCATGCAAGACGAAGCTCGGAAACCGGTAATCGAATTCGAACGCGTGGCTCTTGCCTTCGAAGAAAAAGTCGTTCTCGAAGGGATCTCCTTCTTTTTGGAACGGGGGGAAACCAAGATTGTTCTGGGAGCCACGGGGTCGGGGAAGTCCCTCTTGCTGAAGCTAACCATGGGGCTTCTGAAGCCGGATTCCGGACGCATTTTCGTACTGGGAGAGGAAATCACCCGCTTGAGCGAAGAGGAGATGTTCCCGATTCGCCAAAAAATCGGAATGGTCTTTCAGGAAGGGGCCTTGTTCGACTCGCTAACGGTGGGAGAAAACGTGGGATCGGTTTTTGAGCGAGTGTCGGAAATTAGCCACGAAGAATCCGAAAGGCGGGCGCGCGAGGCCTTGAGCTTTGTGGGCCTCGAACACACCTTTGATTTGTTCCCCTCTGAAATTTCCGGAGGCATGCGGCGCCGCGTCGCGATTGCCCGCGCGATCGTGAGCCAGCCGGAAGTCGTGCTCTATGACTCTCCCACGGCTGGTTTGGATCCGATTACCGCGACACGCATCATGACATTGATCGTCAAACAGCGGGACATGCGACAAGTCAGTTCTTTGCTGGTCACACACCGTGTCCAGGATGCGTGGCGAATGGCTCTTTCCTATTATGACCCCGTTCAGAACAAACTGCTGCCCACCACCGGAAATGGTTCCCGTCACGATACGCGGACTCGCTTCCTCGTACTGCGCGACGGAGAGATCGCTTTCCACGGCTCGCTTCGGGAACTCGGCGCAGAACCAGACCCCTATGTCCAGAAATTCTTGACTTGACCCTAACGGATGTTCATATCTCCGTAACTCGGAAAGATTTTTTCACTTACCGGAGGCAACATGCCGCAACGAAAGGAAATTCGCTGGTCTCAATTGAAAGTTGGTCTCGTATCGCTTGCCAGCATCGTCTTGCTGGCGATCGTCATTTTCCTCATTACGGGAGAAACGGGATTCTTTGCAGAGACGATGACGATTCGTACCTACTCTCCCGACGCGGGAGGCTTGAGGACAGGCGCCACCGTGCGTCTGGCCGGAGTGGATGTGGGAATCGTCCGCCAAGTCGCCCTCTCGGGCCGCCCCAATCCGTCCGAGGCCGTGGAGATCATAATGGAGGTGAATCGGAAATTCGAGTCCAACCTGCGCGCCGATTCCAGAATCATCCTCGCGGCGGAAGGTCTGCTGGGAGACCGGTACATCAACATCTCCAAAGGGTCGCCCGATGCCGCTCCGATTCCTTCCGGAGGAGTCGTCCCTTTTCGCGAAACGCCGGAGTTTAGTGAACTGGTAGGAGGCAGCCGCGATTTGGTGGACAACCTTAATGTCCTTACCTCCAGGCTGAATACGATTGTGGGCACTATCGAGTCCGGCCAAGGGACCGTGGGGAAATTAATTCAAGACGACACGCTGTATCAGCGCTTGAATGCCACCGTAAACAACGCCGACAAACTCGTCACGGATATCACCTCCGGCAGGGGAAGTATTGGGCGTTTATTGGTTTCCGAAGACTTTTATGAACACGTCAACACCACGGTAACCAAGTTGGAAGGGATCGCCGACCGGGTTGAAAGCGGCGAAGGAACGCTCGGCAAGCTTGTCCATGACCCCACCTTATATCAAAACGCGCAAGAGATGGTGAGCCGCGGCTCCTTGCTGCTGGGAAATATCAACAATGGACAAGGAACCTTGGGCAAACTGGCCAATGATGAAGAGTTATACCGGAAACTGGACACTTCCATCGGCAAGTTGGATGAGGTTCTCACTGGAATCCGTGCCGGGGAAGGTTCGATGGGCCGACTTTTCCAAGATCCCACTCTTTATAACAATTTAAATTCAACCAGCGTCGAGGTCCGGGAATTGCTCGCAGACTTCCGGAAAGATCCTAAGAAGTTCTTAACGATTCAATTTAGAATCTTCTAGGGGCTAAAAATAAAAAAGCAGCGGGCAAATACCCGCTGCAATTGAAAAAGAATTCTGCAAAAATAATTATGGCGCTTGGGCGATCCCTTCCCGTTCGCCGTCGAAGCTATATCCACCTGTTGGAGAATCCAACGGAGCTGTTCCTACCCGATCTGCGTTCGCAGGGTGTGTAATGGAACCCCGGATAATGCCACGAATCGTCTCCACGCCTGACACTCCTGACTGGAATAACCGCGCGACAATGCCTGCCACGTGCGGGCTAGCCATGCTGGTTCCTGACATGCGGGTTGTTCCACCACCCAATTTTAGGGAGAGAATTCCTACTGAAGAGGCAAAGCAACCCCTCGATACATTTTCTTGATCTTCGCCGGGCGCGGAAATGGTGACGTCAATTCCGTCCGTCGTGAAGTAGGAAGCGGTGTCGGCTTTGATGGTGCTGGTGAAAAATTTGCAGCCCGCGTTGGAGCCGTTGGCGGCCGTTGTACTGGCCACCGCCAGCACTTCCGGATAGCTGGCGGGAACCATTTGGCTCACTTCTTTGGAGGAATTGTTTCCAGCCGCTACCACCACGACAATGCCGCTGTTGTAGAGCGCCTGTATAGAGCCTAGCAGGGCCGGGTTGTCATTCAGACTGCCGTCGCGACCCAGGCTCATGTTGACCACGCGGATCGGCGGAATGACAGAGTCAGCATTTGCAAACACCCAGTCCAGGCCATCCATCACCGTAGAATCGGAACCGGAGCCCGTGCTATCGAGCACTTTGACGCAATAAGGGGTCGCATTAGGAGCCACGCCCACGACATCCACCGTATTATCGAGCGCAGCAACAGTTCCTGTCACATGGGTTCCATGCCCCTCATCGTCTTGGCATGAACTGCCGAAAGCAGAAAATGTTTGGGACGCCGGAGCTAGGTCCTGGTGGGCAAGGTCCATTCCGGTGTCCACGATCGCTACACCGATTCCGGCCCCATCAGAGTCTGGTCTGGGCGCGCCTACCCGCTGTATTCCTGCTGGTGTGATCTGGCTGCTCCCTCCCCCACTGCCGCCCCCAGGTTTTCCCTTTCCGTTGGACTCGCTTGCCTGGAAAGCATGCACCGGGCGATCTGGAATGATCTGCAATACGGAGGGATCCCGTTGCAGGGCTGCATATACATTCGTGTTCGGGATCGTAACGGCCACCGCATCCACAATCGAATAATTGGAGTGAAGCAAGGCCCCAGCGCGACTCACTGAAGCTGCCCGATCTCTCTGTGAGGTTCCCGGCTGGAAAGTTACGATGTAATTCTCTGCAGCGCCCACCGCCACTGGAGGACCCGGCTCTGCCGTCGTCCGCAATTGCGCGCTAGCCGATTTGAAAGTTAAAACAAATACGGCCATCATAGCTAGTGTGATAGTCACACAGGATGTGTGGAATCTCTTCGTCGAATGGGTTATTACCATAATCTCCCTCTAGTTGGTCCTTTGTTGACCAGCCATTTGCTCTTGAGTATCTGATGTTTCTGTAATCCGCCTTTTTGAAGATACCGGGGGTGGCTGACTCTCTCTTAATATAGCTTAGTAGGATATCTTCAGGTCAAGACTCAAAATTTGCATTGGGACAATAGGTCTAAAGTACTAAAGCATTTATATTTAGTAGGCACACCAGTGTCTTTTATTGATTGCAGGGAATCCAGACCCTTCTGATCAGTTGTGCCCGATCCGGCGCGGAATCAAGCTTTCTAAGTACCGGGGCGTTGCTGGGCCCCCGCTGTTCGCGGCGGCACAATGCCGTTCAATCGCAGGTAGGTGACCAGGTTGCCGTAATGCTCGTGGTTATCCTTCATGTTGGAGATCACGATACCGAAACGAGGCATCCTCTGCCCGCGAAAACCCGCAATGATTTCCACGGCTTTCTGGTCATTCAGTCCCGCCAAAACCTTGGTTCCGTAATCGTAACTCTCTGACAAAGCCTTCAGGATTTCCGTCCTGGTTTTGAGATTCTGGGTTTGCGGGGCTGCTGAGCCTCCTCCCGCCACCATCCCCATGAACATATGATTTTCTCCGATCAAATGTTGGAGTTGCTCGCGAAAGCTGCGAACTTCCGGGGTAGGTTTGTAATCGTACTTGTCTTCGGGAATCGCTTCAGCGAGCCGGACGATCTGATTGCGGCTGGCTTCCCATTGCCTCCGGAGCTCATCTGTAATCGGGTCCGCTGCAAAGCCTACGTGTGTTCCTATACCTGCAATGATCGCCCACAGAACAAAATGCCTCATGGTCTTAAACTCCTCCTTCAAAAAATTTACCAACATGCGAGTCCGCCTCTGGTTGCTTGTTCGGCTGCATTATAGCGCACCCAGGCCCATTTCTCCTCTTTCTCGGAAAGGGAAAAAGTGATTGTTCGGGAAACGGAAAATGCCCTAGAGATTCTTCATCCGGTTTCTGATTTTCTCGGCGAGTTTTTCGATCTCTTCCGCCTTCTTAATCACGCTAAGGGACAAGGTGTCCTCATTCGCCTTATCCACTTCCGCTTTGAGTTCCGTCGTTAGTTTCACCAGTTCATCGGTGTCTTTCTGGAGCTGTTCGTAACTCGCTTTCACGATTCTCCGCCGGAGGGTTTGCTGGAGGGGGGAGGATGGCTCTGTTGAGATTGGAGGGTTGATCCCACCAGGGGATGGTCTCCGTTGCGCCCGGAAAGGGGAGTCCAAAAGAACTAAATAGATTGTAAGAAGAATTACGGCTCTAAACCAATGGATTTGCCTCATATTAGCCCCTCCATTCCCATTATTGACACTAAGCATATCAGAGATTTTTTTCTCTTTGGACAACAAAACGGAATGATCGGAGTGAAGTTGCCTATCTAGGAAGACAGCGCGGCGGAATGTTGTGGATAATCGGAAAGTACCTATGCCCTAGCCGGGCGTTTTTACTCCCGAAGATAGAACTGCATCTGGACGCCGCCGATTTGAATTAAATCGCCTTCCTGCAATTCTCGAGGGGCCGAAAGCACCTGGGAATTGACCTTAGTAGCCCCCGCTTTATCAGAAGGGGCAATATCATAATGGCCTTCCCGGCGGTTGATGACGGCGGCCACCTTCGGCGCAAACCAACCCTTAAGCTTGACGGAGGCCATATCTGATTTTCCAATCACACTCAATTTGCTGGTCAGGATGTATTCACGCTGGTCCGTCTTGCCGGAAAGCACCGTCAGGCAGCCGATCCTTTCTTTGTTCTCGGCAGAAGCCCCTTCCGAGGCAATCGCAGTGGCCTTGGCCAGAAACTCTCGCCTCTTCTTCGTATCGAGTACCACGGTTGAATCTGCCCCCATAGGAGCAGTCTTCATCTCCTGGGTCTTCTCAAGGGAAGCAGCGGCGGCATTCGCCGGCACCCCTCCCTCGTCGTTGTAAACGAGCGTGTGCTTGCCGATCAGAATCTCGTCCCCATTCTTGAGCGCGCTGCGACGGATTCGCTGGCTATTCAAGAAAGTGCCATTGAGGCTGTTCATGTCCTCGACTACGTAGTGATCTTCTTCCACCACCACCTTGGCGTGATGGCCGGAAACAGCAAGGTTGTCAATCACCACATCGTTGCCGGCGGCCCGGCCAATGATGAGTGACGCTTTCTGTAACGGGATTTCTTTCAGAACTGCTGCCTCGTACTTGAGAATCAATTTGGCCATACGCGATCTCCTCCCAGGAAAAGTCTGGCAAGTTTTCCCCACATGCTGAGCGGGGGCGAGGCCCGTACAGAAACCACAATTACCGTGACGTTGTCCTCTCCCCCATTTTCATTGGCAACTTCGACAAGTCGGTCCGCGGCTTGCTGCGGACTGCTGACCTCGGCTAGAACCTGCACAATTAATGTGTCGGAAACCATGCGGGTCAGTCCGTCGGAACACAGCAGAATCCAATCTCCTTCCGCCAGCCATACCTCATCCAAATCGACTTGCACGGTGGCTTCCGCTCCCAGGGCCCGCATAATAACATTCGCCATCGCGGACTGTTCCGCTTCTTCCCGGCTGATTAAACCTTTGCGAACTTGCTCCATCACCAAGGAGTGATCCCGAGTCAATTGCCGCAGTTCCCTATTGCGGAACAGATACAGCCGACTATCGCCAACATGCCCAATGCTCAGCACATGGCCCGTGATCTGCGCCGCCACCACCGTAGATCCCATGCCCGCCGTGGAGCTTTGCTTCCCCGCCGCTTCGTGGATGGCCTGATTCGCGAGCCGGATTCCGCTGGCTAGACGGTTTGTAGCCCGCGACAATTCTTGTTGGTATCCTTCCATCATGCCGAGATGGGGATTTTTGGCTGCCTGCCGGCAATGTTCCAGCAGAACATCCACACCCAACTTGCTGGCCACTTCGCCAGCCGCTTGCCCCCCCATTCCATCGCAAAGAATAAACAAATTCAGGCCAGGGTCAACCGCAAAACTATCTTCGTTGTTACCCCGAACCATACCGACGTCGGACCGTGCGCCAACCGCAATTTCCAAAATCGCCTCCGCTCGGATGCCACGAACGGGACTCCAAGACGACTAGCAGTATCACTAGTTCGCCTCGACGGGCTTCCCCCCTTGCTGAACCAAAAGGAGTACCTTGCGGAGGTCCGCCGCCATCTCATTGCCCCGCTGATACCGTTTTTCCACGTCCTTTTCCAATCCTCGCTCAATAATCTTGACCACCTCCGGAGAGAGGCTCTCGTTGTAAATCATCGGAGACGGTGGAACTTCATTTGCAATTTTATACATTAATGTAGCTACGCTTTCAGCCTCAAAAGGTTTCTGGCCGGTCAGTAACTCGTAAAGCACCACGGTCAGCGAGAACAGGTCGGAGCGGCCATCCACCTTCTTCCCCATCAATTGTTCAGGCGACATATAGCTAGGCGTTCCCATCACCACTCCGGTCGCTGTCTTGGAGGAGGACGTGATCCGGGCGATCCCGAAATCGGTGACCTTTACAGTCCCATCTTTCAGAATCATGATATTCGCTGGCTTAATGTCGCGGTGCACGATTCCCTGCTGGTGGGCGTAATCGAGGGCGCCAGCCACTTTGGCCACCAATTCCATTGTGTCTGCCGCAGACATCAGACTGTTTTTCTGGCAGCGATCCTTCAAGTCCGCGCCATCGAGTAGTTCCATGGCAATGTAGGAAAGATCATGGTCTTCCCCGGCATCGTAAATCGTGACGATGTTGGGGTGAGAAAG
>JACQGE010000108.1 GCA_016199675.1 Acidobacteriota bacterium | reverse complement strand
GAGAGCTACGTTCAATCACTACCATTTTCGAGTCAAATCGGTATGACAGAACCGCAGCCATAGAGTTTGTGGGCAGACTGCCTACTTTATGGGCAAACAGGTGTTTTTAGGCAAAGCCCTGCTCAACAAACGAAATGATTGCACGGAGCTCACTGAACAGACATTTGTCCAGCCGCGCGCGGGTCCAGCTTGATTTCTCCGAAAGTGCTCTCGTAGTGACCAATATTTTGTCCCAACACGTTCCATAGTGCCTTGGCCTGCTGCGGGCTGAGGTAAATCCCTTGAAAATTATTGAGTTGCACCGCGTCCGGATTGGTTTGTGCCATAGTTCCAAAAACCAACAGGAAGTCCCAAACGCTCAGGCGAATTTGGACGCTGTTAGCGTATCCCTCACGGTAATCGCTGGTTTGCGAGATGCGAATCTCCGGCGGCGGCGTTGGGGCAGACATATTTCCTCCCTGACAAGATTAGATGGGTCATCTTCGCTAAAAAAGAAGCCGAAGTCAACTTCTCTCCCCTCCAATCTTGAGAACACCTTCCTCTTTCGGTCCGCGAAGAGGGCGAGAACAATCTTATGTTAAGCTAAGGAAGGAATGAACATTTGTCCCAACTCGTCTCCAGCATGAATCCGCATTTGCAAACCCTGATTGAACTCCAGAAGCTCGATGACATCCTCCGGGAGCTGGAAGCGGAAGTCCAGAGCTTACCCAAAAAGATCGCCCAGATCGAGAGCCAGTTGACTGAGCACATCCGCGCTGTGGATGCCTCCCGAAAAAATCTCGAAGAGAACCAACGTCTGCGGCGTCGCCGGGAAAACGACATCGCCGCCTTACGGGACAAAATCTCCCGATTTAAAGACCAGACCTTAGAGGTGAAAACCAACGAACAGTACCGGGCGCTCCTGCACGAAGTCGAATACCACGAAGGAGGAATCCGCAAGCTGGAAGATCAAATCCTGACGGAGATGATCGAATCGGAAACTTTGGACAAGAAGCTGCGGGAGGCCGAGCGGAGCCTTGCCACAGAACGCGCCCTCGCTGAGCAGGAAATCGCCGAGGCCACTCGACGCAAGGAAGAAGACGATCAAAAGTTGCGCGAGGTCCGCGCCCGCCGGGCCGATGTTCAAAGCCATCTCCCCGCGAATATCTATGAGCAATATGAGCGGGTGGCTCGGCAGCGCAAAGGGCAGGCGGTAGTCCCCGTGCACAATGGAAGCTGCGGAGCCTGCCACGTGCGCCTCCGCCCACAGGCCTATGCTGAATCCAAAAGCAACGAAACTCTGGTCAGTTGCGAAAGCTGCGGCCGCATCCTCTACTACGCGCCCGAACCGGCGGGCGAGTGAGATGCCGATGCCTTCCCCGTCGCTTTCCTCCTCCTCCCCCGAGCTCATCGCCTACATTGACGGTGGCTCTCGCGGCAATCCCGGCCCCGCCGGCTTCGGCGTGGTCATTCAAGATGCAAAAGGCCACACCTTAGACACGATTGCAGAATTTCTAGGGGGAGCAACCAACAATGTCGCCGAGTATCGTGCCCTGCTGGCTGCACTGGAATACGCCACGGAGAAAAAGTGTCAGCGGCTGAAGGTTTACTGTGATTCAGAGCTGATCGCACGCCAGATGCAGGGGCGCTATCGGGTGCAAAGCCCCGACCTAAAACCTCTTTATCAGCGGGCGCAGGATTTGGTGCACCTTTTGGACCGTTTTGCCATCGAACACATTCCGCGCGAACGAAACCAGCAGGCCGATCGGCTCGCCAACGAAGCCATGGATCAAGGTGGGGCCGCCCCCACCGAGCGGACCCTTGCCTTTCTGGCCGTCTTTGAAAAAGGAAAGCTTCAACCATTGGCAACCGCGCCAGAGTTAGAAGAAGGAGCCGAGTACGAAATCCGCGCCCGCAAGCGCATACCAAAGTGATGAGCCTGGAAGTTACAAGCTATCCCAGTTTATTCCAGAGAAGTCAATCGCAGCCCGGCGATTCCCAGAACGATCAAAGCAATGCAGGCAAGCCTAGTCCAGTGTCGCGGCTCATCGAAGAAAACAATTCCCCATAGCGCAGCGCCCACTGCTCCGATGCCAGTCCAGATCGCGTATGCCGTGCCGATGGGCAACACCCTCAGGGACTGTGCCAGCAGAAACATGCTCATAGCGATCGCGCCAGCCGTGAACAAACTAGGTCCCAGCCTTGTGAATCCCTGCGCATATTTCAGTCCCACCGTCCAGGCAATCTCCATCACGCCTGCCAAAAACAAATAAATCCACGCCATTCGCAACTCCGTCTTTGTAATGATAGAGCCTTATCAGCTTACACACGCACGCTATTTGCAGCAACGTCTTCGAGAAGGGGGTGATTGGGATCCAATGGTAACAAAAGCGGCGCTGTCGCTCTGGATGAGCGAATGTTTTGTCTGTCACGAACTGAGGGTGTATATTTTCGGAACATGAACCTGAATGACCTTTTGACCAAACACGGACTTGATACAAAGGGGCGGAGACATATCCTGAGTAATGCGCCATCGGCCTCATGAGTACTCATTGCGAAAAGTGCTACCCTGGCTGGCTGCCGAAAGATCGACTTTGTTTAATGTTTACCAGCAAACGCAAAGCGAAAGAGCAGAACAGATTCTAATCAGGCTATGGTTCCTGTCCCGGTTTTGTTTTCACTCCGGGCGGTATTTGAAAAAGGAAAGCTTCAACCACTGGCAACCGCGCCAGAGTTAGAAGAGGGAGCCGAGTACGAAGTTCACGCTCGCAAGCGCAACACCAAGTGCTGACCTAGAATGTTGGGACATCCTTGATTTGCCGCTCTCCTGCTAGTTCGAGGACAAATCATGGCCGCTGAAGAGCAACCCAACTCTGCTGGCGAAAGTTCTCCCAGAAATATGACAGGTTTTCTCTACGATGAGATTTATTTGCGTCACCTGGCGGATCAGGCCGGGCACCCGGAGCGTCCAGAACGTCTGATGGCTATCGTGAGTGGGCTAGAAAAGGCAGGATTGCTGCGCTCGCTTTATCGGATTACTCCTCGGAAAGCTACCGAAGAACAATTGACCTTAGTGCATGACCCTTCCTACTTGGCGCTGGTGCAACGGGAAGCAGGCAACCTACAAGGCTTCCGAACCCTCAGCACGGGCGATACGGTGGTCTCTGAGGATTCCCTAGAGGTGGCTTGTTGGGCAGCCGGAGGAGTGCTGACCGCGGTGGACGCCGTGATGTCCGGTCAGGTCCGCAACGCCTTTGCCGCTGTTCGCCCCCCCGGCCATCACGCTACCGAGAATCGAGGCATGGGTTTCTGCATCTTCAACAATGTCGCGATTGCCGCTCGCTATCTGCAAAAAGTCCACGGCATTCAGCGCGTTCTCATTGTGGACTGGGACTACCACCACGGCAACGGCACGCAGGATACCTTTTACGACGACGACTCGGTTTTTTATTTCAGCACTCACCATTACGGCGCCTATCCGGGGACTGGCTCCGCAGTCGAAACAGGCTCCGGGCAAGGTGAAGAGACAACGCTAAATGTGCCATTGCCAGTGGGCGCTTCCGATGCCTTGATTCTCCAGGCCTTTGAGACAAAATTGGTCCCTGCCGCGCGAAAATTCAGCCCGCAATTCATCCTGGTCAGCGCCGGCTTTGACGCCATGCGTCACGACCTTTTGGGCCGCTTCAATGTGACCCCAGATGGCTTCGCTGCTATCACGCGCGTTGTCCGCAACTTGGCCGACGAACTGTGCCAGGGGCGGCTCGTCTCCGTTCTGGAAGGAGGCTACCGTCTGGAAGGGCTGGCCGAAAGCGTTGTTGCCCACATCAAGGTGTTATTAGAAGCCTCGGTTGCAAATCAGTAACCTCGTTTCGCTCGATTGCCTCCCGCCCTGCTCTTTTGGTGGCTCGGAACCTTTTCTGTTGAGCCAGGATTCCGAAGTGTGGATGGGTTTCTTTTTTCAGACTCGTTATGCCCCCACCAATCGTGAATTCCCAAGAAGTCAGGCGCAACCTTTCCCTTCTCGGTTTGGTGTACCATGGCGTTGTGGCCAACGACATTGTAAACATGGCAGGCAAAGTTTATCTGGTAGGTGCCGGTCCCGGCGATCCCGGTCTGTTGACACTCAAGGGATATCAGATTTTGCGCAGCGCCGATGTGGTGGTTTACGACTACTTGGCCAATCCCGAACTGCTGCTGGAAACCAAGCCTGGCGCGGAGTTGATCTATGTTGGCATGCACCGTGAAAAACGGCTTTCCCAGGACGAAATTAATCGGTTGCTCCTGGAACGCGCCCAGCAAGGCAAACAAGTGTGCCGGTTGAAAGGCGGCGATCCTTTTGTGTTTGCCCGAGGCGGTGAGGAGGCTGAATTTATTGCATCCGCCGGGCTTCCCTTTGAGATTGTTCCCGGTGTCAGCGCCGGTTACGCCGTTCCTGCTTATGCCGGTATTCCGCTGACCCACCGGCGTCTTTCCTCGAGCGTTTTATTCATCACAGGACACGAAGACCCCGAAAAGGAAAGCTCTTCTCCTCTGGACTGGGAACGGATTGCCCACTGTGCTGCGACCCTCGTCTTTTTCATGGGAGTCAAGGGGCTGCCGGAGATCGTACACAATTTGATCCGGGTCGGACGACCGCCCTCCACACCGATTGCTTTGATCCGCTGGGGGACCAGGGGAGAACAGCAGGTGGTTTCCGGGACCCTGGAAACCATTACGGAACAAGTTGATGCCATTGGTTTGAAGCCGCCAGCGTTGACGGTTGTAGGAGATGTAGTACGACTAAGAGAAAAGCTCAAGTGGTTCGAATGCCTACCCTTGTTTGGGCAGCGAATTTTGATTACTCGCCCGGCGGAACAGGCGGCCGCGCTGGCATCCCCCCTGCGTGCGCTCGGAGCGGAAACCCTCGAATTGCCCACCATCGCCATTGAAGACCCGGAAGATTGGGCGGCTTTTGATGAGGCCCTGCAAAGACTCCACAGTTACCACTGGCTACTCTTCACCAGCGCCAACGGCGTTCGAAAGTTCATGGAACGGATGGCGGCTACGGGTACCGACATTCGCCTCCTGGCAAATGCCAAGATTTGCGCCATCGGTCCGGCCACCGCTGAAGCATTGCGGAAGCATTTGCTCCGCGTAGAGAAAATGCCCCAGGAGTACCGCGCTGAGGGAGTTCTGAAAGCCTTTGCCGGCGAGTCTCTCACCGACCAACGCTTTCTCATTCCTCGCGCTAAAATAGCCCGCGACCTGCTTCCCGTAGAATTGTGCAAACGGGGGGCGCAGGTGGACGTGGTCGAGGCCTATCGAACTGTTCTGCCGCCGGATTCCCGCGAAAGAGCACGGGTTATTTTTTCCCGCCATCGCCCTACAGTGATTGCCTTTACTAGTTCTTCCACCATTGAGAACCTGCTCCGCCTGGCGCCAATAGAAGAACGAGAAAACTGGCTTCGGGATACGAAAATCGCCTCCATCGGGCCGATCACCAGCCAAACCCTTCGCAAGCACGGACTGCCCGTCCATATGGAAGCCTCCGCATACACCATCCCCGCGTTAGTCGCGGTCATCGTGGACAGTATCGGGAAGGCAAACGGAAGAATCTGAAGATGGCAGATGGCAGGAATGCTGCCGCAAAAGCTCATCTAAATTCTGAGAAAATACAGAGCGAGGCAAAACCAGATCACAACCGGCTTTGTGAGCTTCGCGATTCAGATCTTGCTGAACATGGGAAAGGAAGCCGATGATCTGCGTCGGATGCTCCGCCGTATTTGCTTTCAGCTTCTGGATCAGAGGAATTGAAGGAAGACTCGAATTGCTAAGGTCCAGAATTACCACGCAGGATGAAGATGTTGCTGCTTCCAGCAATCTATTCTCCTCGCGGATAAATTCCACATCAATGCCGACTCGCTGGGCGGCAGCGTTGATCTTGGCCACAAACAGAAGATCTTGAACAACTGCCAAAAAGCGCGGTGGTTGCTTTTTCATTTCCCCGCCTCTGCTACACCCATAAAAAAATCGAGCCGGGAGGCTCGCACCGAAGGGTGGGTTTGACTCCCGGCTCTAAGGACGCGCCATCCGGGGCGGATGGCTTTTGGTCAAGTCTAGTCAGTATGTGTGGTTGTGAT
>JACQGE010000103.1 GCA_016199675.1 Acidobacteriota bacterium | reverse complement strand
TGCACCAGGATCATGACCCCCAGCACGACAATCACGGCCAGGATATTAGTAATCAGGGCATATAACATAAGAACCAAAACTCCTAATTTTCGTAGCGCGCCAGCAGTTCGCGGGTTCGCGCCCGGCAAAGTTCATCGTGCTCCAGCACGTCTTCGATGTTGCGAAACTGGCGGGAAGGAACCTTTTCCAGCACCTCCCGAATCAAGCCGGGGATAACGCCAAAAGAAATCCGATGTTCCAAAAAAGCCGCCACCGCCACTTCATCGGCTGCGTTGAGAACACACGGATACGAGGAACCCTGTTCCAATGCTTCATAGGCCAATTTCAGGCAAGGAAATCGCTCGGTGTCCGGATCGCAAAATTCCAGCACGCTCAGCCTCTCCCAGTCAAAACCATGGTTATTAGATGCAATTCGCTCCGGATAGGATAGCGCGTATTGGATGGGAAGGCGCATATCCGTAATCGAAAGCTGAGCCAGAATGGACCCATCCACGAACTCCACCAGAGAATGCACCGTGGACTGCGGATGAACTTTCACTTGAATTTGGCGGGGAGAAAAGCCAAACAGCCAGCGGGCCTCAATGACCTCCAACCCTTTATTCATCAAGGTTGCTGAATCAATGGTAATGCGGTTGCCCATTTTCCAGGTTGGATGTTGCAAAGCCTCCTCGACGGTCACCCTGTCGAATTGCTTCATGGGCGTGCGGAGGAATGGCCCACCGGAGGCCGTCAGCACCAGCCGTCGGACCTCCCCGTGCTTTCCCGCGCGCAAACATTGATGAACTCCACTGTGCTCGCTGTCCACCGGAAGCAGTTCTGTCTGGCGCTCCTGAGCCATTGCCGTCACCAGTTCCCCGGCCGCTACCAGGGTTTCCTTATTCGCCAGCGCGATTTGCTTGCCGCCCCGCAGGGCCTCATAAGTTGCTGGCAAACCGGCGACCCCGACGGTCGAAGAGACAACCATATCCACTTCCGGCAAGGTGGCAGCCTTCTTCATACCCTCCGGGCCAAACGCAATTTCCGGTAAGGGACTACAGTTTGCTTCGCGGAGGCATTCCAAAAGCTGATTGGCTGCCTTTTCGGTCCCCATAGATACAAAAATAGGTCTTAGAGCTTGTACCTGTTTCGCCATCCGGGAAACGTTTTCTCCAGCCGCAAGACTCACCACCTGAAAGCGATCCTGATCATGAGCTACCACATGCAGACAACTCCGCCCGATGGAGCCAGTGGAGCCAAGAATGCCCAGTCTTTTCATGTAGTTAGAAGACCCTAGAATGTTTTCCCCATCCAATAGTACCACAAAACGGGCGCGGCAAATAGCAAAGCATCAATCCGATCCAGCACCCCCCCGTGCCCAGGGATAAGGTTAGAGGAGTCCTTCACACCCGCCCTCCGTTTCAAGCCAGACTCAGCCAAATCGCCAAGCTGCCCAGCCACATTGAGGAATGCTGCCAGCGCCATCGGTTCAAAGTAATCGTCTCCGCCCCAAAAATAGCGTGCGGTAATATATCCAACCAACAACGCTGCAACAAAAGACGCGATGGTACCCTCCCACGTTTTGTTTGGGCTGATACGCGGTGATGATTTGTGCTTCCCGAATTTTTTCCCAATGAAATAACCAGCCGTATCGCTGGTCCAGATGACAACAAGAGCGAAGAGAAGGTGGAACGGCCCGTCTGGCTGGCGCCAGACCCAGACCAATAGACCTAACGGAACAGCAACGTACATCACTGCGAGGAAGGTGGCTCCCCCTTCGCTTAACCTGCGAATTTCATGGCCAAGGGTCAGTGCCAATGCCAAAATTGCCACCGACGCAATCGAGGACAATACGACGAGGGCCGTCATCATCTCTTTGTTGGCTCCAATGGACGGGTCCACTTGAGAAAATACCAAGGCGAATAAGAGGCCTCCCGGATAACCAGTCACCTCCATCAGGGGGAAGCCAATCATCGCTGGGGCGCTAATCGCGCGCAACAAACGGAAGGCCTCCCAAAGGCCCAAAACCGTGCAGAGCAACTGCATCCCAACCAATAAATACAAGGGACCATACAGAACGGGGTAAACGACTAGAGGAATGAGGATGACTGCGGTGAAGATGCGCCGCATTGGCGGCTCAGGCTCCGTTGTGTCCCAAACCGCCGTAGCGGCGTTCACGCTTCTGAAAGTCAAGGATGGCCTGTAACAAGTGCCGCCGGGTAAAGTCGGGCCAGCAGGTCTCGGTGACCCAGATCTCCGCGTAAGCAATCTGCCAGAGCAGAAAATTGCTGACTCGCATCTCGCCGCTCGTCCGAATCAAAAGATCGGGGTCCGGCAATCCGCGGGTGTACAGATGTTCCGCGATCATCTGCTCGGTTATTTCCCTGGTCCGGTTCCCATTGTCTCTCATTCGGTCCAAAATGGCATTGAACGCATCCACGAGCTCCGTACGGGCGCTATAATTCAAGGCCACGTTGAGCACCATTCCCGTATTTTGAGCAGTTTGCTGCAAGGCATCTTCCAGATCTTGGCACACTTCAGGAGGAATTTGTTCGTAGTGGCCCAGGATTTGCAATCGGATATTGTTGCGATGAATCTCCGCCAGCTCTTTGCGAAGGTACTCTCGGAGCAACCCCATGAGAGTGTCAATTTCGTTCTGCGGCCGCTTCCAGTTCTCCGTGGAGAAAGCGTACAACGTTAGCGCAGTAACCCCCAGTTGGGAACAGATTTCCACGGTCTCCCGCACGGCCTGGGCGCCTGCTCGATGGCCTGCAATTCGAGGCAAACGGCGCCGCCGTGCCCACCGCCCGTTCCCGTCCATGATAATGGCAATGTGCCGCGGAAGCCGCGCTAAATCAATCTGCGCCACCAAGTCTGATTCTGCCTCTTCTGTGCCCCGCAACGCTGATAATTGCAATGAACTCATATTAACCCTCAATAATCCTACAGTTTTTCAGAATAACCTAGAACTCCTACTCTCGCAAGGTCTTTTAGGCCGTGGGATAGTGCTAAGAAAAATCCGGATCAAACTCCGTTGTCGCTGGTCGCTTTTCTCGATTAGGCCGTCCTGGAAATTCCATAGAGAACGTACAGGACAATCCCTTGGACAAGCCAGCCCAGGAGGCAAACTCCTACGGCGCGCAGTGTGCTACGATAGTCCAGGGCCTGCCGCACTGCAATCACCATCGCAATCAGCATCCAGATAGAGGTTACAAAAGCAACCAGGCCCCAGAGCGTCGGAACAACGCCCAATACCCGCAGAATCCCAGGAGAACTCGAGAACCCAATCGTGCGCAGCAGTTGTCCCATGTCGGCTTCAGTCTGCGCTTCCGGCAGGATACGAGTTCCGATAAAGTACGTGAGAAATGCCCAGATAAACCAGCCCATCAAGGCAGCGATCGTCCCCCAAACCAATCCCCGGACACCAATGCGGGAAAGCGAGCTAATCCCCAGAGCCAGGCTGGAAAGTATCACGACGAACATGGCCTGCCTCATGGCGTTGTGATCCGCCTCCACTTCTTCATAAAGACTGACATCCAACTTGGCGGCGCGGATCATTCGTTCGGTCAAACTCGCCATATTCTTTGCCTCCGAACACGGGCCTAAGCTCGCGGACTTGTTTGCTGAAACCCCGCAAATACCATTTGCGAAGCGTCAAGGAAACAATAGCCGCACCGCAGGCTCAATGCAACCCCCATAATGGCAAACGACAGATTCCGATTCCACAGGAGCAGGAGCAACGCGCTAAGCTCCTGATGCAGGGCAGGAGACTATTCAGCGGAGGCGTCGGTAAAGATTGAAACCAAGGGCAAAGTTCATCGTCCCGAAGCTGGCGGCGCGGCTGGTGGTGGTCCCCCAGGAATTGGTCAAAACGAATTCAAAGACGTGGGCGTTCGTGCTGCGCAGGATTCCGAAGGAAACCGTATTGCGGCTGTCCTGCTCGTGAAACCCCGTCACTCGCGGCATCCACTCGGCTACAAACGCGCTGCGGGGCCGGAAGCGGATGCTGGTTCCCAGACCCACCGCCCCTTGATGGCGACGTTTCTTCCCTTCGGGCGCCAACGGCGAGGCCAAGGAGGCAAAAGGGTTGGCATTAAAATTCATCATCGGGACTACGAAGAGCTCCGCTACGTTCGAGATGGCCCGGGAGACAGGAAAGACCAGGTTGGTGGTGTAAAAATCCTGGAAGTTATTTCGGCCTTCGACACTAACCCGTACTGCTGCCGAGAGCGGTTCTCGGCCCTGCTGGCGCAGCAACTGAACAACCCCTCCCATTTCAATGGTCTTATCCAAAGGGCTGCGATAGACCGTCGCGGCGAGTCGGTCGGTAATTCCATATTCTCCCCCGAAGGAAGAAAAAGAAAAGCTATCCAGCCCATACAGGTTGCCGAGATCGCCACAGCCGTCACATCCCTTCCCTGCAATCAGCACCGGTTGCGTGAAGCGATGCGTGAAGCGCATGCTGAAGCGGCCCTGTTGATAAGGGAGTGTCGTTGGCAGATTAACCAGATAATGGTCGAAGGTCGGCTGATCCCGCAGAGGCAGTTTCGGCTCTGCCGGAGGGGCGGGAGGTGGCGGCGGAGCAGCCATCAGACTCGCTGCTTCTTCAGGAGTGATCTTCTCCAGTTTGGCCTCTCCTGGGCGCAGTCGGAAGTACTCTCCGTTGATTTCCAGAATGGTTTCTCGCTCGCCCGGAAGAAAAATCGCCTTGATTTCGCCCGCCCCGGCAGGCACAGCCTCGGAAGATATATTCGGCAGAAAATGGCTGGGCCAGGCTCGGCGGAATTCCGGTGTTACGATGTGTTTGTTTTGCTCAAAAGCAGTCCCAAACGGATTCCGGGGGCCGCCCCCTTGGGGGTTGAGGTGGCAGGTGGAACATTGATTGCGCATCTCCGGCAGCGAAAACGGGTCCTGGGAGAACCGCAGCATGAAGGCGGGGAGCGCCTGGGCGGTAGCCGGGTTCAGAAAAGCCGCTGCCATCGACAAAAAAAAAGCGACTCCTTGAATTTTCCTCCTCAATGGTTCCAATTCCTCCTAAGAGCGTTTTCACTTTTGGTGTAGACCGTCAGGGCATGGCTTCAGCCATGCCGTAACCGCCGTAAAATTTTACGGCTTTAGCCGCTGAGGTTTGTTTTCCAAAGCCCACGGACACCAGCGCGGTCTACACCATTTGTAAAAATGCTCTAGCCCTTGTTCTGATCAGGCAACTGACAACTTGATCCATCGCGCCCCAATCACGGTTGCCTGTCAATCTTTCTCGTCAAATCTTAATAGCCATAACTGTAGTCCGGCGGGGGCGGTTCTGGGCCCGGGTTACTGTTCTCGCCAGTTGCCAGCGGAGTGGAGTCGTCCAGTTCCCCGGCAGGCAAAGAAGAAAACGACGGAAACGCTTCCGCGTTCAGCGACAAGCTGATAATCGGAACCGTGGAAATGACCTGAATAGAACCCTTGAAGATGTTGAGGACTAGGAAGGGGCCCATGTTCGCAGCGTCGTGTGCTCCGGCTGCCAGCGTTAAACTTTTGCTGGCCAGCTTGATTCCGTCCAGGCCAAGAGCATTAAAGGTGATGGAGGCTGATTGGGTGGATGGATTCGCATAGGCAACTCCGGTGGTTTGATCGGAGAAAGTAACAAACTTGGTGGCCGTAGTCGTCATCGCATTCACACCCGCCTCTCCGATGGGCTTGCCCTGCTGGTAGAAACGGAATAGGAGGCTGGCCTTAATCCGCCCGTTGCACTGCGCCTTCGCCCAACCTCTGACTTCGGGGGCGTTCAGGTCGGCTTTGCTTTCTTCATGAAGAACTCCCCCCGCCGCGAGTGTGTCTGTGCGGCTGGAAGCCGCCGCGCCACCAAAGGAAACCGACAAGGGGCTTCCAGAATCAGAAAGGAATGTCGTCGTGCAAGTAACGGTTTGTGGGGAAAAATTGATATAGGTCAGCGTGGTTTGCCAGCCGGCTCCTAACGCCAGATGAGGGAAATAATAGGCGGCGGGAGGTGGCTGGATGGAAGTACCTAGTTCCCCTGGAGGTAAAGAGGAGAAAGACGGAAAGGCCTCGGCATTGAGCGATAAGCTGGCGATGGGAACCGTGGATTCAATCTGAATCGAACCCCTAAAACTACTACTCACGCCGAGAAAAGGTCCCACGTTAGCGGCGTCATGTGCTCCGGCTAACAGCGTCAGACTTTTGCTAGTCAGCTTCACTCCATCAGAGTTAAAGGCAGAAAAGGTAACTGAGGCTGGCTGAGTGGACGGATTCGCGTAGGCAACTCCGGTAGTTTGATCGGAGAATGTGACGAACTTGGTCGCCAGTTCCGTCATGGCATTCACTCCGGCCTCGCCTATGGGCTTGCCCTGCTGGTAAAAACGGAACAGCAAGCTGGCCTTGATCGGCCCACTGCACTGTGCCTTCGCCCAGCCTCTGACTTCGGCGGCATTCAGGTCGGCCGTGCTTTCGGTATGAAGGACTGCTCCCGGTGCAAGCGTATCTGTGCGGCTGGACGCTGCTGTGCCCCCAAAGGAAACCGATAGAGGGCCTCCGGAATCTGAATAAAAGGTCGTGGCGCAACTAACGGTTTGGGGAGAATAGTTGGTATAGGTAAGCGTAGTTTGCCAGCCTCCTCCCAACGCCAGATGAGGGAAGTAGTAAGTACTGGAGGGCGTCGAGTCAGACGCCGGTTGTACGGTTATTGAGGTCGTGTAGATATGGTCCCCCGTTGTATTGAAATCATTGTTGGCGCCATCTCCAGCCGCGTGGAAGATGATAGGGCCGGCTGAAACATCGGGAGCTTGCCAAGGGAAATCAAAGCTCACGCTCCCCGTCACGCCGCCGCGGCTCCCTTGCAAGGTGTGCCCTACGTATTGAATCCCATTGATCGGACTCAGCAATTGGCTGTTCCCATCATTGCCCGCAATGAGCATTCCCGCCTGCTGCCCGTTCAGTGTCCGGGCGCTCAGTTCGAACCCCCAGCGCCGCGCGGTAGGGTCAGTCACGATGACGTGAATCGGGTAGGTGGCGCCGCTGGTGTAAGACGAAGGAGCGCTAATGGTCACACTCCCCCCAGGCACTCCATTCACAGCAGTCCCGACATGGCAACCTGCTTGCGCGCAGGTAGGCTCCCCAAAGCCGCCGGTGTTGCCCGCTGGGGGCGCTACGGAATTCGCGAAGAGCAGGAATGCCACCAGAAGGCCGCCCCATACGATACCGAGTAAAACCATCGCCCGTTTTTTCTTGCGCAGATTTACCGTCATATTTCTACCCTCCTCAGCCGGATGACGCCGCAATTCATTGGCGTGTTCTTGTCAGCACGCAATAAACAGCTCTCTTGGCGCGCCAACACTAGCGCCTTCCCAAGCCTTATCGCGCCTGAAAGAACAAAAACCGTTTTTCTACTCGCTCGACTAGACCCGCCTTGCGTTTTTCCCCGGTTGCCGGAAATTCCTCTTCCACGTCCGGAAATTTCTACAGCAATCTTCCGAATCTGATGCCCATGCTATGAAAATGGGGTTGGCTGGGTCAAGTAAAAAATTCGGGAAATAGATTGCGGCCAGCATTTTCGAGCGCGGCAAGCACGCCCTGAGTTATTTTGATGGAGGGGAATAGAAAAGAAGAGAAATTTTCCTTACCAGTGTTCGGCCAACGAACACGCTATCAAGGCCGTGCTCGCCCTTGAAGGGTCTGCCCCGGCCTACATTTCAACCCTTACAGCATAGCGCCCCCGGCGAGCTGTTTTCAGCGCGCCGGGGTGAGAATCGCGCCATATATGTTGCAATTTCAATACAGCTTCAGCCGCTGAGGTTCGTCGTTAAAAACTCGCGGATGCCCACCGCAAACGAATCACGCTCTACGCCTCATAACGGAATGTCGTCCTGACCTGTTTTCCGCTGCTAAAAATGTGATGGACCGGGGATCGGGTGGCCCCTTCCTCCACCATTTTCCGGTCCCTCTCGGAAAGTTTGCCGCGCGCAGTTACATTCACCCGAATTTCTTTCAGGCTATTCTTCCAGTCGCTGGGATCCTTGACGCCAATGATCGGTCCCGGATCCACATCCATGTTTGCGGTAACTTCAAGGCCTTCCAGCGGGACTCCGGTGCGAGCGCAGTTCAGCGTAATGGCCTCGGTGACGCAGGACGACAGCGCCAGAAGGGCCGCTTCTACGGGTTCAATTCTGTCATCGGCTCCTTCTACTCCAATCGCGTCGCCAACCTCTTTCCACGAGCCAAGCTGCACCGAGAAATCTCGCGTAGGTTTTACGATGGGCTGGCCTCCGAGAGTCCACGGCCCTACCTTGCCGAGATTACCGAGTCCTCGCCCCTCCCACATGGTCTTTGCTTGTAGTCCGAGCACAAACTTCTCGGGGGAAGCCGTGTACTGTTTGTTGAAACTTTCCAACTGTCTTGCATCAATTCCTTTGACGATGGTTGCTTCTGCTACAGTCATGCCCGCCTCCTTTTTTCGATTTGGTAGCCAATTATCCCCGATCTTCTTGCCTTGAGGCTACTCGGAATTCTACGGGTTTTTGTCATGTCCTGTGATCCCACATCCCACAGTCAAATGCTAATCGAGCCGCGACCGACAAAGGGTAGTGGGGGCTGCTTTCAAACTAGCCCACTACCGGACAAAAACCGGTAATTATTAACTTGACACACATTCATTTCCAGTGTATTATTTGTGCATGGAAAAAAGAACCGAAACCCCACAAACCTTGCAAGAAGCAATTGCCTATTTTGCCGATCCTGGAAAATGTTTCGAGTATGCCGTGAAACTTCGTTGGCCTAGCGGCAAGGTAACATGCCCGCGCTGCGACTCCGACAAGCACTCTTTCATTTCGTCCCGCCGAATTTGGTTCTGCAAGAACTGTGAGCGGCAATTCACAATGAAGGTCGGAACAATTTTTGAGGATTCTCCCCTCGGAATGGACAAGTGGATGACTGCGATGTGGCTGCTTGTGAACTGTAAGAACGGAATCAGTAGTTGCGAAATTGCCCGTGATCTTGGGATTAGCCAAAAGTCGGCTTGGTTCATGGCGCACCGGCTTCGTCTCGCAATGCAGAACGGTTCTTTCAAAAAACTTGGCGGCGAAGTTGAAGTTGACGAAACCTTTATTGGCGGTAAAGCTCGGAACATGCATCTTGCCAAAAAGCAACGGAGAATCACCGGATGTGGAACCGTGGACAAGGTTCCGGTCATGGGGATTCTGAAACGTGGCGGCGAAGTTCGCACAATGGTTGTTGATAATCGGAAGAAAAAGACGCTTCAAGTCGAAGTCAATAGGCACGTCCGTGCTGGGGCGGCGCTCTACTCCGATGAATTGCTCTCGTATGAAGGTCTCGGAGCGAAGTACGCACATCAAGTGATTGACCATGCCGTTTCCTATGTTGAAGGGAACATCCACACAAACGGGTTGGAAAATTACTGGGCGCTTTTGAAGCGCGGTATTGCCGGAACCTACGTGAGTGTTGAGCCGTTCCATTTGTTCCGTTACCTTGATGAGCAAGCTTTCCGCTATAACAACCGCAAGGACATGACAGATGCAGAGCGGTTTGAACTGGCAATGGGAGATGTATTTGGCAAGCGCGTTACCTTCTCCCAACTAACCGGCAACGAGCAATTTGACGCGAGGCAAGCGAACTAAGCGCCAAGGACGCGGGAAGCGGAAGGGCTAGGACTTCTTCCGTTTCCGCTTCTGTTTGTACTTCTTCTCTGTCTTCACTATTTCAGACTTCGGCACACGGAATACCGCTTTCATCGCCAGCTCGAACTTCTCCCTGGCCTTCGGGCCTTCTTCCATTTCCGGTTTAATAATCTTTCTCATTTCCAGATTGTAGGAGTGTAGTTCCCCTCTGAGATTTTAGTAGCTATGATTTTCAGGAATCTTTCAATGTGCCCCAAAAGCGCCAGTGCCTCATCATCGCGCAGTGGTTGTTGCGTTTTGCGGACATGTGCTAAGTGCCGCCTCCAGCCGTCATTGAAAGATCGTATTTCAACAAGCGCAGAATTGTAGAACTTGTGAGCATCTTCCTTAACGTAAGAATTGGGCCATTGCTGGATAGCCTTAATTTCATTTTCGAGTTCCCCAATAATGTGCCCCCATTCCGCGAATTCGATCTTGCCAGCCCGTGCCAATGGAATCCGGCGATCTTTGCCAAGTTCCCATAGTCCTACTTCGGCGGCTCGAACCAAGTGAAATCCTGCCGCGCTGTTCAGCCGACAAGTAATAGAATTACCGGCCTCGGTTATATCAAATCGTGCGCTAGGGAAAGCATCATATACTTGCTGCCCAAAAGGAGCCTGGTTATCAACATATCCGATGAGGCTAGATTCAACAAAAAGAAATTTTCTTTCTTTCAACTCCGTTATCAAGGTGTCTATGATTCGACGCAGTTCAGTCTTGGCTTCGGAAACGTTAGGTGGTGGATTTGCGGACAAATAGTGGCCGGCCAAATCCACTTGCCTAACCGATTCCGTGAGCCGGATGTCTGAAAACAGCATCCTTGCTTGAGGTATTGTTTGTACTATCTGCAATTTGAGTTGTTCTGGTATGGGGTCAGCAGCGCGGCGATACGCCATTGGGAAATCACACAAACTAATCATGCCTTCGATCTGCGCAATAAGAGCAGCCAATTGCTCAAGTTTAAATAAATTCATGATCTCCCACAGGCTTACCAGCCTGCGTAGATTCAGTCTAACACAATGTGTGTCAACGTAGTAATTACCCAAAAACCTGTCTTGCCTTTTGTCAAACGGTCTGTTATACGAACCTGCTGACGCGCGCATTTGAAATGTCCGCTTGCTGACGCGCGCGGCTCGGATGACACGATGGTTCAGCTTATTCCGCTCGCTTATCTCATCACTTTCACCTGCTATGGGACACGTTTGTATGGAGATGAAGCTGGTTCGGTGGATCAGGAGCACAACGTCCCAGGTACGCCCTTTCTGGCTCCGAACCCGCGAAGGGTTGTAGCCGAACAGAGGCAAATGAAACAAGAGGCATATCAACTCGACAGCCACCGCAGAACCGTCGTGCTGGACGCACTTCAAAAAGTTTGTGCCCACCGAGGCTGGACACTGCTGGCAGCCCATGTGCGGCATAGTCATGTTCATATGGTAGTAACAGCAGAGGCGGGTCCAGAGAAGGTTCTCAATGATGTAAAGGCGTATGCCAGCCGCGCCCTACACCAAACAGGAATGGATAGCAACAGCCGACAGCGTTGGACTCGTCACGGAAGCACACGGTATTTGTGGAAGCCGGAGGAGATAGGAGCTGCCATTCACTACGTTGCCCGCGAGCAAGGAGAACCAATGGCAGTTTGGGAGAGACAATAATCCGAGCCGCGCCGATCCGAGCCGCGCGCGTAAGCAAGCGGACCCTGTTTTCTTCTGTGGTGAAAAAGCCCCTGGAAAAGCCCCAAAGACTGGCTGGTCCAGCTATAATAACTTTGCCCTGGAGCATTCGCGCGTGGTGCAATGCCCGTTCCAGAACGATAATCCGACCTGTAAACACCCACGGGACCAAAGGCGTGCCGACGCTGCGTATTGGCGAGTTGGAAACATGTCACCAGAACTTGAAACATCAATCGTCAACTATCTAACCCTTGTTGAGACTCTTTTCCAAGAGGGAAAAGCAGAATCCGGTTCTAGCTCATCAGTCCGCTTGCTGATGACGGAGGACCAGTTGCTGGTTCGGCTTGTTAAGGAAGCCGAAGGGGCCACAGCCTTCCTCGATCTCACACAGACTACTGCACAAGAGTTTTTAGGAGACCAGTCAGACGTGTTGGAGCTTGAGGTGCGAAATTACTTTAGACTCTCGGGCATATACCAAGTACTCTTTAACGATGAACCATGGGAAAGATCGGAAGTTTTCTTGAACTACGAGAAGGCCTTTACTTCCAAGACATACAGAGTCACCCATCTCGCACCTATACAACTCGTGGATTTCAGTGCTGATCTTTTGGATTGCGGGACATTCCGGATTCAGCGGTTTTCAAAAGAGGAACTGGATCACATCCTTCGCAACCGGGTTAAGCGGGTCTTTTACCCGGAGGCTTATGTCGATCTGGAAAAGATTAGCCATTACTGGTTCATATGCGTTACGGAGAATGTTTCTGTTACAGGGAAACTGGGAATGTTTACTATCTTTATCCCTGTAGGGCGAAAGCCTGCTCTTGACAGCGTAGCCCTTGCGATTAAACACCTGATGCTCTATACCTGGGAGCCAAGTGGTGCAATTCTTTCTATCCAACGTGAAGATCAGACAGTCGGGTTTTTAACACAAGATGGAATCGTCCCCCCACGGCCCCGTTTTCCGCTGGTCATATCCACCTGGGACAGCCTAATTCACTGGCCGCAAAGCTGTCCGGACTTTTCGCGGTTGGAATTGAAGATTCGTGGACCTCGCATTCTCCATGAGGGGAAAGTCCGTGAAACGTGGATGGACCTGGAAATCGGTGCGGAGGGAGAAGCGGAAGCAGAGTTTCCTTTGCACGAGGCTGAGAAGACTGCACAGTTTGCTGCAGTCATGAAACAAGTTTCAAAGATGCTCACCGAAATAAATGCAAGGGGATGGAATTTTATGAATACCGCCCTTGATTTCCTTTTCAAGGCCTTTATTTCTGATGACAAGGAAGGGCTTCTCTGGAGTATTACAGCAATTGAAGCGGTCCTCGGAGAGAAGGTAGATTACGGCCTTACGAGGCTGCTGAGAACTCGAATCTCGAGAATCCTGGCGAGTTCGCCTCAGGAAATAAGAGAAATCAAGAAGCGCTTTAACAATCTGTACGAGTTCAGGTCTAACCTTGTTCATGGAAATACACCTTTCGAGGAAAAGTCGCATCTTCAATATCTATACGTAAATGAAGCGTGGGAAATGGCCCGTGCCGTGGTTTTATGGATGCTCGGCTATTTGAATCATGTGGCCCAGCACCTGCCGGACGGAGTCGCAGAGGTGCCGAGCAGGGAGGACCTTTTGAAAGTTTTCGATATGGATCTCGAAAGGCGACGGCGTACCGCCAAAATACTACAAGCATTGCCCGATTCTTTCCCGAACGTCCCCGAGTGGTGGACAGTGATCTGAAGAATCAGCAGCGTCTAGACACGGCTCTCGCTTTCCTCGCTGTGGGCTTTTGGCCCCGGCTCTTTGCGTTTGTCAGGGCACAGTTTCACCCGTGCCGAAAAAGTGGTTCTAATAATTAATTCCTCACTGCCGTAGGCTAAAGCTTGTCCCTGCCTGCCCTGAGCCTGTCCCGAGCTTGTCCTGAGCGTAGTCGAAGGGCCCTTTGTGCCGTGGGCTTTTTGGTTTTATTGCCGCTCGGCCAAAAAAACGCCTGTCAGGATCAGTGCGGCGGCGGCTTCAAAACGCGGAGTCAACGATTCTTGAAATAGCCAGACCCCCAGGATAGTGGCCAGCACCGGCTGCATGTAATGGAAAACGGCGACTTCGGAAGCCTTCAGCCACCGCAAGGAATAATAAAAAGCGAGATAGGCTCCTGCTGATCCCACCGTGGCCGAATACAACAGGCTGGACCATCCTATCCAGGTGATCTCTCCCCACGGCAGGCGCCATAACGCCCAGCTCAGCCACGGCACAAACCAAATCCCGGCTGCCAGGAAACAATAGGTATTGAAGCCCAGGGGATCGTAGGCCGCTGCCATCTGTTTGCTCTCCACAGTGAAATAAGCAAAGCTGCACACTGCGGCTCCCACGATCAGGTCCCCTTTCCAGCTTGGGCCGGGGCCGGACGTTTTATCCAAGGCCAGCAGGCAAACTCCCAGCGAAGCGATCAGCAATCCGATCAGCTTTCCAGAAGTGATCCGCTCCTGTCCTTTTATCCGGGCTAGAAGAAGGACCGCCACTGGCGCTAGCGCGCCTACTAGCACAGCATGGGAAACACTGGTGTAATACACCCCTACGGTAAAGAAAAAGAAACTCAGCGTTAGCCCCCAGAAACCCAGCGTCAAAAATTGACGCACCTCGCCCGGGCGAAAGCGAAACCTCCCGCCCCGCGCCCAATAGAAAACAGCCAGCGTCAAGGCTGCCAGAACCATGCGCAGGCCCGCCGCCGTGGGGTACGGCAGTTCCCGCACGATCAATTTCACCGCCGCTACATTGCTGGACCAGAAAAGGGTAGCGGCAAGAATGCCCACATACGCTCGTAACGGGGGATGTTCTGTCGGAGCCGCCGCTGCCTCCAGAGCTTCTCGCAATTCGCTTTTATTCCTCATGGGAAAGTTTCTTGCCGGACGGTCAACTGCTCGATGCGCTCCCGGTTCACCTTGTAACCGAAACCAGGGCTTTCCGGAACGAGGATGGTTCCTTGCGGGGTCACTTCCGCTTCCGGCGTGATGATATCCTGCTGCCAGTACCGTTTGCTCGCCGATACGTCTCCTGGAAGAACGAAGTTGGGCAAGGTGGATAACGCAATGTTATGCGCGCGCCCTATGCCGGACTCCAGCATCCCTCCGCACCAGACCGGAACGTTCGCCTCCTGGCAGCAGTCGTGAATCTGACGGGCATTTCTATGTCCTCCCACCCGGCCTAGCTTGATGTTGACGATGCGACAAGCCCCAATGGCCATGGCCTGCTCGGCGGTGCGCACCGTGCGGATGCTTTCATCCAAGCAGATGGGCGTTTCCAACGCCTGTTGCAGCCGCGCATGGTCCAGCAGGTCGTCGTAGGCCAGCGGCTGCTCCAGCATCATCAGGTAAAAGCGATCCAGCAGCTTCAGGTGCTCCTGATCCGCCAGCGTATATGCGCCGTTCGCGTCCGCCATCAGCCGCAGGCTTGGGAACTCCTGCCGCACCCGCTCCAGCACATCAACGTCCCATCCCGGTTTGATCTTGATCTTGACCCGCTGGTAACCAGCCGCGACCTCCACCCTGATTTTCCGGAGCAATTCTTCCACGCTTTTCTGGATGCCGATGGAGACCCCGCAGGGAATCTCCCGCCGTGTCCCGCCCAGCAAATCAAACAGCGGGCGGCCGGACAATCGCGATTCCCAGTCCCAAAGCGCTGCCTCCAAACCTCCGGTGGCCATGTGGTGCCCGCGAATTTGTTGGAAGCATGGCGTGGCCGCAGCCGCCGAAATCAATGGCGTGTCCAGCAGCCGAGGAATGGCAAAGTCCTTCAAGATGATCCAAGCGGTGTCGGTGTTCTCCTCGTTGTAGAAAGGAGTTTCCCCGGCAGTCACTTCTCCCCAGCCGACCGCGCCCTCTCCGAGTACTTCCACCAGGAGAATGCGGCGGCGGATCGTGGCTCCGAAGCTAGTCTCAAACGCGGAGACCAGAGGTATTTGGATCTCCCGTAACGTGATGCGCTCGATGATCATCTAGCTTCTCGAAGCCGGCTATTCTCCTGCGAAGGATTGCGATTTTCGGCCTTCGCTTTCCTTTGCCAGAATAAAGTCTCCGCCCTCCAAACACAACCTGAGGATAAAGATTGACAGGGTGGTCAGCCGGCATCCATTTCGCAACTTGCTTAACCGTCTTGGCGGCCTGTCCCGCAAGAGGGAGTGGTGCAGTTTGCACTACCCACAAGAGGCTGTCATTCCTCGGGAGATGAATCCGATGTATAATGCCGACACCCTTTGGGAAATTGCAGGCGGGTATTCATCTCGTTTTTTTTCCTCTGTGAGGAGGTTCAAAATTATGCCCAGGTTCTGGCGGGATGCCATAGACAAGCAAAAATGGATTTGCAAAGTAATGACCTTGGCTGTGGTGGCTTTATGGTTTGGCGGGACGGCCTTTGCGCAAAACGGTTTGGCTTCTAGGCCAGAGGGCCAGGACGCCGCCGCAATCCAGCAGAAGCCAGAAACAGAAGCGGCTGATTCCGAGGATTCTCGCGCCGCCACGAACAGCACAGCGAGCCAGATTAATGAAAGTCAACTGGTCGGTCTTCCCTTAAATGGCCGCAGCTATAGCCAGTTGGCCACTCTCCAAGGCGGCATCAGCAATTCCTCTTCTGCCTCTGCTTCCCGGGGAACTAGCGGCGGCGGATTAAATGTTGTCGGGGGCCGCTCTACGTCGAACAGTTTTTTGCTGGACGGCACAAATATCATGGATTCGCAGAACCGAGTGCCTCAGAGCGCAGCCGGAGTGCAATTGGGCTCCGATGCGGTTTTGCAGGTTCAGGTTTTTAGCGCCAACTACGGAGCGAATTACGGTCGGGGCAGCGGCGGCGTACTGAACTCGATTACGCGTTCCGGGACGCCGGAATTCCACGGCAACCTGTTTGAATATTTCCGCAACAGCAAGCTCGATGCCCGCAATTTTTTCGATTTCGGACCAGAACCTCCCCCCTTTAAGCGGAACCAATTTGGCTTCACTCTCACAGGTCCCATCAGGCAGGAAAGGACATTTTTTATGGCAGGCTTCGAGGCCATGCGCGACCGACTGAGCGAAAGCAATATCGACTACTACCCGGATCAGCAGGCACGGCTAGGGATCATTACGGACACCGACGGAGGTGTCACTAAAGTGACCCAAGTGGATGTAAACCCGGACGTGGTGCCTTACCTGAAACTGATCCCGATTCCGACAGGTCAGCTGATTGGCAGGGGTATGGCCGAATACGAAGGCGTGCGGTTCTTGCCGACGGATGAAAATTTTTTCACCGTGCGCGTGGACCACAAGATTTCCGACCGGGATAGCTTTTTCACCCGTTATACCTTTGACGACGCGACCAGTGTTGCCGCACAAGGGGCCGTAGATTTCTCCGTCTTGAACAATAGCCGCCAGCAATACCTTACGCTGGTGGAATCGCACATCTTTAGCCCGAGGCTCCTGACTTCGCTGCGGTTTGGCTATACCAGACCGGCGATCGCTACAGACAATCGTTCAACCATTGACATTCCAACCTCTTTGTATTTCGTTC
Source organism: Acidobacteriota bacterium (assembly GCA_016199675.1). Taxonomy (GTDB): domain Bacteria; phylum Acidobacteriota; class Terriglobia; order 2-12-FULL-54-10; family 2-12-FULL-54-10; genus JACQGE01. The sequence goes on along the minus strand of JACQGE010000103.1, from coordinate 15,364 downwards.
CCGATGCTCCCAAATTTGGGACCCTGCGTTTGCCCGGCATGACGGGTTTCGGTCATAATTTGGTTGCGCCGGAGACCAATACGGGGAATACCTTCCAATTTGCGGGAGACTTGCTGGTGGAGAGAGGGGCGCACGCCATCAAAACTGGCATGGAACTGCATCGCTATCGTTGGGATACCTCCTCCAGTTGGAATAAGGGCGGTTCCTGGGTCTTCAACAGTATCGAGAGTTTTTTGGCAGGAGGAGGCCCCGGAACTTCGCTGACCGTAGCATTGCCGGATTCCAATAACAGTCGGGCGTTTCGACAAACCTTGGCGGGTCTCTATGTCCACGATAGCTACAACGTGAGTTCTGATTTGCAGATAAACCTGGGACTCCGATACGAATTAGCCACGCTCATTCATGACACGCGGGAAAGGACTGCCTCCCTCCTCGATCCGGCGCGCGATTCCCAGATGCGAAAAGGGCCTTTCCTGGATCACAATCCGTCGGTCCGGAATTTTGCGCCCCGTCTCGGAATCACCTGGGCGCCGGCTGCCGCTCCCAATACCGTGATCACCGCCGGCTTCGGCATCTACTATGATCAACTGCTGGAATATGTCGTGGATGCGCGAAAAAATTCGGCTCCGTTTTACACCGTCATCGTCAAGCAAAATTTTACTTATTCCCCTCCTCCCGATACGTTCCTCAATGCTTTGGATGCAGCGAAAGACGGGACACCCTCCAATTTGGCGCAAGTGCTGGACCACTCCGCTTTGACCACTCCGATGGTGTTACGGTACAACTTCTCAATCCAACATCAACTTCCTGGCGAATGGCGGACTCAGGCGTCGTATGTGGGTGCGCGCGGCAATCATCTGTTCCGCACGTACGAAATGAACTTGGCCCCGGTGCCGGTCGTCCAGCCGGACGGGTCTCTTTTTTTCCCTCCCTACGATCCGAGGGGTCCCGATAATCGGGTGAACCCTGCCTTTGGCGCCATTACGATGCTCGGCAGCGACGCGCAGTCCTTCTACAATTCCTTGCAGCTCTCTCTGAGTAAACGGTCTAGCCGCGGGAACTCTGTGCAGGCCAGTTACACGCTCAGCAAGTCCGTCGACGACGCATCCTCATCCGGGGGCGACGCCGTGGAGTCGTCAACTTCCAGTCAGTACGGCTTAAGGAGAACTTTAGATAGGGGTCTTTCTGACTTTGATATTCGCCATCGTTTCGTGGTCAGTTATTTCTACAGTCTTCCTTTCGGACAGGGTCGCGCTTGGCTGAACTCTGGCTTCCTTTCTACTGTGTTCGGGGGATGGCGCGTGGGAGGCATCATGTCCCGCCGTGCAGGGACGCCGTATAGCATTGAGGTGCGTCTTCGGAAAGACGGCTACTTGTTTTCCGCCACCCGGCCTAATTTAGTTCCGGGGCGGAGCAACAACCCAGTTATTGGCGACCGCCTGAGGTATTTTGATGTTACCGCATTCAGCGCTCCCCCGAAGGGCACGCTGGGTAACCTTGGGCGGAACACGGTGATCGGACCCGGTGAGTTCAATATGGATATCTCCTTGCAGAAAGAGTTTTCCATCGACAGCAGACGGCGGCTGGAATTTCGAGCCGAGATTTTCAATCTTCCCAATCACACCAACTTCAGCAAGAATACGTCCACTGGCGTGGTGGTCCTTACCGGTGACCCCGATAGCCCCAAGGCGGGTGCCAGCGCGGGAAGAGTGGACAAGACATCCTCGACGGCGCGGCAAATCCAGTTCGCCCTGCGACTGTCCTTTTGACCCTGCCTTTTGCGCTATACTGTATCGTTTTAGACCCGTTTCGCTAATGGTGTAGACTTTTGAGAAGACGCCAGTCGGACCCGCGCGCGTAAGCAGGCGGGCAATCGCTTCGGTTGGGTCTGCGCCAATTATGAAACTGTTCAAACTTTCGGGCACTACTATCCCAAATTGTGAGGTATCCCAATGAAGACGGACCGCAAGATGAAGCACCGCAGTTCGGAAGTATCGGTCGGCCCGGAGCGCGCGCCGCACCGGGCGATGTTCCACGCCATGGGTTTCACCGACGAGCAGATTGCACGTCCGCACATCGGCGTCGCCAGCAGTTGGAATGAGATTACCCCGTGCAACTTCCACCTGAACCACCTCGCCAAGAAGGCTAAAGAAGGCGTAACGGCGGCGGGGGGCACTCCGTTTGAGTTCGGCACCATTGCGGTCAGCGACGCCATTTCCATGGGACACGAAGGAATGAAAGCCTCTTTGGTAAGCCGCGAAGTGATTGCCGATTCCGTGGAACTAATGGCCGTAGCAGAACGCTTTGATGGCTTGGTCACCATCGCGGGTTGCGACAAGAGCCTGCCGGGCATGGTGCTGGCGCTGGCTCGTTTGAACATCCCCGGTGTGTTTCTTTATGGCGGCAGCATCCTGCCGGGCGAGTATTGCGGCAAGGATGTGACGATTCAGGACGTCTTTGAGGCGGTGGGCGCGCACGCCAGGGGCAAGATGACTTTGGATGAGTTGAGCAGTCTGGAGCACGCTGCGTGCCCTGGCGCGGGTTCTTGCGCCGGACTTTACACAGCCAATACGATGGCAGAAGCTATCGAAGCCATGGGCCTTTCCCTGCCCGGCACGGCCTCCATCCCGGCAGTGGATGAGCGCCGCCAGGAAGCCAGCTTCCAATCCGGTGAAGCGGTGATGCATTTGCTTGCGAAAGGAATCCGGCCACGGGACATCCTAAAGCGGAAGGCGTTTGAGAATGCAATCACCGTGGTGGTGGCTACGGGCGGCTCGACGAATGCTGTCCTGCATCTGCTGGCTATTGCCCGCGAAGCCGAGGTTCCGCTCACCCTCGATGACATGGACCGCATTAGCCGTCGCACGCCCCATATTGGCGATATGCGTCCTGGCGGAAGATTTGTGATGGTCGATCTGGACCGCGCGGGCGGAGTGCCCGTCTTGATGAAGGTACTCCTCAATGCCGGATTGCTCCACGGCGATTGCTTGACCGTGACCGGAAAGACAGTCAAGGAGAACTTGAAGGGCGTAAAAGTGGATGGGACCGGAGAGGTAATCCATTCCGTTTCCTCTCCCATTGCGCCGACGGGCACGCTGATGGTGCTTAAAGGAAACCTCGCCCCCGAGGGCGGCGTGCTCAAGACCGCCGGCGTAAAGAATCTCTATCACGAAGGCCCGGCGCGGGTCTTTGATTGCGAAGAAGACGCCATGAAAGCCATTCTCAAGGGGAAGATTCGCGCCGGCGACGTAGTGGTGATCCGCTATGAAGGCCCCAAGGGCGGGCCGGGAATGCGCGAGATGCTAGCCGTGACCGGGGCCCTTTATGGCGAAGGTTTGGGAGACGAGGTCGCCTTGATGACCGACGGACGCTTCTCCGGCGCTACGCATGGGCTGATGGTGGGCCATGTGGCCCCCGAGGCAGCGGTGGGGGGCCCTATTGCTGCGCTGAAAGACGGAGACCGGATTACAGTAGATGCTGTGAACCGCACCATATCTGTTAACTTGACAGAAAAGGAGCTGAAAAGCCGGTTGAGCCGCTGGACACCACCGCCACCGAAGTTCCGAACGGGTGCTCTGGCCAAATACGCCAAGCTGGTCTCATCAGCGTCGCAGGGAGCCGTTTGTCGGTAAGCCTGCCATCCTCGGAGCATAAGGTGCGGCGAGTCCGGTTAAAGATTGACATTGGCGGAACCATCGGAGATGCAGCTTGGAAAGATCTGCGACATTTCTCCGAAATTCTTGGGGGGGTGTTTGGGCCGGAGGAAGGCTCCAGTGGTTCCTGCGAGCACGCTCCGCACGAGCCGCATCGGGACGGAGAATGGTGCGGCGCATTGATCGAAGTGGAAAATCATTTGCTGGCTGAATATGCGGTCGCGCATTACTTGGAACAATCGTGCGTAATTGATGCTTACGAGGAAACCGAGTAAACGATTCTCGGCAGGTAAACAGGCGAAAGAATGGAGAGCAGGAACGAAAAAAGAATCCGGGTAATCGTGGCCAAACCAGGTCTGGATGGCCATGACCGGGGCGCAAAAGTGATAGCCCGCGCTTTGCGAGATGCGGGGATGGAAGTCATCTACACCGGCTTGCGCCAGACGCCGGAACAGATCGCCAACGCCGCGCTCCAGGAAGACGCCGATGTGATTGGCTTGTCCATCCTTTCCGGCGCCCACACCACCATTGTTCCCAAGCTGATGTCCCTCTTGAAAGAACAGCACATGGAAGATATCCTCGTCGTCCTCGGAGGGATTGTGCCCGATGCCGATGTGCCGCAAATGAAAGCCCTGGGAGTGGCCGGAGTGTTTCAGCCCGGCTCGTCGTTGGAAAGCATTGTCGAATTCATCCGCACCCACGTCCGCCAGAAGGTCTGACGCTGCCCGGTGATTCCCGTGCTCCCGCCCTCTGGGGGCAGCGGGATCAAGAAGGAGAACCGATGAGACCTGTCTATATGATTTCGGGTGGCATTACCAAGTTCCGCAAGTCGGAGTCGCGCAAGAGCTTCCGGGTCATGGTGAAGGAAGCGTTCGACTATGCCATGCGGGATGTTCCCAAGCTGCGCAAGAACGACATTGACGGGACTGTGGTCAGCTATTTTTCCGATCATTTCACGCGCCAACTGAAGGCTGGAGTGATGGCCGTGGACATGTGCGGGCTGGTTCCCAAACCGACCATCCGCGTAGAAGGTGGAGGAGCCACCGGTGGTCTATGCTTCCAGGAAGCCTACCGGCACGTGGCCAGCGGGTGGATGGATTGCGTTGTAGCGATGGGATTTGAAACCATGTCTCGCGTGAACACCTGGAAAGGAAACGAATTCATTGCCCTGGCTTCCGACACCAATTTCGACTACCCTGTCGGCGGTTTCTACAGCGGCTACTACGCTATGATGGTCGTACGCCACATGCACGAGTTCGGAACCACGGTGGAGCAACTGGCCAAGGTCTCGATCAAGAATCACAAGAATGCTCTGCACAACATCTGGGCGCAGAAGCACCTGAACCTGACTATCGAAGACGTGCGGCGTGCGCCGATGGTAGCCTATCCGTTAACGGAACTCGATATTTGCACGATGTCCGATGGCGCGGCAGTCTGCATCCTGGCCAACGAAAAAATTGCCGAACGCATGACAGATCGGCCCGTGAGGATTGCGGGCATTGGAGCAGGCTCCGACGCCATGCGCATGGCCGACCGTCCTCACGGTGGAGTAATCCTCCTGCCTCATGAGGAAGCCAAGTGGTACAAGAAGCTGAAATACCCCGGCGTACATTCTTTTCGCGCCGGCCGTTCGGCCGCCAAAATGGTTTATGAAAAAGCCGGGATTCGCAATCCCGTCGAAGAATTGGATTTCATTGAGTTGCACGACGCCTATACGTCAAGCGAAATCCAAACCTACGAAGACCTGGGCCTCTGCCGCTATGGCGAGGGGGGGCACTTCATTGAGTCCGGCGCTTCGGAACTGCGCGGGAAAATGCCGGTGAATCCGTCCGGCGGCCTGCTCGCTTGCGGTCATCCCGTCGGAGCCACGGGCCTGATGCAAGCCGTCTTTGCTTTCTGGCAGCTTCAAGGGGCCATCGCCAAGCACAACAACAGCGACGGCTTTATTCAGGTGAAACCTAAGTCGAAGAGCCGCCCCATGCGCGGCCTCATCCACAGCCACGCCGGAACAGGCACTTACATCACCTGCACCATCCTGGAACGGGCGTTTTAAGGGTTACAATAAGGGCATGAGACAAGCCACAACCAAAATGACCTACGACCAGTATTGCCTACTGCCCGACGATGGCAAGCAGTACGAAGTGATTGACGGAGAGCTGTTCATGACCCCTGCACCGAAGCCCAAGCACCAAAAGATTGTCCTGCGGGTTGCCGAAGAATTGGACACTCATGTAAAGAAGAACAACTTAGGTGAAGTCTTCATCGCTCCGGTGGACATCCTCTTTGACCAACACACGGTGGTACAGCCCGACGTTTTGTTCATCAGCAGTTCGCGACTGGGAATCGTAAAGGAAGAAGCCATAGAAGGCGCACCGGACCTGGTTGTGGAGGTTCTCTCGCCCAGCACCTTCTATAAAGACCTGCGCAAGAAAATGACGGCTTATTCGCAATTCGGCGTTTAGGAATACTGGATCGTGGACCCGGAAACGCAGACCAGCGAAGTTTATGCGCACCGGGACGACAAGCTGCAATTGGCCCGGAAATTTTCCTCCGGCGAAAAAGTGGAAACCTCCCTGCTGCCCGGATTGCGGCTGGTGGTGAGTGAGGTGTTGGTGTAGGACAGAATATGCCGGATCGGATAACCGCTGGAACGAGATGCATATCATCACCCGGAAGCGGTTGAATGAGTTCAGTGTCCGCCATCCGGAAACCCGTAGCGCGTTGCAACACTGGTATAACGAGATGAAACGCAGCAACTTCTCTTCCTTTGTGGAAGTTCGGAAGGTTTTCCCCGCCGCAGACCAGGTGGGAAAATTGAGCGTCTTTAATATTGGCGGCAATAAAGCTCGTTTGGTGGCAGCCATTCATTATAATCGTCGCCGCGTCTATATTCGTGCCGTGTTAACTCACACCGAATATGAAGCAGGCAAATGGAAGGAGTAAGGTGGACATGGCAAAGCCTAATGTCTCGACTGTAACCGCGCATTGGACGGAGCTAGCCAAGGCAGTCTCCGTTCCCCATACCGAGGCGGAATACCGGCGGCTGGTCGCTTTCCTGGATCGCTTAATAGATGAAGTCGGAGAGGACGAGAAACATCCCTTAGCGTCCTTGATGGAAGTGGTGGGCGTGCTGATTGAACGCTACGAAGACGAACACGTCCCGGAGTTGATGAGTGGAGGCGAAGGATAACCAGCGAACGGAGCAACCGTATGTCATCCGACTCAGCGTTTAGTACACGGAACTGCTTTGAGCGAGCGGCGCATGCAGCCCAACGGTTTGAGGTGGTTTCTCACTCGCTCGGCGAGATGGCTGATCACTTTCTAAACTACGACTCCCTCTTGCAAGGAAGACCTCTGGAGCAAGTCTTACTTGTCATGGCTGACGAACTCCCACAGGCTCTTCTCGTTCGTGCCCTAGCCAAAGAAGGACTAGAACTGATTGAGCAAATCACATGGGAAACATATATCCTTGAGCATAGTCAGGAAGCCGCTCGACTACGAGAGCAGCTACCCGTCTTGACAAAACTCGTGAAAACCGTAGAAGCGGAAAAACCATTCTTCCAACAGACGATTGAAAAAATGAATTCCATAATCCAATTAATAATGGATGCGCCGAAAGAGCTTTCTGACATCATGGCACCCCTGAAGAGTTCTCTCAAATCCAACCCCGAATGAATGCCCTCGAAGGACCCCGAAGAGGCGAAAGAAGGCCGTGGCTACCGAATTGCGTCGGCATAAGAGGCGGAACAAAACAGCGGTATAATAAATGACATGGCAGCCATAGACATTGCCAGTCTGTCTCGAAGAACGGCTCCAACTCTTGGATGCGCTTTGGGAGAGTCTCTCAGCGACGCCCGAGGCAATCTCCCTGACCAACGCGCAACGGGAAGAGCTGGACCGGCGGCTCGATGAGTTGGATCGAGAGGGACCCACCGGCATCCCCTGGGATGAAGTGCTCCGCCGGATTCGCGAGCGCGCCCGGTGATGAGGCCCATCCTCCGCCCGGCTGCCGCCGCCGCCGCGGATATTGAGGAAGCGTTTCTGTGGTACGAGCGCCAGCGTACTGGCCTGGGGGATGACTTCTTTGCAGCCGTTCAATCAGCGCTTGACAACATCGTTACGCATCCGACTCGGTATCCCGTGATTCATCGAAATACCAGGCGGGCTGGAAATCGCGTATGTGATGGCTAAACTTTTCTTTGTCGTACTATGAATTTTACGATAAGCGGAAGGAGGCTGCGAAGTATGCCGGTACGCCGAGCGAAGACCAAAGCCGATAAGAATCAGAAAAAGGGCGGCGCGAAGCCGGATAAAGCGGCGGCGGTCAATGCCAAGAAGATTCGCCTGCCCGAGACCGAAGAAGGCACGGTCGTCTTCAACACCGACCCGCTGATTGTCAAAGACCACTACGAGATTGACTACATCCACAGCTACGCCGAGGACTCGCCGTTTTTCATTGGCCTCTCGCAAGGCAAGCTCCTGGGGAGCGAGTGCCTAAAGTGCAAGCATTGCTTTGCCACGCCGCGCGCCTACTGCCTGGAATGCGGATCACCGACCAAATGGATTGATTTGCCGCTGGAAGGGCGCATCCACACCTGGACTACTTGCTACTACGGCAGCCAAGCCTTTCTGAAAGAGACTCCGTTCAGCTTGGCTTTGATTGAGTTTCAGGATGTGGATACCTTGCTGCTAGCGCGGCTGGTTGGCCTGTCCCAGGATGGAATCCAGATTGGGATGAAAGTCTGCGCGCAATTCCTGCGCAACTCCAAATTCAAGGCGACCGACGTTTACTTCGTCCCGGCATAAGAAAGGCTGTCCCACACAGGGTAAACTTACCCCTGTTGTTCAGAGATTTTCGCAACTCCCGCCGCGAACTGCTCCCACGACCATCTCTTCCACTTTAGCCCAAACCGCAGGATCAACCTCCATCTTCAGATGAGCGACGCGGAACACTTTCTTCCACCACGAAAACTGGGATAAATCAAATTGCTTGTTTTTATAGTCGTATCGGAAATTCCCGATAATGTAGGTTCGGGCAGGATTTTCAGCCTCGATTTCCGGCTCTCCATGAATCAGGATGCCGTCTTTCTGGAAAAGATTGGCTGCACAGCCGACATTGGAGGGAATCTGGGCGTCATTGCGACCGACGCTGTCCACCTGCATGGTTAGTAAGACAGGAACATCCATCTGGCTTAGCTCGCGAGCCGCTTTCACGACCGCCGCCCCGCCAAAACTTTGCCCGTACAGAATCAACCTCGCTGAAGTTTTTTCATGTTCTTCGAGAGCTCCATTCTGATTGCGATCCAGGGCATTGCGGATGAGGCGGATCGCCAATTCGCGTTCCTTGTTTTCTACTGTCTCAATTTGCACATTCGGCAGGTTCATCGAGCGGAGTTTCAGAGCGAGCTTTCGTACACTGCGCTTGGAGTCGTTCCAGGAGTCCCGCCCTCCCAAGAAACCAAGGATCAGCGTGTGTCCTTCCGGCAATGGTGTGGGAGTGGTGAAATGGTGATACTGCTGGCCTCGGAAGAAAACACACCCAACCATCCACGGTAGACTGGAGAGGAACACAAGCGCCAACAGGGTGTTACGGCTTGGCGTAAAGATGCGCAACAAACGCTCCATAGCCATTATAAGGGAGCGTAGGCCGCACCTCGCCTGTTCCTATCAATCGTTCTGTTGCTTGAGACCAGCGGGGATGCATAACCTGTGGGTCTACATTGGCGAAGAAATCGCTTCCATACGATGAGTCGTGCCAGTAAGTCAGGGGCTTCTTCGGCAGAAAATCCAGGAATTCTATTGCCACAATTGATTTAACGCTCTTGAAGCCAAATTTCCAGGGCACAACCAGGCGGATGGGCGCGCCGTTCTGCTTTGGGAGTTCGTGGCCGTAGAGTCCAGTCGCCAGAAATGTCAATTCGTTCATCGCCTCGGCCATTGTCAGGGCATCGGAATAGGGCCAGGGATAAGAGGTCATTCTTTTTTGCCCCGGCGCCTCATCCGGACGGTAGAAGCTGAGAAAGCGCACATATTTCGCTTCTGGTTTCGGGCGTACCAGATCAATCAGCGCTTTCAGCGGAAACCCAATCCACGGTACCGCCATTGACCAACCCTCTACGCAGCGGTGGCGGTAGAGACGCTCTTCCAGCGGGATGAGGCGAGTCAACTTCGGAATATCGAACGTTTGCGCCCTGTCAATCAAGCCACTCACCAGGACCGTCCAGGGGTCGGTTTGGAGGCCGCTAGCCAACACCGACACTTGATCCTTTTCATCGCTAAATTCTATGAAGTTGTTATAGTGAGTAACTGCTTTCTCGTCCGTAATCGTTCGGTCGAGAAGAAAGCGGGGGTTCCGTTTGGCTGGATAAAGACTATTCTCGGCTGCCTGGAGGCGGCGAGGAAGAATCTGGACCGCTGCTGTAATGCCCATCGCAGCCAAAAACTTTCTCCGGTTCAGATAAACATGTTCTGAAGTGGCCTCTTGCTCAGGAATATCCCAGGCTTTAGGGATTCTGATGTGCGCCATGCATTTCCCGCCTGATTTATTTGGCTAACAGTATCTCGTTTAAGCAATATTTTTGCAACGACTTTTTGGAAAGGAAGACAATCAGTTAGGTGAATTTTGCGAAGACTTCCTTAGAACCGCTCTGGCGGTTGACCACGCGGGCCAAGACAAACAGAAGATCGGAAAGACGGTTCAGATAAATGACCACGTGGGGGTTAATATGTTCCGCCTGGGCCAGATGAACCGCTTGTCGTTCGGCCCGGCGCGTTACGGCGCGGGCCACGTGTAGTAGCGCGGCTGCTTCGCTGCCTGCTGGGAGAATGAACTCCTCCAAGGGAGGTAAGGTTTTGTTATATTGGTCGATCGCTTTTTCCAGGTTTTCGATCTCGGCGGAGGAAGTCCGACGAACTGGATCAGGCTTGTTGCTTCCCGATTCGGGAACAGGAGTGGCCAGATCGGCTCCCAGGACGAAAAGATCATTCTGAATCCGTTCCAGCAATTGCTGAAGCTCTCCGTCCACAATCCGCGAGCGAGTTAGACCCAGAAAAGAGTTCAGCTCATCCACATCTCCATAAGCGCAGACTCGTTGAGAAGCCTTGCTGACACGGTCGCCGCTGGCTAGGCTTGTGTTCCCTTCATCCCCGCTGCGGGTAGTGACGTTCGTAATCCGCACGACTGCCTCTCTTCCGAAAAACGACCGCCGCAAAATGGCTGTGTAGATAGAATGACGTTCTGCGGGAGCCGCTTTACTTTCATGGCATCCTAGGAACTACTATTTCCACATCCTGACGGATTTCCGCGATGCGGTTGTGATCATCCAACACGGCTACTTTTGACCTGTGGCTGCGGGCTTCCTCGTCACTCATCAGGGCATAAGTTACGACCAAGATTTTGTCGCCTAACTGAGCCAGTCGTGCCGCTGCCCCGTTCAGCCCTACCACGCCACTACCCCTCTCCCCGGGAATTACATAGGTTTCCAGGCGCGCCCCGTTGTTCACGTTCAGAACCTGGACCCGTTCATTCGGCAAGATGTCGAGCTTTTCCATTAGCTCTGCGTCCAGCGTGATGCTCCCCACGTAATGTAAGTCCACTTGGGTTACAGTGGCTCCGTGAAGTTTGGCTCGCATCATCGTCCGCAACATGGTCTCCTCCCTATCCTTCTGGCACCACGATCATATTATCAATCAGACGGGTCCTGCCGAAACGCGCAGCCACTGCGAGCAGCACTTCACCCGTCACTTCCGACACATCTTGCAGACTTTGGCGATCGACTACGCGGGCATAATCTAACTCTACGCCCGGCGTGGTGGCGATGACTTCTTGCATTTCCCGCTCCACCTGGATAGCATCGCGCACCCCGGAACGGATCAGCCTCTCCGCGCGCCGTAACGCCTGATAAAGCACGGTCGCTCGCACACGGTCTGCTGCGTTCAAGTACTGGTTCCGTGAACTCATCGCCAAGCCATCTGGCTCGCGCACAATCGGGCAAATTTCAATTGCCACCGGGAAATTCAAATCTTGAGCCATTCTCTGTACGATGATAGCCTGTTGAGCGTCTTTCTGCCCAAAGAAAGCCACATTCGGCTGAAGGATGTTAAAGAGTTTCGCCACCACAGTTGCGACACCCTGGAAATGGCCGGGTCGCGAAACTCCGCAAAGGAGTTCGCCGAATCTTCCCGGAGAAACTGTGATTTGCGGGGGCTGGGGATACATTTCGCGCGCTTCAGGATGGAAAATCGCATTCAGCTTTTCCTGTTCCGCCAGGGTCATATCGTGATCCAGGTTTCGTGGATAATGGTCATAATCTTCCGTAGGCCCAAATTGCAATGGATTGACGAAAATGGAGGCGATCACGCAATCACACCGCTGCCGCGCCTGGCGAAAGAGGCTCAGGTGGCCTTCATGCAACGCGCCCATCGTGGGAACCAGGCCGATGGTTTTGCCTGCGGAGCGCTCGGTGCGCATCCACTGGCGGGCCGCCGAAATCGTCGAAAGCACAACCGTCATGTTTTTTCGGGGATCGGGTAAGAGTGAGCCACGGTATCTTCGGAAAGGAAAGAATGTTCTGGGGCAGGGAATTTGCCATCGCGGACTTCGCGGGCGTAGTCCTCGACGGCATCCCGGATCGCTGGTCCCAGTCGCGCATACTGTTTGACAAAACGCGGCTTTACCTTTCCGGCGATGCCCAACAAATCATGCAGGACCAGCACCTGGCCGTCGCAATGAGAGCCCGCGCCGATTCCGATTGTAGGAATCGCGAGGCTGGCGGTAATTTTCGCGGCCAAGTCTTCCGGGACGCATTCCAGCACCACCGCGAAAGCTCCAGCGGCCTCCAGGGCCTTGGCGTCGGCCAGCATTTTGCGAGCCGCAACCTCGTCGCGGCCTTGCAATTTGTATCCCCCAAACACATGGATAGACTGGGGAGTCAACCCGAGATGGCCGATCACGGGAATCCCTGCCGTCACCAGGGCCTGCACTTGCGGGCAGATTTCGATTCCCCCTTCCAGCTTTACGGACATAGCTCCCGCCTGCATCAGCCGCCCCGCATTATGCAGAGCGTCCGTAGGGCCAGTCTGATAAGTCATAAAAGGCATATCCACCGCCAGCAGAGCCCGCTTGACTCCGCGAGCCACCGCCTTGGTGTGATAGATCATCTCCGCGAGCGTCACGGGCAAGGTCGTGTCATAGCCCAAGACGACCATGCCCAGGGAGTCTCCCACCAACACCACATCCACTCCAGCCTCATCCACCAGGCAGGCGGTGGGATAATCGTAGGCAGTGATCATCACGATCTTCTCTGCCTTCTGTTTCATCTTCATCAGATGGGAGGTTGTGATTTGCTGCACGTCTGCCTCACCAATTCCAGAAGCCCCGAACCCCTACGACGTTTGTGCTTTTTCGGAAGAGAAGCATTGATCAGAATCTCTGCCAGGGCATTTTCCCGACTCCGCCCTTTTTATTATAGCAGCGAAGGGGGCTAGCCGGGGGAAGTGCCGTTTATAGGAGTGCGCGAGAGACCGTGAGGCGCTGGGACTCATTCCCCCCTTCGAAAATCTGCATCAACTTTGCCTGGCGGATTCGTCGCTCCAGGGGAAAGCGGTGCAGGTAGCCCGCTTCGCCCAGCATCTGAGCGCAATCAATCGTCAGACGCATGGCCGTATCGGTGGCGAAGCATTTGGCTGCGGCTCCGAGCTTGGTCAACTCATTACTGCGCTGGTCAAAGGCGGCCGCTGCGCGCACCATCAGCCCGCGAGCGGCTTCGACGGCAATCGCCATATCCGCCAGTTTCAGACGCGCGCTCTCCGATTCAGCCACTCGCTTCCCGAATTGTTTGTGCTCGCGGGCATATAAAACGGCAGTATCCAAAGCGCCCTGGCATAAGCCAACAGCTAGGGCAGCCAACAAGGGACGGCTACAATTCGTGATTTGGGTATGCAGACTGACTCCTTCACCAGCCTGACCAATGCGGTTTGACTCCGGGATGCGGCATTCCTCCAGAATCAACCCGCTGGTCGAGAAGCCATGGTAGCCAATCTCTCCTTCCCTCTTGAGAATGGAAAGGCCGGGCGTCCCCTGCTCGACCAGGAAAACACTGCTGCTGCCGGGAACGGAAGTCGGCAGCTCTTTGGCGAAAATGACCAGCCAGCGGGCCCCCTCGGCGTTGGTCACCAATTGTTTTGCCCCGTTGAGGATATATTCCCCCTCGTCTTTCCGGGCGCTGGTTCGAAGTCCCCCCGGTTCCGGTTCTAATTCCATAATGGCAAAGGTGGCCAAAGAACGGCCAGCGATGATGTCGGGCAAAAGTTTCTCTTTCTGTTCCGGAGATCCCTCGGAAAGAAGCGGCACGGCAGCCAAATGATTACTAACCAGAATCATCGCCACATTCGCCGAGTAGCGGGCTACTTCGCTGACGATCAGGCAATTGGCAACCATGCTTCCACTCAGGCCGCCGTGTTCCAAGGGAAATGGAAAACAGACAACGCCGTTTTCCCGCAGGATTTGCCAAACAGCCCATGGGAAGCCCCACTCGTCGGCATTCATCGCTAGCAAAGAGCCAACCTGCTCTCGCATCAGGCTTTCAACCGCCGAAACGAGCACGTCCTGGTCATCGCTGGTAGCCAGAAGAGATTTGAGCGACATATCCCTAAGATTTCCTTATTTTCCTTTGGGTGATTATACTCTGTTGCCCGCACAGCATTGCCGCTGAAATCGCAACGTATCATTTGCCATATATACAGGTAGAGAAGACACCGACACTGCCGGAGAGGCGCTTGACTCAGGTGTCACTTTTGATTAGGATGCAGAAGGACTTATCCCTCCAATTTTTTCAAAGGCAGATGCAGGGAATGCATTGCGAGGAATAACGGATGTCGGGAACTCGACTCGGCGAATTGATGGTTAAAGAGAACCTGATTAGCCCCACCCAACTTACGCAGGCACTGGAGCAGCAGAAGAAGAACGGGGGGCGGCTGGGGAGTTCTCTTGTCAAATTGGGATTTGTAAACGACGAGGATGTCACCACTTTCCTCTCTCGCCAGTATGGTGTTCCTTCCATTAATCTTTCCTATTTTGAAGTGGATCCCGAAGTCGTCAAATTAGTGCCGGAGGAAACGGCGCGGCGATACGAGATCGTGCCCCTCAGCCGGGTGGGTTCCTCACTGACGATCGCCATGGTGGACCCGACGAACGTCTTCGCCATGGATGACATCAAGTTCATGACCGGCTTTAATGTGGAGCCGGTAGTGGCCTCGGAAAGCTCCATCCGAGAAGCGCTCGACAAGTTTTACGCCCAAGTCCAAGGGGATGCGCTGTCCAAAGCGATGGAGGAGTTAGGCGGGGAAGGCGATGAAGTCCTGGAGCTGGAGGCGGAGGAAACGGAACTGGCGGCGGGGGAATTGGAAAAAGCCGCTACGGAAGCCCCCGTGGTGAAACTGGTCAATATCATCTTGCGGGAAGCACTCACCCGCGGCGCCAGCGATATTCACATGGAGCCGTACGAAAAGGAGTACCGGATTCGCTTCCGAATTGACGGTGCGCTCCAGGCGGTGATGAGCCCGCCATTAAAGATGCGGGACGCCATTATTTCCCGCCTCAAAATTATGTCAAAACTGGACATTGCTGAAAAAAGGCTCCCCCAGGACGGCCGCATCATGCTCCGGATGCACCAGAACGGCAAGAAGAAACAGCTCGATCTCCGGGTGAGCGT
>JACQGE010000105.1 GCA_016199675.1 Acidobacteriota bacterium | reverse complement strand
TTCCTCTGCTGGATTAAAACATGAAAAGCAAATCAAGACGATCCACACATTTTGGAGTCTGCATTGACAACGCAGGATACCCTGCGTCGCTCGAGATCGGAAAACTGTATCCAATAATACCGGACCCGAAAGCGGCCCAACATGGCTATATTCGTGTGATTGACGAAAGCGGCGAAGACTACGGGTATTCGGCAAAGCGTTTTTTCGTGCTGGAGGTGCCTGCGGCGCTGTGCAAAGCGCTGAGCGTCCGCCATGGCACGACTGTCCAACGACCAAATCGGGCGTTGCGTCCAGCGGCGCGAAAGGCGCGGCGCGGCTGAAACTTGGCGTCGGCCATCCAGACATTATTCTTTCGATTTTTGTGCTTTAGTGACCCTAACAAACGAGTCGGTCATTTCCTTATTGCCTCCACGTTGACGCCCTCCGTTAGAGCTTCCTATAATGGCTTGCTCGTCACGCGGGCCGACAAACTCCGAATGGCAGCATGCCCAGCGGAGTAGAGCAATACCCACACGAGCAGGGCGAAGGAACTTCCGTGTCTTTTGAACAAGAGCTTTTGGAACAACGCCGGGAAAAGCTGCGGCGAATTGAGTCCTTAGGTTATCCGGCCTATCCGCACCGTTTTAGCTATACCCACACCCTGGCGCAAGTTTTGGCCGTTTGTTCTTCCAAAGCTGCTGAGGAATTGACTCAAGAAAAATCAATCGTGCGAGTATGCGGCCGGTTGCAAGCGATTCGCGGACATGGGAAAGCGGGTTTTGCAGACTTGGCACAGGGCGAGGCCCGCCTGCAAGTCTACGTGCGAAAAGATGCGGTCGGCGACCGGGGATTTGAACTCTATCAGTTGCTGGACTTGGGAGATTTTGTGGGAGTGGAAGGGTACCTGTTTCGGACCAAGACGGGGGAGTTATCCGTGCATGTCAGCGAGTTGACATTGCTCGCCAAAGCCATGCTGCCGCTGCCGGAAAAATGGCACGGGTTGCAGGATGTGGAGGTGCGCTACCGGCAGCGCTATCTGGATTTGCTGGCCAATGTGGAAGTCCGCCGGGTCTTTTTAACGCGCAGCCGTTTAATTCGGGCGCTGCGTGCGGCTCTGGAACAACGCGGCTATGTGGAAGTGGAAACGCCCATGATGCAGCCGCTGCCCGGAGGAGCCGTGGCGCGCCCTTTCCGAACTCACCATAATGCCCTCGATATTGACCTTTACTTGCGCATCGCTCCTGAACTGTACTTGAAGCGGCTGGTTGTTGGGGGATTGGATCGCGTCTATGAAATCAATCGGAACTTCCGTAACGAAGGTGTCTCCACGCAGCACAATCCTGAATTCACTATGCTTGAATTTTACCAGGCCTACAGCGACTACCACGACTTGATGGACTTGACCGAACAATTGTTGCCAGAGGTAGTCCGGGAAACTTGTGGAACAACCACAGTCTTATTCGGCGACCAAACCATTGACATGGGCCGTTTCGCGCGATTTACGCTGCGGGAGGCTATCAGCAAGTTCTGGCCGGAGGAATCCAGCCGGCCCCAGTTCAGCGATTTGGCAGACCCAGGACGGACTGTAGCCATGATCGAAACCTGGAACTGCCTTCACCCGGAGGAAGACCGAGTGCCCGTGCCTGCGAACAGCGAGGCTCCCTCCGGGGAGTTCTCGCACGGCGCTGCTTTGGCGCAGTTGTTTGAGGCAGTCTGCGAGCGAAAGCTGATCCAGCCGACCATCATTTATGATTTTCCGGTGGAGGTCTCTCCGCTGGCGAAAAGCAAGCCGGATGAGCCGGGATGGGTGGAACGCTTCGAACTATTCATTGGCGGAATGGAAATTGCCAACGCTTACAGCGAGCTTAATGACCCCGAGGAACAGCGGCGGCGCTTTGAAATGCAAGCCGCGCTCAAAGAAAAAGGAGATCTGGAAGCGCACGAAATGGATGAAGACTACCTCCGGGCGCTCTCCTATGGAATGCCACCCACGGCGGGAGAGGGAATCGGCATTGATCGCCTGGCCATGTTGGTGACTAGCTCCCGCTCCATCCGCGACGTGATTTTATTTCCCCTATTGCGTCCGGAAATTTCTCCCGATGCGGAAAAAGAATGAACGGCATGGCCTCGGAACCATTCCGGGTATTGCCTTATTCTGCTGGACATCAGAATGCCGCCAGCAATTCTGCCGTAGAATAGAATCAGCAAAACAGTTCGTGGAGTAGTTCCCCGATGAAGTTCGAGTTTTTCGTCGCATTGCGCTATTTACGGGCCAAACGCAAGGTGGCGGTGATTTCTGTCATCACGGCCATTTCGGTGCTGGGCATCGCTGCCGGAGTCATGTCGCTGATCGTGGCCCTAGCTATCAACAACGGATTTCGACAAGACCTGCAAGGAAGGTTGCTGGGAGCCACAGCGCACGTGAACCTGCAACGGCGGGACGGGAGCGGGATCCGCGATTGGAACTCATTACTCCAGCAGCTCTCCGGCGCGCCCGGCGTAGTGGCATCGGCGCCGGCCCTATACGGAACCGTGCTGGCATCGCACGGCAACCGTTCCAGCCAGATGATTTTGAAGGGCGTGGACCCAGAAGCTGAATCACGTGTGGGCAACCTGCTGGCCACGGTGCGCGAGGGTTCCATCGAAGCGCTCAGCGAACCGGTGGCTCCCAACGCCGCACCGCCAGTCGTGATCGGCAAGATGATGGCAGATTCGCTGGGGGCCAATGTAGGCGATAACGTCCTGTTGACCAGCCCGCAGGGACACTTGACGCCGTTCGGCATGGTCCCACGCTATCGATATTTCCGCGTTGTGGCGGTGTTTGATTCCGGCTTCTTTGATTTTGATTCCAATTGGGCGTTCACCAGCCTGGAGGCTGTCCAACAATTGCTGGGCTTGGGCAATGTGGTCTCCGTCCTGGAGTTCAAATTGGAAGACATATACCAGGCGCCGGCGGTCGCGACCCTCATGGAACAGAAAGCGGGTCCGACGTATGCCAGCAGCCAGTGGATGGAACAGAACCGCGCCATCTTTAGCGCCTTGCAATTTGAAAAGATCATCACCGTGATCACCATTGGTTTGATCGTCTTTGTCGCCGCCCTGAATATCTTGATCTCGCTGGTGATGATGGTCATGGAAAAATACCGGGACATCGCTGTGCTGGTTTCGATGGGAGCGAAACGGGCGCAAATCCGCAACATCTTCCTGTTACAGGGGGTCATCATCGGGGCCGCCGGGACAGTCCTGGGTTTGGTGGGAGGATATCTACTTTCCTGGCTAGGAGGGAAATATCACTTGCTCCGGCTAGACCCCAATATCTACTCCATCAGCTATGTGCCCTTTGATGCTAGAATCGTGGATGGATTCTGGGTGGCGGCTGTCGCTTTGCTGGTGAGTTTTCTGACAACCCTGTATCCGGCTCGCAATGCCACTTCGATCGCTCCTGCGGAAGCTCTGCGTTATGAATAATTCTTCCAGCAGAGGTTTAAGGCACCCTGGGCGTTTCGGCGCGGAGAGAAAACCTCGATTTCTGTTGCGGCGCGATTTTTTTCGAACCATACTCTTGCAGATTTACATCTAAATAAATGATGGCAGTGTTGCAGGCGGAGGCTCTGACGAAGGTTTTTCGTTCCGGAGACTTGGACTTGGTCGTCCTAGAACACTTGCAACTGGAGGTGGAGAGCGGAGAGATGGTTGCCGTTGTGGGGGAGTCCGGTAGCGGGAAAAGCACGTTGCTGCATGTTCTGGGGGCGCTGGACAAGCCGACAGGGGGTACGATATACTTTGAGGGGAAATCGTATGCGCAACTTTCCGAAACAGAGAAGGATACGCTGCGGAACCGGGACTTCGGTTTTGTATGGCAGTTTCATTGGTTGCTTCCGGAGTTTACGGCTCTGGAAAACGTTATGATGCCGCTTCTGATTGGAGGCATGGAGAATCGGGAGGCGGCGCAACGCGCGAAGGGATGGCTGGAACGGGTTGGCTTGGGAGGCCGCGCTTCACACCGGAGTGGAGAGTTATCTGGAGGGGAACAGCAACGGGTGGCGCTGGCTCGGGCGCTGGTCAATGAACCAAAAGTGTTAATGGCTGATGAGCCTACCGGAAATCTGGATGCCAGAACTGCTGAACAGACGATAGACTTAATGCAAGGATTGCATCGAGAGGGCCGGATCACAACGGTGTTGGTTACCCACAACATGGACTTGGCCCGGCGATGCGACCGGGTATTGAAACTGGAGAACAGGCGGTTGTATGAGGTTTCTTCCCCCCAAGCAGTGTGATCCCCACTGGCCTGCAAGAATGGGATATCAGGAACGTGAATATGTTTGAAAGATACACAGAAAAAGCGCGGCGCGTCATCTTCTTTGCCCGATATGAGGCTAGCCAGTTTGGGAGTCCTTATATCGAAACGGAGCACCTGTTGCTGGGTCTTTTGCGGGAAGATAAAGCTCTGACGAACCGGTTTCTGCGCTCCCACGCCTCCATTGAATCCATTCGAAAGCAGATCGAAGGGCATGCCACTGTTCGGGAAAAAGTCTCGACTTCGGTGGATCTGCCGCTGAGTCATGAGTGCAAGCGAGTCCTGGCGTATGCGGCGGAAGAAGCAGAGCGGCTCTCGCACAAGCACATTGGCACGGAACATCTATTGCTGGGGCTGTTGCGGGAAGAAAAGTGCTTTGCCGCCGAAATCCTGCGGGAACGAGGCCTGCGGCTTTCCACTATTCGCGAGGAGATTGCCCGCTCTCAGACGGAAAAAGTTTCCGCCTCCCGCCCCAAAGAGAGTTCTCTGTTAAGCGAATTCAGCCGCGACCTAACCCAGGCGGCAATGGATAATTCGCTGGATCCACTGGTCGGCCGGGAAGGCGAACTGGAACGGGTTATCCAGATTCTTTGCCGCCGGACCAAGAACAACCCGGTATTGATCGGCGAACCCGGAGTTGGCAAGACGGCAATTGTAGAAGGACTGGCGCAGCGGATCGCCGACGGCGATGTTCCCTCCTTCCTGGCCGACAAGCGAATTCTGGGACTGGATCTTTCGCTGATCGTTGCGGGAACTAAATATCGAGGGCAATTTGAGGAACGACTGAAAACCATCATGAAAGAATTGATGGAGAATCAGAACGCCATCATCTTCATTGATGAGCTGCACACGCTGGTTGGGGCAGGGTCGGCGGAAGGCTCCCTCGATGCGGCGAACATTTTGAAACCGGCTCTCTCCCGCGGGGAAATCCAGTGCATTGGAGCCACGACACCCGCCGAGTTCCGCAAATCCATCGAAAAAGACCGTTCCCTGGAGCGGCGATTTCAGGCCGTAAAAGTCCCGCCTCCGAATGAGACGGAGACCATCAAAATCCTGTTCGGCGTCAAAGATCGCTACGAAAAGTTCCATGCCGTTAGCTACACCGACGAAGCCCTCTACGCGGCGGTTTATCACTCCAACCGCTATATCCCGGATCGGTACTTGCCGGACAAGGCCATTGACCTGCTGGACGAGGCTGGCGCGCGGGTGAAACTGCGGCAGACCAGTTTGCCCGAAGAGCTGGCGGACATTCAGAAAAGGATCAAGTTCATTGTCCATCGCATGGAGAATGCCATCGCCAACCACGAGTTTGAAAAAGCGCGTTTCTATAGCGATGAGGAGCGCAAAGAACGGGAAAATTTGAGGGCCTTGAGGGAAAAATACAACCTGGACGAGTCTTCCAGCGCCACCGTGGCGAAAGAAGACATCGAAGAAGTGGTTTCCCGCTGGACGGGAGTGCCGGTCACCTCCATCAAGGAAGAGGAGATGGCCAAGTTGATGCGGATTGAAGAAGAGCTGCACAAGCGCATTATCAGCCAGGAGAAAGCGATTACCGCCTTGGCCCGCGCCATTCGGCGCTCGCGTGCCGGATTGAAAAACCCCAACCGGCCTGTGGGTTCTTTCCTGTTCTTAGGGCCGACGGGAGTGGGCAAAACCGAAGTTGCCCGCAGCCTGGCGCAATTCCTCTTCGGCAGTGAGAAGGCGCTCATCCGTTTCGACATGTCGGAGTTTATGGAAAAACACGCCGTGTCCAAGCTCATCGGGTCACCGCCGGGATATGTAGGCTATGAAGAAGGCGGGCAAATGACCGAGCGCGTGAAGCGCCAGCCCTATTCGATTATCTTGCTGGATGAAATTGAGAAGGCCCACCCCGATATTTACAATATCTTGCTGCAAGTGTTTGAGGATGGCCAGCTCACGGATGGGTTGGGCAATACGGTGGACTTCAAGAATGTCATCATCATCATGACTTCCAACATTGGGGCCCGTTTCCTCCAGAAGCAAAGCAAAATGGGATTCCAGCCTCCAGGCCCCGAAACCGCGGCTATTCAGACGGAAGAACTCGTGCGGACCGAAGTGAAGCGCACCTTCAACCCGGAGTTCTTGAACCGGCTGGATGAAATCATTGTCTTCAACGCGTTGACCGATGAAGATCTGATCCAGATCATTCAATTGATGGTGGGCCAGATCAATCAAAGCCTGGCGCAGCGGCAGATCAGCATCACCCTGACGCCGGAAGCGGAACGGTGGGTCCTCGAAAAGACCTGCCAGGACCGCTCTTATGGAGCCCGGCCGTTGCGGCGCGCTCTCCAGAAGTACATCGAGGATCCTCTTTCAGAGGCATTAATCCAGGGATCTCTGCCGCGGCCCGCTTTCCTGGAGGTGTTCCTGGAAGGCGATGGGTTGTACTATCGTTTGGTGGACAGCGAAGCGGAGCCTACGCCTCTGTTTGTAGCCCAGATGTGAACCGCTTGGCGGGGCAATAATTTTTTCAATCTTGTTCGGTTTTTTCCTTCCAAGGGTAACCGGCGCTATGCACAGATTTCTTCGGCGGCAATTGCTACTCTCCTACCCCGCAATCCTTCTGGCTTTCTTTCAGCTAACGTCCGTTCTGGTGGAAGCGCAGACCACCGTCCCTGCCCAGCGGGTAGAGAGCGTCCAGTTTCGGGGGAATCGGCGCGTCCCGGCAGCCACCTTGAAAGCCCGTATTTTTACCCAACCGGGGGACCCCTATGACGAAAACGCCCTGCGGCGCGATTTTATGGCTTTGTACAATACCGGCTTTTTTGAGGACATTGTCCTTCGCCTCGAAGAGGGGGAAACCGGCAAGATTGTGGTTTTCGAGGTCAAAGAACGCCCGACCATTCGCAGCATCGAGTATAAAGGCAATAAGTCGGCGACCCAGTCCGATATCCTAAATCGTTTCAAGGAGCGGAGAGTAGGTTTGACCGTGGAAAGCCGCTTTGATCCGACCATGATTAAGCGGGCCGAAGTCGTGTTGAAACAACTGCTATCCGAACGGGGCCGGCAGTACGCCGCCGTCACGGTGGAGACCAAGGAGATTCCACCCTCGTCCGTAGCTCTGACCTTCGTGGTTGACGAGGGCCCCAAAGTGAAGGTGGGAAGCATTGATTTTGAGGGCAACCAGGTGCTTTCCCGGCGAAATTTAGTTCGGTCCATGAGGAATCTGCGCCCGATTGGCATTCCCTACAGCTTGGTCCTGGAAAGCCTTTTCAGCAAAACCTACGACAAAAGCAAACTCGACGAAGATCTGGAGCGCGTGCGTGCGGCTTATCAGGATGAGGGATATTTCCGGATCCTGGTCAACGAGCCAAAAATAGAAACTCGGATGACCGGAGGAGGAGGATTCCGCATCCCTTGGATCTATCCCAACCGGCCTGGCCGCAAAGTGGACATTACGATTCCCGTCGTGGAAGGAGAGATATACCGTCTGGGTACGATGACCTTCCAGGGGAGCACCTTGTTTACGCAACCTGACGAAGCGCTCCGCCCGCTCTTTGAAATGCAGCAGGGCGACATCTTCGATGTCTCCAAGATTCGCAAAGGTTTGGAGAACATGAGAAAGGTTTATGGGGAATATGGCTACATTAATTTTGTCGCTAGTCCTGAAACACGGATTGACGATGAAAAACATAGCATTGACATAGCTTTCGACGTGGAGGAAGGAAAACAGTTTACGGTGCGCCGCCTCGAGTTTGCAGGAAACACGACGACGCGCGACAAAGTCATTCGCAGGGAAATGCTGTTGCAGGAGGGATCATTATTCAACAGCCGTCTTTGGGAATTGAGCCTCTTGCGGTTGAACCAACTGGATTACTTTGAGAAGCTCACTCCGCAGGATGCCAATATCCAGCCGGACAATCGCACCGGAGTCGTGGATATTGATTTGAAAGTAAGGGAGAAGGGGAAGAATGCCATCGGCTTCACGGGTGGGGTGAGCGGATTGACGGGCAGTTTTGTGGGATTCAACTATCAAACCAACAACTTCATGGGACTCGGCGAAACGTTCAGCTTCGACGCCCAATTAGGGAGCCTGGAACGAAACTTACTGTTCGGCTTTACCCATCCTTATGCTTTTGACCGGCCCTTGCAGGTTGGTCTCACTGCCTATTCGCGCCGCTACAATTTCAACGAAAGCGAGCAAGCCTCCATCTTTGCCGGCCAAGATCTCCGTCCTCTTTTTGACCTGCTCGGGAGCGAGAATATCCAGAATTACCGCCAAAGCAGCACCGGTTTTACTGCGTTTGCCAGTTATCCCCTGCGGAATTACTTTTCCCGCGTAGGACTTACCTACGGATATGAAAGCAGCAAAATCACGACCTTCAGCGATGTTTCCCGGCGCCTTTTTGAAGACATTAACTTCGACGGATTGGGGGGCACAGATTCGCTGGAAGGGATTCGTGTCAGCAAAATTGTTCCCACCTTCACCTACAACACCGTGGATCATCCGCTGACGCCCTCTCTCGGCACCAGTTTCTTCGCCAGCCTGGAATTGACGGGTTTGGGCGGCAATATCCGGATGTACCGGCCCACGCTGGACTTCAAGGCTTTTCGCCCGTTCACCGGCAGCGGACGGACTTTTGGGATGCACATTCTGGCCTCCACGATGAGCGGCTATGGAGGGCGCGTCATTCCTCCCTTTTCCCGTTTCTATGCCGGTGGAGAAACCGATATTCGCGGCTTCGATTTTTTCACCATCAGCCCGATCGCCTTTATTCCCGACGTAGCTGCGGTAACAGTTCTGAGGGCGGATGGCACCCCCAGAATCACCAGCAGTCTGGATCAAATCGGAACCGAAAATCAGTCCACCCAAACCATGGTCATCCCTGTCAACCGCATCACCTTTCCGGGGGGAGATACCAAATTCGTGGCCAACTTCGAATACCGGATCCCTATTTTTGGCCCTGTCTCGCTGGCTGCATTTTGGGATCAAGGCGTTAATTTCGCCTGGAAGAAGTCACAACTGGAGATTACCGAACAGCGCCTGCGAGAACTCAGCCGCACGTTCCCCGACGTGGACTTCCAAAAAAGGCTGGAACTGCAAAGGGGCACGAACCTGAAGTGGAGGGCCTCCACCGGTTTGGAACTGCAGGTTATTCTGCCGGTTGTCAACGCTCCGTTCCGCATTTACTGGGCCTACAATCCGATGCGCCTGAGAACAGATATCTCACCCGCTCCTATGGTGAATCGCGCTTTCTTCCCGAATGAGGCGACCTTCCAAAGCGCCTTAGATTTGTTTGGCAGCTCCCGCCCATACGAGGAACCCAAAAGCACTTTCCGCTTTACCATCGGCCGCACTTTCTGACGTGTCTGAGGAAAGGACCTGCAGGGGAATGAGCGAGTCAGTTGCTGGAAAATATCTCTCCTCGGAAAAGAAAATACCCAGATTTTGGGGCCGAGCGGTGGAGATGGGACCGCCAAACCCGCTGCCGCCCGGCGAGCCTTTTGAGTGCACATTCGAGGAAGCTCAAGCTTGGTGTAATTTTGTCGTTCTACGGCCCGGATGGTTTCCTGCAGGCTGCCATCTGAGCAACGTGACGGTACGAGCGGAAACCCCGGAGCATTACAGCAGCCTTCGAATGCTGATCGAAGGTCAGGGACGCTCCCTGCGCCTGAAGCAATTTTACCTGGATTGGTGGATTCCCACCTCTTCGGACACCAATCTTACGGGGCCGGGCATACCTTTTATTGCGGCGGGAATTGTGGGCTATTTCGGGCGGGACTATAAGGGAAGGGAAGCTGCCTGCATTCATCGTTTTGGGTCTGTCCTGGAGCTTTCTGTTACGGAGGGGAATTTCCAGCCGAAAGAAATCCAGGACTTTTTGGAGCACCTGGAGCCAGAAATCCCGGAAGCCGTGCAACAATTGGCGGCGCTCCCCTTCGCTCATCTTAGTTATTACGCTCGAAAAGGACCAAGCCGAGGGCCTTGGGACTATGATCTGCTGAGTGGCTGCCGCTGGAGCACAGACCGAGAAATCCTGCGGCAAGAAGGATTCCCTTCGAAGATTTATTACCCCACCCAATTACCGCCTCAGTTCGAGTTTGATTCAGTCGGCGTTTGCCGCGAACCGGCCAGCCATCACTGGGAGTACCAATTGATCTTCCGACATCGCGGAAATCTGACCGACAACCTCTGGCTTCGGGCCGCGGGGCAAGATACGGAAAAAATCCTATGGATTTCCCCCGGCTTGGACCGGCGGATGGGCATCCGGTTGCACCCTGCCCATCTGAAGCAGCGCACGGTGCGGGTGGGATCGTCTTCTGAGCCGTATGGAGAACGAGTAGCCCAATGGACGGAAAACGGCATTGCTTTTGAGGTCCACGCGCGGGCATCATTATCCGTGGGACAGAACGAGTTCTTGTCCCTGCTCGATTCACTGGCCCACGAATAACATGGTTATTCCGATACGGTCATCAGAAACGCCGCACGGTTTAGGTCCTTTATCCGGTGTGCCCATCGTGTCCGAATGAGAAATCGCTCACTCCACGATGAATCAATATCGCTAGACAAGTTCTAATCACGAATCCAAACCAACAAAGGAGAAACGAATCATGGGAAAAGTTGCTCGACAAGTTGTGGAACAAGCGGGAATTAACGTCAACGAATTGATTGGCAAGCTGGTTCGAGCCGCCTCCGCGGAGTTCACCACCTATTATTACTATACGGTTCTGCGGGTCAACTCGATTGGATTTGAGGGCGAGGGCCTCAAGGAAATCATCGAGGACGCTCGGATCGAAGATCGGAACCATTTCGAAGCCCTGCTGCCTCGGATCTATGAATTGGGAGGCGCCTTGCCCCGCGACATTAAGGATTTCGCCAAGGAAGCTGCGTGTCCGGATGCCTACCTGCCGGCCAATCCACAGGACATGAAGCAGATGCTGAGCGTACTGGTGGAGGCGGAGCGCTGCGCGATCCGCGTTTACACCGAGATTTGCAATCTAACGACTGGGAAGGACCATCGCACCTACGAACTTGCTCTGGCTATTCTTCACGAGGAAGTAGAACACGAAGCTTGGTTCTCGGAATATTTGGGCGAAGGGCCCTCCGGCCATTTCCGGCGTGGAGCCCCTGGGGCGTCCCCCTACACGGGGCGCTTTATGACGGTGCCTAAATAGGGAGACGGGTGAGGTCGAAATTTTTCAGAACGCCGCCTCTTCGATTTCCTTTCCCCTTTTCCTTTTGCTGAGGGAATTGTATCGCTTTGGAGGAGACCTGCCGCAAACGGCAGGAAGAGTATCGGTGTGTGAAACGGTGATGGGGGATGGATAGCCAGACAGAAAGGCGTTTCCGATTCGTTAAGGCTGCGCGAACAGAAGAGGTGCCACAGGGGACATTCAAAGCGGTGCGGCTGGAAGAATTCGATCTGATCTTAACAAACTGGGAAGGGAGTTTTTACTGCTTTCGCAATCGCTGTCCTCATCAGCATAATTCCTTGGAAGGAGCCAAAGTATGGGACGGGATGCTGGAATGTCCCTGGCACCATTTTCGCTATAATTTGCGAACGGGAGAAAATCTTTATCCCCGCAATGTTTACCCGCAGGATGAGCCTCGGTTGCAAGAGCAGCTTCATCCCTTGGACCCGTATCCGCTTCGTGTGATTCGGGGGGAGATCCTTGTCGGTCTTCCCACTTCATACCCCTCTGATTCCCCATAACAATCCCCTTCGTATAGTCGGAGATAGCGGAGCAATATTTAGCAAGTCCCGGGGAGAAAAGAAAATCCTGAAAAGCACGCTTGATTGCAAAAGAGATCAGTAGTAGGATTTGCGAGTATTTTTGTAACTGCATCCATCGCTGATTCGTCTATAATTAGAGTCTAATCGCTGAATGGAGGGCATAATCGTGCGAAAAGCAAGTGTAATGGGAACCATTCTTTCGGGCGTGTTTTTTCTAGCCCTCGCGGGTTGCACGCAAAAGGGGGCTTCCGCTAAGGAAGATGGTAAAACAGATGGGAAACGTTTCAATGTAAAGGCCGCCGAAGTGAAAAAAAGGGAGATCAGCAGAGTGGTCGAGGCCGTGGGTTCCTTTTTGCCGTTTGAGGAAGTGACGGTGAGCTCCGAAGTAGAAGGAAAGGTGGATAAGGTTTTGGTGGATATTGGAGATCATGTACAACAGGGTCAGGTATTAGTGAGCCTCGCCCCAGAAGAGCTACAGTACCAACTGGATGCGAGCGCAGCTAAACTGCGGCAAACACTGGCCCAACTGGGTCTTCAAAATGAGCAAGAACCATTAAAAAGCGATACGGATGTCCCGGCTGTACAAAAGGCCGCCGCTGACTTGCGGCAAACCGATCTGAACTATCAAAGAGCAAAAGGGCTTTTTGAGCAAGCGCTGATTCCAAAGCAGCAATTGGACGATGCAGAGGCGAAATACAATTCGGCACGAGCCACCTATGACGCGACCCTTCAGCAAGTCCAGGTTACAAAAGCCTCCGTGGAACAATACCGGGCGGAAGCAGATTTAGCGCGAAAGAAGCTGCGAGATGCTCAGATTAAAAGTCCGTTTTCGGGTTGGGTTAAAGAAAGATTGGTCTCTCCCGGTCAATACTTGCGGGTTCAGGCTCCGGTGGTCACTGTCTTCAATGGCAACCCGCTTAAGTTCGTCACCAGTGTTCCAGAGCGGATGGCGCCCTGGGTCACTGCGGGTAATACCTTGCAGCTTCAGGTGGAAGCCTATCCAGGTAGAATCTTTACGGGAAGAATTTCTCGGGTCAACCCAGCCTCGAATGAGCAAAATAGAAGCTTTTCGATTGAAGCGATCATTGAGAACCGGGAAGGACTTCTGAAACCCGGGTTCTTCGCCAAAGCCTCTATCACCACTCAAAAGAAGGATGCGGTCTTGATCATCCCTGCCGATGCCCTTTTCTTCAATTACGGAGTCTACAAGGTTTTCACCATTGATGAGAATCGGATCAGCACCCAGAACGTGACCATTGGCGATAAGGTGGGATCTGAAGTCGAAATTCTTTCGGGGGTCCAAGAAAACGATCTGGTTGCTGTAGCAGATCTGGCTAAACTGAATGAAGGAATGGAAGTGGAAGCAGCTTTGCAATAATGGCACTACGAAGGCCTTAGGAAATCGTATCGGAGTGAGGCGACTATGTATATAGCGGAAGTATGTGTGAAGAGACCGGTTTTTGCGACGATGCTGATTGTATTTCTTGTGGTTGTTGGTTTTTTCTCGTTTGGGGGCATAGGCGTTGACCTATTTCCCAGTTCCGAATCACCCACAGTCAGCATTAGTGCCAGTCTTCCAGGAGCAAGTCCGGCTGAAGTGGTGGACCAGGTGGTCAAGCCGCTCGAGGGAACCTTAAACACTCTGCGCGGTCTGGACGAAGTGAGTGCCAGAGTTCTGGAAGGAAGAGCCAACATCACCGTTCGGTTCGTCCTGGAACGGGATTTGGAAGAGGCGGCCAGTGACGTTCGACAGAAAGTCAGTGCGGCGATGCTCAGCCTGCCCAATGGCATGGACCCTCCCATTGTCCGAAAATCGGACCCGGATGCCGGTGCTGTACTGACACTGAATATCTCGTCGGGAAGTCGTAGTTTGCGCGAGGTTACGGAGATTGCCGACAAACAGATCAGGCCAATGCTGGAAACCGTGGAAGGAGTCGGCGATGTGGATGTGAGCGGCGGCCAAAATCGGGAAATTCATATCGTGCTGGATGCGGAAAAACTGAGTGCTTATCGAATCACGGTTAACCAGATTCGGGACGCAATTCAGCGCGAAAATATCGAGGCTCCCGGAGGCACGGTTGCCCGCGGAGAAAACCAATTTAGCTTGCGGACGATGGGAAGAATTGGGGCACCGAGCCAATTTTCTGACATCGTGGTAGCAGCTCCCGGCGGGACCCCCATCAAAATCTCTGATATAGGCCGTGTAGAAGACGCGGTGGAAGATCAGTTTGGTTACACCGCCCTGGACGGTGAGGAGGCCGTAAGCATTAGCATCAGCCGGCAGTCGGGAACCAATACGGTCGCCGTGGTCGATGGCATTAAAGAAAAACTCCAGGCGATCCAGCGTACCCTCCCTTCCGATATCAAAATCCTGATCATCAGGGACTCGTCCCGTTTCATCAAAGCCTCCATTGATTCCTTGATCGAACATCTGATCCTAGGCAGCATTCTTGCTAGCCTGGTGGTTTTATTGTTCCTTCGTGATTGGCGCTCTGTTCTTATCGCATCTCTTGCAATTCCATCCTCGATCATCGCTACCTTCACCGTCATCAAATTCCTGGGCTTTACCTTGAACAGCATGACGTTGCTTGCCTTGACACTTTCCGTGGGGATTGTAATTGACGATGCCGTCATTGTGCTGGAAAATATTTTCCGTTACATCGAAGAAAAAGGGTATGAGGCCAAAGAAGCCGCCATCGTTGCCACCAAAGAAATCGGTTTGGCGGTCATGGCCACAACGCTATCCCTTATTGTGATTTTCCTTCCCGTCGCTTTTATTAGCGGGGTTGCGCGCCGCTTTGTGTACCAGTTTGGCGTCACCATGGCAGCCGCCATCATGGTCTCCTTATTGGTTGCCTTTACTCTCACGCCGATGCTGAGCTCCCGAATGCTGAAAAGACTGAGGGTGGAACCGGGCGAGGGAAAACAATCGACGAAGGAAACGAAGCTTTTCGCTTTCCTGAGCCGGCATTATGACCAGATGTTGCGTTGGTCCCTGCAGCATCGGTTGGCAATCGTTTCCATCGCTGTCATTGCCGTACTCACTACCATTCCCCTCTATAGCTTAGTAGGTCAGGCTTTCATCCCTAATGACGACCAAGGCGAGTTTGAGTTCATTTTTGACACCCCGGAGGGAACCTCTCGGGAGGGCACTATTGCTATGGCGAAACAAATCCAAGAGGAGTTGCGAAAAATTCCAGAAGTGGAGCACATTCGACCCAATATGTCGGGGCAAGCGAATCATTGCCATATCCTCCTCAAATTGGTGGATCGCAGCCAGCGAAAACGCAGCGTGTTTGAAATTGCCGATGAGATCCGAAGGACGATTGCTCCAAAATACGCGAATAATCAGGCAAGAATCTCCATCGCAAACGCCTTGGGAGGCGGAGAAACCACGAACTACGCGATTCGAATGAATTTGGTCGGGCCGGATTTTAATGAAGTAGTCGGTCTTGGCCAGAAACTGGTTGACGAATTGAAAAGAATCCCAGGACTTCAAGATCATTACCTCACAGTCTCTTCAGGCACGCCGGAACTTCAAGTAAAGGTGGATCGCGTCAGGGCTGCCGATCTGGGCATCCGCATTGCGGATGTCAGCAACTCTCTTCGCCTGATGGTTTCCGGACAAGACCGTATTTCCACCTATCGCGAAGGGGACAACCAGTACGATGTGAAAATGGTCCTTCTGGAAGACCAGCGGACCGATCCGGCGGTTCTTTCTCGTTTGATGATTCCCTCCTCCACCCAGGGGCAAGTCCGCCTGGACAGTTTCGCAACGCTCGAACGGGGCAAAGGCCCCACGGTGATTAACCGGTCGAACCGCCAGTACACTGGGGAAGTTTTCCTAAACTTAGAAGAAGGCCTAACCGTGGACAGGGCCTTGCCTCTAGTCAGGCAGGCAGTACAAAAAGTGGACCTTCCGCCGAACTATAATGTGCGGTATACCGGACAAGTGCAAAATATGGAGCAGACAACACGAAATATGCTCTGGGCGATGTTGCTGGCCGCTCTCTTTATGTACATGGTCCTTGCTGCACAGTTTGAGAGCTTCCTCGATCCCTTGATTATCATGCTCGCGCTTCCCCTGAGCGTTCCGTTTGCGTTCCTCACGCTATACCTGACCGGACGCACGCTGAATTTGTGGAGTTTATTGGGCATATTCCTGTTGATTGGCATTGTGAAGAAGAATGGGATTCTGCAGGTTGATTATACGAACAAACTTCGGAGAGATCACGGTAAGGAACTGTATCCAGCGATCATTGAAGCAAATCACGCCCGGCTGCGCCCCATTTTGATGACGACAGCTTCTATTGTGGCCGGTCTTATCCCGACCGCAATAGGATATGGAGAAGGCGCCGAACAGCGCGCGTCAATTGCGATCACAATCATTGGGGGACAAACACTTTGTCTATTGTTGACGCTCCTGGTGACGCCCGTCGTTTATTCTTATTTTGCCGAATTACAGCAAACAGCGATTTGGGAGAAGTTTCCCCCCAGGTTCCGGTTTCTTTTGCCGCCGGTCCTGCGGAAGGCTGATTGAGCGAGGGTTTGAGCCAGTGCTTTTCCCCCCGGTGCGCCGGGCTGTGGAGTTCTGGGAGTCCCACAGGCTCCACAAGGCGGCGTAATGCTTGATTTCGCTTGCTAGAGCAGTTCTCCAGTTGGTGTATACCAGCAATTCAGCCCCGGAGGGGCGTCAGATTGTAGCCCACGGCGCAAGCCGTGGGTCAGCGATGCGATGATCGAGACGAGCCCCGGAGGGGCGAAAGAC
>JACQGE010000107.1 GCA_016199675.1 Acidobacteriota bacterium | reverse complement strand
TGGGGCTGGAGTGGCGACGGACGCAGTCGGGAACCCCAACACAGCTTCCACCAGCACCAACAACTCGGTGACCTTCAATCTGGTCGAACCCCCGCCGGTCGACGACAACACGCCGCCGACGGTGGACGCCGGGGTGGACCAGACGATCACATTGCCGGCCTTGGCCAATCTTATCGGCACGGCTGCCGACGACGGTCTGCCGAGCCCTCCGGGGACATTGACGACTGCTTGGTCCCAAATTTCCGGTCCGGGGGCTGTGGCATTTGGGAACGCCAACGCTCTGTCCACGACGGCGAGTTTCTCCGTGGCGGGGACGTACGTCTTGCGGCTGACGGTCAGCGATAGCGCTCTGTCCAGTTCGGACGACGTAACCATTACAGTGGACGCTATCGTAACGCCTGAAATCAGTCTTTCCTTGCAATCATTCACTTTCGCCGCAGATGTTGGTAGTAACCCAGCGCCGCAATCATTCAGCATTACCAATACGGGCGGAGGAACACTAAACTGGACGGCAACCTTCACATCCAGTAGCGGAGGCAACTGGTTGAACCTGTCCCCATCCAGCGGTGGGGGAAATGCTACCGTGTCCGCTGCGGTCAATAGCGCAGCATTAGAGGGAGGAACTTACTTTGGAACCATTACGGTTTCCGCTCCCGGAGCCAGCAATAGTCCTCAAACCGTGTCGGTAATGTTGACGGTCGGCCTCGCTGTGATCACTTTGGATTCCCAGGAACTAGTATTCAGCACTACAAGCAATGTGAATCCTCCTTCACAAACGATTCAGGTAATAAATTCTGGTTCCGGAATCCTGGGATGGACCGCCACGGTTGCAACCCAAACAGGAGGCAATTGGCTCTCGGTCAGTCCCATCACGGGGGCAGCACCCTCGACGCTAACGGTAACCGTAAACTCTGCAGACCTGCCGACTGGAGCCTACACAGGCACTATCACCATCTCTGCACTGTCAGGCACGATCGCCAGCAACAGCCCACAAGTGGTCCAGGTAGGCTTGGGCATTGATGTCCCCACAGTGAACGAGCAAGGGGTAATCAATGCAGCTAGTTTCTCAACAGATGCGACTGTCAGCCCGGGTTCTACTGCCTCCATTTTCGGCGCCAATTTGGCAGTGACGACTGCGACCGCAAGCTTTTCACCTTTGTTTCAAACCCTCTCCACGCAGACAGAGACAACCCCCAAGCTACTTCTGCCGACAACGTTGGAAGGCACGCAAGTGTTGGTAAACGGCATTCCTGCTCCGCTGTTCTATGTCTCGCCAACTCAAATCAATTTCCAAATGCCGCCCAATGTGACCGGACCTACAGTGCAATTGGTGGTGGTTTCCGCAGGGGTTCGTGGACTGCCGACTTCGGTCAAGATAGCTCCGGTAGCCCCGGGTATTTTCACGACGAACCAGCAGGGCACCGGCCAAGGGGCAATTCTCCATGCCGACTTCACCCAAAACTCGGATCAGAATCCTGCGGAGCTAGGATCAGTCGTTGCGATTTATGCAACCGGACTGGGAGTAACGGATCCGCCAGCGGCAGCCGGTGAAGCCGCGGGGACCCAACCGCTGAGCGTGACGGTTCAAATCCCGACGGTGCTGATCGGCGGCACTCCGGCAGAAGTGCTGTACTCTGGCCTCGCCCCTGGGTGGGTGGGCCTCTATCAGGTCAACGCTCGCATACCCCTGGAGACGGCTCTTGGTAGTCCCGTCCCAGTCCAAATCCAAATCGGCGAGCGCAGCAGCAACGTGGTCACCCTTGCCGTCCGGGCCCCCCGTCCTGTCGATACGACGAGGCCGACGGTGACAATCAACCAGGCGGCGGGGCAAGAGGACCCAACCAGTACCTCGCCGATCAACTTCACAGTCGTGTTCAGCGAGCCGGTGACGCCATCCGCGGCGGGGCGTGTAACGCTGAGTGGGACGGCGGGAGCCACCACGGCCGTCGTGACGGGCAGCGGGACAACCTACAACGTGGCGGTGAGTGGGATGACCACTAGTGGGTCGGTGATTGCGACCCTTGAGGCTGGGGTCGCCACAGATGCGGCAGGCAATCCCAACCTGGCCTCTACCAGCACGGATAACACCGTGCTCTGGATACATCTCACATTTTTTGGGCCCTGAAGTATGGTTAGAAGGTTTCCCATTGAGAGCTAGGGGGGCACGGCCGAAGTAGAAATCTTCTTCGAGGAGGTGCAAGCTCCCCTCCTTTTTTGGTTTTCCGGGGCCAGTTCAACGTTCAGGTTCCCTTTGAGTTGACAGGCAGGGATCGCGCGGCAGCGCCTGTGGAAGCGCTGCTTCATCAGTCGTGGAAAACCTGACGTGTAAATGGCA
Organism: Acidobacteriota bacterium; assembly: GCA_016199675.1. Classification (GTDB taxonomy): domain Bacteria; phylum Acidobacteriota; class Terriglobia; order 2-12-FULL-54-10; family 2-12-FULL-54-10; genus JACQGE01. The sequence goes on along the minus strand of JACQGE010000107.1, from coordinate 22,217 downwards.
GCAAGTGCGGTTATGGCTTTTCCAAGAATTGATCAAGAGTTAAACCGGAGATGCCGTAGCAGGGGCTATGTGGTGCGGAGGAGGACTGATAGTACAGAGCGACTTAACGCTGTGGCACGACAGAATCGGCAGATCAGGGTTTTCTAATCAGCAGGCGCGTTTGGCACCTTGTTGGTGAGCGAGCCAGAAAGTGGTCCGCATTGTGGAAGACATAAAGCACAATCCCCGCCAAGATCGCCAGCACGGGATCTGTGATTTCGGGCACTCGATCCAGCAGATGCGTCTGGAGGACTTCCAGGACTGCCAATGCCGAGGCGCACAGGCCAGTGGCGATCAATGGAGGAATTCTAATCTGCCAAAGGACCCACACTGCTGCTGCATAAAGAAATACCTTTTCTAGTAGAATCACAACAGCTCCCACCGTATCAACTGCCAACGTGTCGATAAACGGAAGCCACACAAACTGCACGGCGTCAATCTGCCAGCGAAACGGCCAAAGCTCCCGCACAATGAGTGTAACCGCAGTGATGCCGACCATCCAGGCGATCCGGGTTCTAAGGCGTGCTAGCCCAGCACTCCAAACCAGCAAAGCTAGAGGCGCGCCGATCAATTCGGGCCACACCATGCTTCGTTCAGCAAGGAGCAACTTCCCCGGCATCAGGAGGAGCAGTAGGAATAAGAGCAGCGAAATAATCTGTTGAGGCAGAACTCGTTCCAAGAGACATGCCAGCAATAGCCATGCAGCAAAGTACGTCAAGAGGTCTGCGATCGAAAGTTGAAACCCAATTAGCACCTGTAGCTTGTCAACTAGCGCGGAGATGTGCCAAATTGGAAACAGCGGGAATATTTGCCAGAGAAACCAGCTGATAAGCAGTAAAATCACATCCGGGTAGCGCAGCACAGCAACCGGAACTCCTGGGGATTCGATATAAGTCCGTAGCCAGTAACCGATACTCAGTCCGACGCTGGTACCCAAGAGATTGCAAAGTAAGTCTAAGGCACTGGAATCGCGGACCTCATCGAACAACTGAATGATCTCAACGCAACTGGACAAAAGCAACGCAACCAGCAGCGGGATCAAGAAGGTGAACCATCGTCGGCGCTGGTTCCGAAAGGTGAGGTAACCCGTGAAACCCAGCGGAACGTAAAGGGCGAGATTGATCACGATGTCCTTTACTGTCAGGCCGTCCAAACGTTTCGGCCAGGAGTACATGAGAATCCAAATGGGGCTGGACTCCAAAACTTGTGTGTGAAAATGCCAAGGGTAGAGCGATCCGTAGAGAATGAGGGTGAAAGTAATCAAAAAAAGGACTAACAAGTGTGTCACGACTCGCGGCATGCCGCCATGCCATATTCTAATGGTTCCAGATTGACCTGTCTCGAGATTAGTTCTCCCGTGAGCCACCTTGCCCTGGAGCGCGTTTGACGTGCTCATAGGTCATCCCGAAACGGCGGCGGCTTAAACAACGAACCGTCCAAGCGAGTTGACGGACATCTTGGGGCAGTTGTTTCCGACGGCGAATTACCTAGTGAGTACTCATGTGCGCCCGAATTTCACCTTGGCTCAAAGCACGGTTATAGATTCGAACCTCGTCAATGGCTCCGTTCCACCGCTCATACTTGCTCTCGCTTGATCCACTCCGACCGAACACCAGGGATTGAGAGTTCGCAACCGGAGTCGCCGGCTCGGTCACGTTCAGAATTAGATCGCCGTTCAAATAGATCTTGAAGGTGTTGTTGCTGCGATCGAGAACGCTGGCAATGTGATACCACTTGCCGGTATCCAGATTCGCGGTCGTGGTTTGATGCTCAATGCAGCCGAAGCCATTGCTGAATCCACTATTAATCTGAATACCATTGGTTTGCAGCCAGTAGCCGCAGCGGCCTTGGGTGGACTCCTTGATCAGAATAGTTTGGTATCCCTTTTGCGCGGCAGGCTGGATCCAGGCGGCCAGTGTGAAGCTCCCGGTGAAATTCAGTGAGGGGGCGTCATTGACGATGATCTCCCCGCCGGTACCGCTGAACCAGACCGCCTTGCCGATCTTCCCTGCAGTCCAGCGGACTCCCCTTGAAAGCGTGCCGATGTTCTCGTTCCCCGACGAATCGGCGGTCGTCAAGCCAGTTCCCTCCTCAAAGGAATAGGCAGCGACGAGACCGAGTGCCCGCGCGCTAGCCTCATTCACGCAGAATAGAACTGCCACGGATGACAAGAAAATCAGCGCCCAGTTCCTCACACACCCCCTGCTTTCTCCAGGAAACGTAACGAGTCTGCTAATTCCGATTCCGATCTGGACATGGCCGAAAGGATGCATTCCTGGCATGCGCGCGGTTTCACGCTGTTCGCAACAAGTGATGCTCGCATAGCAGTTGAGCCGCATCCCGGAGCACGTGAAAGGGGAGGCCGGAGCGCTCCGCAATGTCCAGGAGCGAATGGTCGCCGTCCGACAGATTGAGAAGCCAGAGTCTGGCCAGATTATCGGTGCTACCGGCCAATCCGTATAAACTGCGCTTGCCCAGTTGTGGCTCGCAAAACGGGTATTGCGTCACAAACTTGCGATTGTTCTCCAAAAGATCCACAACCTGGATACAGATGCAGAGAGACTCAGCGAGGGGCAGCGGTTGAACAAAGTCGAGATTGTCGGCGGAGGAGTGATACTCAGGAAACTGTCCCCAGACAGTTCGCATCAGGCAGCCAACCGCTAAGTTGAAGCCCGGGGAACAATATTGTCTCTCGTCGGATCCGTGGGGAAAAAAGTCTAGGATCTGATAGGGCCTGCCGGAGTGTTTAAGGACATGAGCCACCGCACGGTCAATTTCCGTATTTCCGCGCCTGCTTTTCTTGTAATGGAAGCCGTTAGGATCACCCAGGTTGGTAAGTACAAGGCCATGCTGGATCCGTCGGGCCCGGTCCTGGTTGAGGGCCAGCCAGGTTATGGCGCCAATAGTTCCCGGTATGAACAGGAAACGATAGGAGTATCGCAGCGGCATGGAGGCTAGATACTTCGCTAGAAAGACCGCCACGGCGATCCCGGAAAGATTGTCATTAGCGAGAGAGGGATGGCAGATGTGGCAGGAAATGAGGACCTCTTCCTCAGTCTGGCCCTGAAGAAAGCACTCGCCGTAAGTAAGGCGGCCCGGCTCCAGCGAGGAATCAATCCGGACCTCGTAGCGATCTTCCGCGAGAGAGAGCATCTGACGGTGACTCAAGCAGAATCCCCAGTCTTCCTTATAGTAGGACGTCCGGTAGGGAATCCAATCCGGGTGTTCGGGAAGAGTGAAAAGGTGCGGCTTCAACTCCTCCAGCGTCATGTAGGCTTGGATTGGAACGCTATAGCTTAGCACATGCAGGTTGGATTGACGGAAGTCAACGACACGGTTGCCATTAGAGTCCTGAATGTAAGCATCGCGGATGTTCCATTCCTTCGGCACCGTCCAGTCGAAGACCTCGGTTCCCGAGGGAACCTCAGAAATAGACAAGGGAATCTCGCGCTGCAAAGCGGCTAACGTCTGGTGCACGCCCTCCCCGGTGATGCTCCGGCAGATCGGGTAGAGTTCTGAGATGAGGCTGTGCATCCGACCGCCGACGGCTGCAAGGTCAGTGCTGAGAATGCCGGCAGTTAGACTGCTGAGCTGCGGGATCATATAGAGTTCAATGGAAGTCAGGAAAGTTTCACTATCGTTCGAGCTGACCGAAATTATGGGCGGTCATAAGATCCCAACCTAAGGCGCTTTCCAGACGGCAAAGAACTGCATACCATCATCTACTATCTGAAAGGGCAAGGTAATCCATTACTGAGTCCGCGAAGAACTTGGTTGCCCAGTTCAGCACACACCACTGGCCGTAGTTTCCGTGAAACGGAAAAGATCCGCGGATGCCTCCAATCAATCCGGGCGATATGCCTCGGATCTCCTGGGTGTAAGCGACGAATCCGAGCAAGCGTTTCCCGCTGTCCAAGTAGAAAGGATGGGATTGTCGTCCATGCATTCGAAGGAACACCCCAGCAATTTGAGAACTCCCGGTCAAACATATCCAATCCACCGCAGGCGTCCAGTCCTGCCGCCATCTTCCGGGGAGTGAGCCGTCAGGAGCCACGAGATTAACGAGAGAGTTCAAGGTCCGTCGGACTGCGTCGAAGCAATCCGGGCGGTCGAGGAGTGTGCCGATGCCTTCAAGACCTTCCATAACATAGGCTACAGTGTGTGTGAGCGGCTGCGTGTGGTCGTCGAGATCGTTTTCGCTAAACCAACCGTTCTGCAGCTGGCAAGAAATCGCATAATCGGCTATCTTGCTTGCCGCCTGCGAGTATCGTGCATCTTGCACCGCCTCGCCGAGCTGCGCCAGCGCCCAACCGGTCCTGACCTCGTACGCTTTAGGACCCGACGCACAGCGCGGTGAATAGCCTTTCGCAAACCGTCCTCTGTTATCAAGGCAGTCCAGAAGAAAATCACCGGCGCGGAGGGCCGCTCGCAGATACCGTTCGTCCCCGAATCTGTAGTAGGAGGCTATCATACCGAATAGGACTTGCCCCGTGACAAACGTGCTTGGTGCAACGACCGCCCCGCCGAAACTTCCCCCCTGGAATCCGCCGTCCGGGAGCTGAATACCCACCAGCCATTCTGTCATGCAGCGGGCTCTATTGATACAATCGGAATCGCCGGTCAGATCAGCATACCGCAGAAAAGTGGGAATGATGTAGCCGGTTGTCTCGGGGTAAGGTGCGCGCCAGCCTATCGGAGTTGGACGTGACCGGACCGGGCTTCTGGCTCGATAGCCCCAAGAAACGCCTCCGGTGCCGGAAACATCCTGTGCACATTTAATCCAGGAAATCGCGGCATCGATGTGCTGTCGCCCAGGGTCTGCCAAACGACGTGGCAAAGTCCGCTCAAGTCGCTCGATTAGGCGTGCTTCCCGATGTCGAGGGTTATAGGCACTTAGATGCTCAAGAATTGGCCGCACGTACCGCTTAAGCGTTTCTACAATTTCCTCCAATATTGTACCCTCTACTGGTTCAGTTCTTATTGAAATTCCGCCTATTACTTCCTAGTCGGCCTTCAAGGCCGGGGTTCGAACCCGATCTCTCCGCTTTCTCGCGATCACAGATTTTCGACCGTTTAACGCCACGATGTGTGTATTAGGGAGAACCTTGCGCGCCTTCACAAGGAAGCCTGTGGCAAAGAGCCTGGATAGAGATTGTCCAAAGAGCCGCTCCAGCCTGGTATTGACAAGAAGCGCGCGTCGCGGATAATGCTGATCAAGGGGTGGAGGAAAGACATTGAAATCGTAATAGATAATCTCGACCGGCTTCAATCCGCTATTTACCATCAATTGTGCTATCGCTCGTGCGGGGTGCAGGCGGAGAGTCGGTTGCGGGCGATGCCGGACACTAGTAAGCTTGGATGCTATCTCCATTGCCTTGCTGTAGATGCAGCGCTCCCACCATCGGTAAGGACTCCATTTATTGTGCATGGACAGGATGACAGTGCCGTCTGGTTTGGTAACCCGAGCGATTTCCTCGATGCCAACTCTAACTTGGGGAAGATATTCGAGTACGCCCAAGCCCACCACGACATCGAAAGACTCGTTAGTGAAAGGGAGATGCTCCAAATTGGACTGGGCTAAATATAATGGTTTTACAGTGCCTGCCCCGTTTTTGCAATAGGCGAGCATGCGCGGCGATATGTCAATGCCAAAGAACTGAAAGTTCTCCGGGGCCAAGCGACGAAATAGCATCCCGATGCCGCAGCCGACATCAAGGAGATTGCCGCCAGAAGCATCGAGGAGTTGTTTTACTTTCGCGACACGTTGATTTAAGAAGTAGCCCACGGATAAAGAGGAGTCGTAAACCTCTTCATAAAAGCCGGGGGCTTGAGAAAACCACTCGATGTTCGACTTGTCACGCAGATTATCTTCCATCGTCGGGTCCTTTACATATTAGAATGGTGTAGCAGAAGCTTGCCCCAGCTGACACGTACTGCCGAAGCAGTAGTCCGCAAGGCGGTGAGCACCGTCTGCTTGAGGAGGCCCCCGGCGGCGCGGGATAGATCCCAGAGCCCTACGAGGACGGCGTATGTTAGGATACGTGGCCAATTCAGTGATCCGCCGGCGTCAGCTAAACCTCTCTTGTAAAACTGCCAGAACTCTTTGCATCCCCAGCGAGACCACAAGCACCGGGCCAGTAGAAGATAGTACTCCTGCTCGGCGTTGGCGAGGCATCGGTTGTACTCGCGCAGGTCGAGAAATTTGGTGCCAAATTTCCGCAGTGCGATAAGGTATTCGATCGGCCCCGGGTGGAAGTTCTTCCTCGAGGCCGTGATCGAACCGGAGTTATTTCTGCGTGTGAACGTGAGGACCTGATGCACAAACGCGAAGTCCGAACACTGCAAGAGATCCAGGCATACTTCCGTGTCCGGAATCAACCACGCGGATTCATCGTAGAAAGAAGGGCGGCGGCGGACCAGATCCGAGCGGATCAAAAGAGACGTTGGTGACCCAAACAAGTTAATATCATCAAGAAAAAACAGGCGGCAGACGTCTGCCCCGGTCATAAAGTGAACCGGATAAGGCAAACGACGAAGGCTCACGGAATCCCCGGCAATGCGATACGAACTGACGACACCTACGGTTGGATATGCTTCCGCGAGCGCGACCATGCGCATCAAGCAGTCTGGAAAGAGCCAGTCGTCGGCCTGAACGACTTTACAGTATCTGCTGCGAGGGGAGATTTGTTGGAGCGCGCGATTGTAGTTTGGAATCTGGGCGACAAACTCGCTATATGGGATGAGGTGTATGCGAGGATCGCCTCGGGCGTAGTGAGCGGCGATCGAGGCGGACGCATCCGTGCTGCAGTTGTCTACTAGGAGGTATTCCCAGTTGCGGTAGCTCTGGTTGAGGACGCTTTCGATGCATTCGGCCAGGTAAGCCTCCGTATTATAAAAGGGGGTGACCACGCTGACCAGAGGCTGGATGTCTTGCGACAGAGTGCGCCAGGAGGGGTCGCCCCGAAGCGCGTTAGCGAACATGGGAAACTCCTCCGAAAACATGGTCGTACTGAAGTTGCAAAGCCTGCCGATAACGCGGCAGGAGGCCTTGGAGGTGGTCCTGGATTTGCCGGCGATGCGCTTGCAGGCTGTCGAAGGTATGGGTGAGAGCGTTGAGCTCCAGATCGTGGATGTCCAGGCAGTAGGAACGCTGGCCCAGGTCGTTCATATGAGCGTCAACTTTGGGATCAGGGGAAATTGCCACGACAGGCTTGCGGGCTAAATGGGATAGGAGGATGGCGTGGAGGCGGCTGGCGACGACGTAGTCGAAGGTCTCAATTTGGGCGCGAAGATCCTGAAACGAGCCGAGCAGGGGCCGCGCGAGGCACTGCGGCAGGTGGGGAGAAAGATCAGCGCCCAGAAGACTGTAAAGCCCATCAACAATTTTACGGTCCTGCCTGGCGGAGTAGAAAAGAACGACGGTATAACCGGTCCGGACAAGCGACGAAACAAACTGCGCCAGCAGATGGAGATAATTGTTGTAAACCGACTCGTCCGAGGCTGACAAATAGTGCGGATGCTGGTAAGCCGTGGGAGCAACTCCGACAATTCCAAATTGACTTGGAGACGGGAGGAAGGGTGCCGCCTGCTTCGGCGGAGGCAGGCTAAAGGCCAAGTCCGGGACAACCTTGTCCTGGTGAGTGCTGCGGAATGCTGTAACGAACTGCTTTGATTGTTCGGTCCTGTACGAGCGATAGGAAGCCAGCGCGAGTGCGGTCCTCAGGAAGAACAGAGTCGAGAGCTTCGTCACACGGCAGGATGCTCCGACACTCAGGAACACGAACGGTGTATGCATCAGTCTGGCGGCGAGGGCCCACTTGAACAGAGCATATGGTAACCACCAGGGACCGCCCCATTGATCATTCAGTTGGCCACTCCCGGCCACGACGAGCATATCCAGGCGCCGAACCAAACGAAATGCGAACACCCAATGCCTCAGTTCGACCGGGACGCTTCCGAAAGTACGGCAGATCCGGTAGAACAACTGGGCTGCGAAAAGCAGCAGAGGCATTCGCCTGAGGCAGGCTTTGAGTCGAGCCGCCAGCCCGCCCCGGCGATCCTGCTCCGCCTCCCCCCCCGCATCTTCCCTGCGTTTTCGCATCAAGGACACGGTGGTCGCATAGAAAGGATGTGTCGGGACCCGATGCAGCCCCCGCGTGTCTTCCAGCTCTCCCCAAATGCCGTGGATGGCGCAGTTCGGGATGCGCTCCCGGATGTTGTGAATCGCCGCCTCTAGGATGGCAGCATCGCCATAGTTCTTGCCGAGATACGGAGCCAACAAGCCGACGCGAATCTTGGTGGTTTTACTGTCAGCGCGAATGCCTCGAGTTAAAATGCCGCGCCAAGAGTGCAGACCTCCTTCGTCAACGGCGATATTAGCTCTCATTTCGACTCTCTACTGACCGAATTTGTAACCAGCGGTGCTTCCATTTTGCCACGCGAAAGATCCGGTGGCGCGGTAAGGATGCCATAGTCCTTTCGATAAAGTTCTTGAGATGTGACCTTCGGGAAGCAATTTACAGCTCCTGTAATATCCTCCTTGGACCAAACATAGATGGTGGCGGCAGATTCCCAGTTGTCGTATATCTTAGATGTGGCGTAACGGCAAACCAGCACAGAGGGGTAAAACACACCTCGGCCGAGATTCAGATCAACTTCGAACGTGCACTTGAAAACGTCTCCGGAGTTCAGGGAAACATTTCCATGGCCGAGCCGTTCGGTGGAGGTGGTGAAAAGAGTATCGTGCATTTCATTCAGCAAGAACAAGCCCACCGCTATCTGACTGCAAGGCTCGTGCGCGGAGACTTCTATATCAATCCAAGCTTTCTGGCCGGACTCGAATCTTTGACAGGGTCCGGTTTCATCACGAACGGTGACACTGGAAATAACGATCGGACGGCTTTGATCGGTGGCGCGGTGATGGTGTAGGCTGTTCATGTAATGTGCAATCACATCGGGCGTCGGACCGATTGTGATGGGGTGACCACGGTCTAGCAGCAAGGCGCGGGAGCAAAAATCAGCTACGCTCTTCATGTCGTGGGAGACGAACAGCACGGTGGCACCGCTATGAATAACGCTTCTCATGCGATCGATACATTTGCGCCGGAATAGGGTATCACCCACACTCAAAACCTCATCCACGACGAGGACGTCGGGATTGACGAACGCTGCGACAGAAAAACCGAGGCGTGCATACATGCCAGACGAATATCGCTTGACCGGCGTGTCAATGAAGTCGTCTAAGCCGGAGAAATCGATGATCTCGTCGAGCTTTGAGGCAATTTCTCGCTTCGTCATGCCCAGTATGGTGCCGTAGAGATAGATGTTTTCTCGTCCCGTGAGGTCCGGGTGGAAGCCAGCACTCAACTCGATCAGAGCCGAGAGTCTGCCCCTCACCTGAAGGGAGCCGCGCGTAGGTTTCATAATACGGCTCAAGAGCTTCAACATGGTGCTCTTGCCGGCCCCGTTTGGGCCAATGATGCCGAAAGCTTCCCCTGTCTTGACTTCAAATGAAACATCCTGCAGTGCCCAGAACTCTCGATCGGATCTGCTGGGCTGCGGATCGCCGAAAAAGATCCTGCCGGTGAGGGCCGGAATGAGATCGCGGAGGGAATCATACATCTGCCCCTTTCGGAATCTCTTGTAGACGTGCTCCATTCTCACAGCGATGTCGGGCATAGTGTCCTAAATGCTCTCCGCAAACGAAGGTTCCGCCTTCTTGAAAACAACGTACGATAGCAACACTGTCGATGCAGTAAAGACGAAGCTGTACGTCAACCAGGCGAAATTTGGATTTTGATGACGGATGATAGAAGAGAAACCTTCGAGAATTGGCGCGGCCGGGTTCAATAAAAGAAGGTATGCTCTCTGCCCGAACATGGTCACATCGTAGAATACCGGCGTGAAGAAGATAGCAAACGTCAGGAAAACCTCGACGAGGTACTTCACGTCACGGAAGAACAGGCTGCCAGCAGATACCAGCAGCCCAATCCCGATGGCCAGTAGAATTAACATCGCCAGCAGCGCCGGCATCCAGAGCAAGTGCAGGCTAAAGCCGGTGCGGGCAAAGGCCAGCAACACAGTTAGTACAGCGCTGGCAACTGCGAAGTCAAATAGCTGAGAAGCAACGGCCGCCACGGGAAAGATTTCCTTGGGAAAATAGACTTTGGCAACAAGATTGGGATTCCCCAGGAGACTCTGACATGAAAAACGGATGGAAGCCACGAGAAAAGCCCACGGAATCGATTTGACCGAGACGACCACGATATCATCGATACTGAGAGGTTCATGGCTGATCATCGCGAACACATATTTGACCATGATGCCGGCGGAGACGATAAACATTGGCATGAGTACTGCCCACAGAACACCCATCACAGACTGCTTGTATCGCACCTTGATGTCTCGCCAGACAATCATGTAGAGGAGCCCACGATACCCGTAAAGTTCCAGCAATTGTTGTCTCATCTTGTAAATCCGCCTCACCCTTTCCTGTTCTAAGAGTTTGCCGTAATTACCCAGGCGGCTCTGTCAACATGCCGGCTGCAAACTGCATTTGGTACCACCGCACAGTTTCTGTCAGCCCCTCCCGCAGAGAAGTTGTGGGCTGCCAACCAGTAAGTGCATAAGTATGTTCAAGGTTGGCCAGCCCCATGGGTTCGTCAGGCTCGTCTGGCAAACTGCCAAACTTAGGCAGCGCAACACTAGGCTTCATCAGGCTGACTATTTCTGAGACTATGGTTCGGACTGTCGTTAGCGTTCCTGAGGCAATGTCTATTGTCTGTCCTTCACAGTGCGAGGACAGCGCCGCTGCAAGCAATCCGCTGACCGAATCTCTTATGTAGATCCAGTCAAACTGGCTCTTGCCGCTGGTCAGGGCTGGTGCTATATTCTGCAATATCGAGACAATCACATGCGGAACCAGTTTCTCCAAATTCCATTGCCCCGGACCATACACCATTGCAATCCGAGTGATGGTAACGCGTGTACCATAAACCTTGTGGAACATTCGAGAATAGATTGTGCTTGCGAGTTTCGACGCGGAAAACGGGGAGCGGGGTATACTCGCGGTTTCCGAGGCACACGTCTCCAGCATGGAGTTGGCCAGCACGACCCGGCAGTTCCCTAGCTCCGTGGCGGCAAGAAGGAGGTTCACCGTAGAACGGCAATTGGCTTCGAAGCACGGCATAACGGAATCGAGACCGTATGCAACACTCGCGAGACCGGACAGAGAGAAAATTACGTTCGGTCGAAGCTGCCTGAGTAGGCTGGCTACCACGACAGGGTCTGCCAAATCGACTAGATGCCAAGTAACTCTGCTCTCCTGCGGATGGCCAATTCGGGAGCTACAGTGGACGATGGCGCTCTGCCGGCACAACTCAGTTACAAGGTGCGAACCAATGAATCCCCTGGCTCCCGTCACGAGGATTCGTTGCCCAGCAAAGTTCTCCCGGCCTTGCTGCGTCTCAATTTGTAGGCCCTGGTTAATGACAACCCCTCCTTCTTTTTGGATTCGGATAGCCACAGTAGGGCCAAGGGTAGCACAGCAGTTTCATTTGGGTCTCCGTGTAAAATTTCACCGGAGTGCCAGCCGCTTCCCTGGTCTGTTTTCCAACCGAAGGTATCAAGGTATCGTAGAAACGCCTTACGAGTTCACTTGTCTTGTCGGGTTTCATGCAAGGACCCATTTCATCAAGTGCTCACAGCACCAGCTTCCGGCAATAGAACGCTTCGGCATATCCACTGGGGGAGTTGCACTCCATACCGCGAAGGCGCATCAGCGAAAAAAAGGTTTCCTTTTGGAACCATTGTCGCCCCTGCTGAGATTGGAACACCGACAGGATGCTCTCCACTTTCCTCTCACAAATCGGCGCCTCGAGCGGGGCAAACAGATTGGGTGCGCCCATATCGCCGTCATATTTGGGAATCTCGTACTCCAGAATCAGGTGGTCCCGAAACGTGTTCCAGGTTAGGTCTGAGAGAAGACGGTGGTCCTGGTGAGCGTCATTTCGATAGTGAGTGAACACCAGGTCTGGAGACACCGCGCGCTTTAGTTGCTCAAATAGTTCTTTGACTTCTGCTCCCACGAAAGGCAAGAAGCCATCCGGGAAATCCTTTTGGATGAAGTTTTTCAGGGCGCCGTTGCAAGTGAACAGTTGCACTCCCCGCAGCGCCTCTTCTTTGCGGACATCATCACCGCTAAAAACCACCCAGTGGAACTGGATATGGGGGTGTCGCCCAGCCAGTGTCAGCAAGATGCCGCCACAGCCGATCTCAATATCGTCGCTGTGGGAGCCTAGGCACAGAACCGTGAAAGGGCCGGCCTGAGCTCCATTCAGACTAAGCCTTAACACTACTGCCTCCCACTATGACTGCCCATTCATTGTCGGGTAGGGTGATGTCTTCATTCCTGCGAGGTTTGTGGCACCAGACCTTCCATGGAGCTCCGTTGTTTTCCAGTTCCTCTAGGTACTGTTTTTCTTTAAAGGTATCCATGCATCCCCAGAAGCCGCGGTACTGGTAGCCCCGGAGCGTCCGCCGCTCAATCAGTCTCTGGAACGGTTCCTGCACTAGCTCTTCCCCATTCTGGATGTACCGAAAAATTTCGTTTCGGAACACGAAAAAGCCACCATTAATCCATAGGTCTGTGTCATCCATTCCGCGGACATCCTGCACCACACCGTCCGGTGTTACTGAGACCAGGTTGAAACTCGCCTTAGGCTGTACAAGGAGCATGTAGCCGAGGGCGTTGCTTCTTTTAAATTCCTCGATTAGAACCGGCAGCGGCAGGTCGGTTAACCCGTCGCTGTAGTTGGCCAGGAATGCCTCTTCGCCCTTCAGATACGGTTCGACTGCTTTCAGCCGCTCGGCGATGGTAGCGTTCAGCCCCGTCTGAACGAAGGTGATGGTCCAGTCGTCAATGTCGCGGTGAAGATAGGTAACTTTCCGACCTCCCTGTGAGAGTACGAAGTCATTTGAGACGCCTTCATCATAGTGAAGGAAATAGTCCTTGATCACCGAACCTTTGTAGCCGAGGCACAAGATGAAATCCTTATGCCCGTAATGGGCGTAATACTTCATCAGGTGCCACATGATCGGGCGCGAGCCGATTGTTACCATAGGTTTCGGAACGTCATCGGAGTAGCCGCGCAACCTCATCCCGGCTCCTCCACAAAACAGTACGACCTTCACGGGCAGATCCTCCTGTATTCTTCAGTGAAAAATCTTGAACCCTGGAATCGGCGCCACAAAGCGACCACCCCATTCTCTAATATAAAAGAGCTGCTCCATGATCTCGTCCTTCAGGTTCCAGGGAAGGATCAGAACGTAATCCGGTTTGGTTTCGCGGATCTTGTCCGGATGATAGATGGGGATATGATTGCCCCCCATGAACCGGCCCTGCTTATAAGGATTGCGGTCCACCGTATACTCCAACAGGTCGCATCCGATCCCGCAGTAGTGCAGCAGGGTTGTCCCTTTTCCCGGAGCCCCATAGCCTGCCACGGACTTGCCTTCTCGCTTCGCCGAAAGCAGGAACTCCAGCAGTGCCCACTTGATCTTCCTGACCCGCTCGGCAAACGACGTGTAGCGGGCCACCGTGGTCAATCCTGCATCGTGCTCAGCCCGGGTGACTCGCTCCAACGTCGACCCCACTGTTTTGGAATAGTCCTCGGCATGGCAGGCGTATACCCGAAGTGAACCGCCGTGCGTCGGCAACTCCTCAACATCAAAAACTTTCAGCTCGTGAGCCTCCAGAATGTGGCTGGTTGAAAACAGAGAGAAATAAGAGAAGTGTTCGTGATAGATCTGGTCGAACTCGTTCCGCTCTATGGTGCGCAACAGATGGGGAAACTCGATGGTTACGACGCCCTTCGGTTTCAGCAGAATTCGAAATCCTTCCACAAAATCGTTGAGATCTGGAACCTGGGCCAGAACGTTATTGGCAGTAATTAGGTCGGCGCATTTTCCTTCGGAAGCGAGTTCGGAGGCTAGTTCTGCGCCAAAGAACCGGATCAGAGTCGGTACGCCATTGCAGAGCGCGACTTTGGCCACGTTGGCCGCAGGCTCGATGCCCAGCACTGGAATCCCTCTGTCCATCATGTGCTTCAGCAGATACCCATCATTGCTGGCTACTTCCACCACTTGACTGCTCCGAGACAACTGGAACCGCTCTATCATATGCTCACAGTACTTTCGGGCATGATTCACCCAGGTATCGGAGTAGGAAGAAAAATATGCGTATTCGCTAAAAATTTGTTCCGCGCTGACATACGCCGGCAGTTGCACCAGGAAACAACATTCGCAGACATAAGCATGGAGCGGGTAGAAGGGCTCCATGCGGTTGAGGTCCCCCGGCGCAGGGTACGTTTCGCAGAGTGGCGACATGCCCAGGTCAATAAAGGTTACGGTCAATTCCTTGCCACAGAAACGGCAAGGCAGCCCACCGCCAGGGGTAGTCGCGGAAGAGAGATAAGTGTTTTGTTGATCTACAGCCGATGTCATCAGACATTTGCCTCCGAATGATTTCCGGCGGCGGCAGCCCCGATCAAGATTGGTGCGTTCCAGCGCAAGGTGGCATTAAGAAGACCGTGTGCCAGGAGTTCTTGGATGTGATGGATTCGGGTGTAGCGGGTACCCTCCACATCTTCGACGGTAAGCCCAATTTCTCGGAAACTATCGTGGAGCTGTTGGGCACCTTTCCGGGCATTCCATTGCGGTTCGAAGGCCGGTAGCCGCCGCTGGATCTTACCGAAATCCACTCGGTAGCACCGCTTGTCAGGCCCGGCGTCCGGCGCGTATTCGATCCGGCATCCGGGCACCGTTTCTCCCACGATCTTCGCCAGTTCCTGAACACGGTAGTTTTCCTCGGTTGCTCCCACATTGTAAGTCTGGTTGTGAATTGCTTCCCTGGGTGCTTCCAGGACACAAAGAATAGCCCTTGAAATGTCCTCGATGTGCACAATCGGCCGCCACGGCGTGCCGTCGCTTTTGATGTAGATCCTCCCTGTAGCGAACGCCCACGCCATCAGATTGTTGAGGACCACGTCCAGGCGCAGATAGGGCGAGCTGCCATAAGCAGTCGCGTTTCGCAGGAAGGTTGGGCTGAAATTCCGATCTGCTAGCTTAGCTAGGTCCCTTTCAGTCCGTACCTTGGATTCGGCATATGGCGTAATCGGATTCAATTCAGCAGTCTCGTCCAGGAAATGATCCCCAGCAGCCCCGTAAGTACTGCAGGACGAAGAAAATACAAAGCGACTTACCCCAACCCGCTTCGCCAGAACGGCCAAGCGCACGGAGGCCACGTGATTGATTTCGTACGTGAGTTCCAAATTCAGGTTCCCAAGCGGATCATTCGAGAGTGCCGCCAAGTGTACCACGGCATCAAATCTCTCCAGATCGTCCGCGTTGATATCGCGGAGATCCTTCCGAATCTCTGGAATGTCCTGGGCGGGCTTTCCAAAAACGCAGTTTTCAAACAGGCCGGTATCCAAACCGACCACTTCGTGGCCCTTGGCCTCTAATAGCGGCGCCGCCACCGCGCCAATATAGCCTTTATGGCCTGTCAATAGGATTCGCATACGCCTCTTTCATTATTATCCCGGAGCGGGACTATACTTCCGCAACAGGGAAAACAAGTGCAATTGGGGTGCCAGACATAGCGGGAACGTACCTAACATTGGGGGCAAATATTAACAGTGCACCTCGAGTGAGAAAGTGTTCTCTATAGGCTGTCTTTCTACCTCTCAAATTACTGATTCCTGGCAAGTTAAACAACAGGTGTTCTCCTTGCCAGTCCGCCAGTTGAGCGGTCTGCTATGGGCTGAATTGGCCTCGGCCCCACAAATTAGAAACCCTCGAGGGGCCTGATACGAATGGCCTCCCATGAAAGGTACCGTTCTAACGTCTAAAATTAACGCGAATGGCTCGCGCGAGCCCCGGAACAGTCCTTATGCCCTGAGGCGACTTAAAATCCCCAAGATTGGGAATTTTGTCCCAAACCTTTGACTATTCAGACGTCGTAGCAATGCTATTTGACTGCAGGGAATTCATTCTCCCAGAAGATTTCGGGAGAATGCCAAAAGCATAGTGGGAAAAACTGGAATCGGGGAACTCCTGACAGAGAAAGACAAGGTACGGTCGCATTGAAGCATTTGGCCAATCAGTTCCAAGAGAGTTTTTGGACAATGTTGGGCGTCGTGGTTCTTTAGCTGAACTAACCAAGACTTAATCTGACACTTACTGAGTATCGCATAATATAGCGCAACTATTTTGGGTATACCGGGTTTCTATCAGCATGGGAAACCCAGCGGGAGTGCGAAGAGATTTCGAGGCGTTGGAGCAGCGGCGGCTGGAAGGCATCCGGCTGCTGAACCAAGGGCTGAGCCAGTCCGAGGGGGCGCGTCAGGTACAGGTATGCCATCGCTCGGTGGGCCGGTGGGCGAACAGCTATGCGGAGCAGGGGCGGGCCCGAGTCTGCGGAAAGCGGGACGAGCCGGGCGCAAGCCGCGCTGGAGTGGGGAGGACTTGAAGCGGCTGGAGCGGGGCTTGCTGAAAGGGCCGGAAGTGCTAGGCTACGAAACGCCGCTATGGACCAGCGGACGAGTAGCCGATCTGATTGAGCGGGAGTTTGGAGTCCACTACCATCCCGGCCACGTCTGGCGGATTCTGATTCGGCTGGGCTGGAGTTGCCAGCGTCCGGAGGGGCGAGCGCGGGAGCGGAATGAGAAGGCGATTCAGCATTGGAAGAAAGTGCAGTGGCCGGCCATTAAAAAAAGCCCGCGCGGAGGGGCGCACGATCGTCTTCCTCGACGAGAGCGGGTTGAGCCAGCGACCGCATCGGGTGCGGACCTGGGCGCGGAAAGGACAGACGCCGGTGCTGGAGTTCAACTTCAACTGGAAGCTGTTGTCGGCGATTGCCGGGATGACGTTTTGGAACATCTATTTCCAGTTGTTTTCCAAGACGATCCGCAGCGCTCAGGTGATCGAGTTTCTGGGGCACTTGAAGCGGCATCTGCGGGGTCCGCTGCTGGTCGTCTGGGACCGCTTGCCCGCGCACCGCAGCCGGGCCGTACGAGAGTGGTTGTGGGATCAGCATGGCTGGATTCACACCGAGTACCTGCCGGCTTATGCGCCGGAGTTGAACCCTGTGGAATACCTGTGGGGCTATTGGAAGCAGCATGAACTGCCCCATGTCTGTCCGAAAGACTGGTGGGAGTTGCACGAAGGGGCGCGTCGGACTCTGCGCCGCATCCGCCGCCGTCCCCGGATCATCGCGGCCTTCTGGGAGCAATCGAAACTCCCCTTCGCTCCGCGCTATATTATGTGATTCTCAATAATTCATTGCCATCTTTCGGAGACTGATGGAGACCTGGAACGTGTCGTCTCATAGCTTGACATCCTGAGTCTGCGTATAGCGGTTGAGCAAACAAAGAAGTGCAGATCGGTCCTTAGCTGCTTGTTCACTGAGATTCTGGATAAAACTTTCGATTTGTTCTCGCTTGGCGTCTCGGAGGTTCGCGGTCCCACAGAAATCAGTCGCGTAGTGCTTGACCAGGGTGGGATCAAGGCTGTGTTGCCGGATCAGCTGGCAGAGGCGGTCTCGAAGGCGAGGCTGGCCATTGCTAGGAACCGGTTTCGGCGGTTCTTTGGGCAGTTTTTCAGCGGAGGGAGCTGAGCTGCTTGTTGAGGTGAAGGACGCGAGTTCTTCGACCGAGCAGAGACCGATGCCATATGCTTTGCGGAGGGCGCGATTGACCGCTCGCGTTTCTGCCATTCGCATTTCTGCTCCGTGGACCAACGAGGAGATGTTGGCCGGATCAGCATCTCCATACCCAACAAAGCCTTTCGACTTGGGAGTCTTGTAAACAGCGGCTTTGAAGACCCAGCGGTTTGCAGTTGTATCGCAGAACTCGCGTACCGGCTGAACCCTGATGCTGGCACAGTGGTTGCGGTTGGCCAAACGCAGCAAACCTGCATGCGTGACGTACCAGTGTCCATCCAGATATTGCAAGTCTCCAATTGCGATGGAAAGTTCATGACGTTGGGTGAGCACCTCCAATGCTTGCGCTTGAATCTTACCTAATGGCCATAGGTGCTTCGCAGCTTTCAGGTTCTCCTTGATCAGATTCTTAATTTTGGCCTCGGAGTCTTTAATTTCTAACCTCCTAATACTATCTCATACTTAAGCATACTTATTCTTAATATTTCGTCAAGAGAATTGTTTGAAATTGTATGGGATTCTCTTACAATATCTCAGCTATGAAAAAAGAGGCTCCATTGGCCTTTAGGGTGCCGCCCGATTTGAAAGGAAATCTGGAAGAGATCGCAAAGCGGGAAGCAAGAAGTGTTTCCCAAATATGCGTGATATTGCTAACGCTAGGGATCGAGGCCTACAAGAAGGAGGGTACCAAATACCTCCAGCGCTTCCTTGCCCAGAGGAAGCTCAAGGATTCGGAATAGTAGTAAGGGAACCTCCCACGATTCCTCGGGTTGAACGGTCCATTCCTACGCTATTCACAACAGGTTCACCATTCCTTGCACAGGCAAGAAAATATCAGACTGATTTCACTCGAATAGTCTTAGGCCAGCACTATGGATAGGCACCCGAAAAGGATTTGCAGATTTGCCTGATGTTTCCTTATACTAGGAGCGAAAATAAGGAGAAGATGAGTATTTGTGCAACCCG
This sequence comes from Acidobacteriota bacterium, assembly GCA_016199675.1. Classification (GTDB taxonomy): domain Bacteria; phylum Acidobacteriota; class Terriglobia; order 2-12-FULL-54-10; family 2-12-FULL-54-10; genus JACQGE01. The sequence goes on along the minus strand of JACQGE010000107.1, from coordinate 3,493 downwards.
GTTGCATAGCTAGAGAACGCCATTAGGAGGTGATCCTTTAGAAGTCTATGGCTCAAGAAATTTCTCTCAAGAAGATCGAAGCTAATCGTAGGAATGCTCTTCGTTCTACCGGACCGAAAACACTCGAAGGTAAATCGAAAGTCAGATGGAATGCTCTCAAGCACGGGTTGCTCGCTAAGGAAGTTGTGATCCAAGCTGGCGATGGAAAAGAAAACAAGGCGGCATTCCAAAGGCTGCTGGCTGAACTTCAAGAACACCTCCAACCAGTGGGTCCCCTGGAGGAGATGCTCGTGGAAAAAATTGCAGTGAGCTACTGGAGGCTTCGCCGGGTCTTGCGCTGCGAGAGCGGGGAAATTCGGCAGTACCTGGACACAGCCGAATCGGATTACTATTCAGAATTGGAAAGACATGCTACCGACGCCAGAGACTCAGACGACTTATATGACCGCTGGCGCTTGAGGGACAATTCCATCGGACTAAGCTTGATTATCGCGATCCTTGATGAGGTCCGTGAGGAGGTGACCACGCTCGGCCGCTTATCCGAAGCTGCATATAGCGATCTAGCATACTATTTCGGAGAGGAGGAAGATAGCCTGACAAGTCTTTGCAAAGCTGCTAATCAAGTTCCCACTGCCGGAGCCGCTCCCGATGATTCTGATCAAGCATCCAAAAATACCAAGAAACGGAAGGAGAGGATTTTGAAAATCTTGGATGAGGAGAGAGAAAGATTGGAGCAGATGAGGGACATGTCCTGCAAGGAGGAGAGCCTGGAGGTTGAATCCCAACTTGCCCGGCTAAGTTTGCCTGATAAGGAGGAGACAGACAAACTTCTCCGCCATGAGACGGCTCTCGATCGCCAGCTTTACCGCGCCATGAATCAGTTGGAGCGACTGCAAAGAATGAGAAGAGGAGAAACTGTGCCTCCGCCGATTAGTCTCGAGATCTCGGCTGAGAAATAATTTTTGCGAAACAAACCCACCGATGAAATATTTAAATAACTGGGAAGAAGAGGGTTAAAGCAATTTAGCATTCCTAAGCGGCGCAAAAGGCCGGTAACCTTTCGTTGTAATCCCGCTCTTCGGAGAGAGGTGGCTTGCTCATACTGAATGTGGTTGGGGCGCGCCCGAACTTTATGAAGATTGGCCCGCTCGTCAAAGAGATGCGCCACAGAGATTTGCCTCAGGTTCTGGTGCACACCGGGCAACACTATGATGAAAATCTCTCCCGGCAGTTTTTTGATCAATTGGGAATCCCAAAACCAGACATCAACTTACAGGTCGGCTCTGCCAGCCAAGCGGTCCAGACCGCGGAGATCATGCGGTGCTTTGAGCCGGTCGTAGTTGAGTGCCACCCCGATTTAGTCCTTGTCGTCGGCGATGTCAACTCCACTATGGCGTGCGCGCTCGTAGCCGCCAAGTTTTGCATCCCGGTGGCCCATGTGGAAGCCGGCCTGCGCAGCTTCGACCGCACCATGCCGGAGGAAATCAACCGGATTGTTACGGACGCGGTTTCCGACTTGCTATTCGTGAGCGAACCGAGCGGCATTCAAAACCTGAAACGGGAGGGAGTCCCGGATCATAAGATTCATTTCGTCGGAAATGTCATGATTGACAGCTTGTTGGAACACCGCAAGGCTGCAGAGGAGAGTAAGATCCTGGAGCGATTGAATCTCGCTGCGACTAACCGTTATGCCTTGGTTACCTTGCACAGGCCGTCGAATGTAGATGAGCCGGAGAAACTCCGCGGGTTGTTGGAGGCGTTGGCGGAACTCACCCAGGATCTGCCCGTTATTTTCCCCATGCACCCACGCACTCGGAACAAAGCTATAGAGGCGAGCCTCCAACTGGAACTGGATCGCTTGATCGTAACCGAACCGTTAGGATATCTGGATTTTCTGCATTTGATGAGTGCTGCTGCTGTAGTGATTACGGACTCTGGCGGCGTGCAAGAGGAAACGACAGTTCTGGGTGTTCCTTGTCTCACTGTCCGAGAGAATACCGAACGCCCCGCAACCGTCGAGCAAGGAACGAATCGCTTGGTGGGGAGCGATCCGGCTCATTTGCTGCGCTCGGTGCGCACCGTGCTCCAGGGGGATCGTTCTCCCTCCCGATTGCCGGAATTGTGGGATGGGAAGGCCGCGCAGCGCATCGTGGAAGTGTTGCTCCGGCAGGATTGGCGCAAACACTGAGGCTCCAATTCAAGATTCCGACTAAGCCAGCCGAGTGTAAAAGTTCTTGATCTCCTCCACTACCTTATTCTGTTGATCCTCTGTAATCTCCGGATAGATGGGAAGGGAAAGCACTTCCTGGACGGCCCGTTCTGCTTCAGGACATTCGCCCACCTTACCCCCGAGGAAAGAAAACGCCGGTTGCAAGTGAAGGGGAACCGGGTAATGAACAACCGCTTCAATCCCCTTTGAAGCAAGGTACGAACGGAGTTCGTCGCGGCGATGCACTCGGATGGTAAATTGGTGGTAAACATGGCAGCCCTCGTGCGCCGGATAGGGAAGAACCACTGGCCACTTTTGGCCAGGGTAGGTTTGCTCGGCATGGGACAGCCCAGCCTCTTGAAAAGCGGTCCGATAAAACTCCGCTTTGGACTGCTTCAAAAGCGTCCATTTCTCCAGGTACCGCAGCTTGACGAGCAAGACAGCAGCCTGCAAGGTATCGAGGCGGCTGTTAATTCCCACCGAAGCATGAACATACTTCTGCACCGCTCCGTGATTGCGCAGCATTCGCAACCTTTCCGCAAGGCCAAAATCTCTCGTTGTGATCAATCCCGCATCCCCAAAGGCTCCCAGATTCTTGGTTGGGAAAAAACTGAAGCAACCGCAGATGCCCATCGAACCTGCGGGCCGCTGCCGATATTGAGCCAGAATCGCCTGCGCTGCATCTTCGATCAACGCGAGATTATACTCGCTGGCCAATTCGGATAGCGGATCCATATCGGCGCACTGCCCATACAGATGAACCGGAATCATGGCCTTGCACCGGTCGGATTTGGCTTGCAGCCGCAGAATTCGTTCCGTTGCTTTGGGATCGAGATTAAATGTGCGAGGATCAATGTCCACGAAGACAGGCACCGCCCCCGATCGAGCCACGGAACCGGCGGTAGCGAAGAACGTCAAAGTCGGAACCAGAACGCGATCACCCGGGCCGATGGAGAGAGCCATCAGCGCGAGCAACAGCGCGTCTGAACCGGAAGCACATCCAACGGCATGAGAACAACCGGCAATCCGAGCTACCGCTTCTTCAAGTTGGCCGACTTCCGGCCCCAGGATGAAAGCCTGATGTTGCAGGACCTGACGGATGGCTTCATTGATTTCTTCCTGGATCGGTTCATGTTGTAACTTGAGATTGATTCCCGGGATTTGCCACTTCATAAATAAATAAGACAAACGATAGAATGCAAAAATCCAATCCTCTTTTCAAGAAGATAACCACAAGTATTCTATAACCCGATTCAGGAGGTCGTTAGAGCGGTTTTACTTTTA
>JACQGE010000106.1 GCA_016199675.1 Acidobacteriota bacterium | reverse complement strand
GGTTTGTCTTGCAACGCTCACGGAAAGACTCACCTCAGGCGCTGAAGCGCCAAGCAAACAATCCTGAATCGGCACGACTAAAGTCGTGCCCTGACGGTTGCACATGCCGGTCTACACCATTTGTGAAACCGCTATAGCGCGCATCTGCGCATATTGACAACGGCACAAAGAGTATGATTGTCTGGCCGCACATGCCTAAGAAGAAGGATACAGATTTACAGCAAGTGATGGCGGAAGAGAAGAGTCGGGGTAGTCGCCGCCCTGTAAAAGCCGTTAATCTGGAAATTAAAAGACGGATTCAGAGAGTTGCCAGGATGCTTGCAGACAAGAATTGTCAGGAACGGGATTATTTCAGCGTTTTGCGTGAGGACTTCGGGCTGAAAGACGGGTCGGCTGAGTTTCTGGAGTACGTGAAGGCGTGGGACTTGGCTCGCGGCAAATTCTAGCCAGCCTCCGCTCGGCAGCGCTGAGCCTTTTCTCTTGTTCCTCAGGAGACAAACGAGAGAAATGTCGAACGGTTAATTCGGTAAAACGCTTTATAAACTCTTTCTTGGAAATCCGCCGGCTTTTCTTAGCCACAGAACCATCTCCTCCGGTAATATTATCACACTTCGGTCAGAGCTTGAGCCACAGGAAATCTTACTTAACTTTCTCGCACACGGCGAAGCCGTCCCTTATCGGCAAGATCGTCGGGTACAATTCCGGGCTGGAGTAAATCAGGCGGTTGAATTCCACAATGCCTCGTGTGGCTGCGTTCTGATCTTGGGGAGGCTGTACAACGCGCCCGCTCCACAGCACATTGTCGGCCAGGAATAAACCTCCCTTACGAAGGCGCGGGATCGCTTTGTGGAAGACCTGGGGATACTGCTCTTTATCCACATCATTGAAAATCACGTCGAACGTACCAGGGGTCTGATCCAGCAGTTCAATGGCATCGCCGATGAGGATTTGAACTCGGTCCCGGACTCCAGAACGCTCCAAGAACCGCTCCGCCTGCCGCGCATTCTCCGGATCACTGTCTGTGTAATAAACTGCAGAGCCTTCCCCAGCACCTCTTGCGATCCAAAGGGTCGAATACCCGATGGCAGAACCCATTTCAAAAATAGTTTTAGCCTTCGCCAGCCGGACTAATTGGTAAAGAATTCGGCCCACCACCGGCCCGATGATGGGAATGTTGCGCTCGCGCGCCAGAGTCTCCATTTCTTGAAGGATGGGGTCTCGCTCCGGTAAAAGAGCGTGCAGGTATTCGTTGACCGCAGGATGGGTAATTTCGATTTCCATTTCTATATCCCTCTTTTGCCACTAGCATACCGCCGAAGCAATCCCAACGCCACGCCTCCTGAAAAAACAAATCCTTTTTGCATTACCTGTTCCTTTTGCTTCGCCGCCCGCATACAATGCAAGGGTTTTGTTATTTCCGGATTACCTCTAAGGAGAGAAAAGCAAATGGAACATATCTACAAAAAAACCGAAGTGGTGGGAGTTTCCGAAGTGAGTTTCGCCGAGGCGGTCAAAGCCGCGGTGGCAAAGGCCTCGGAGACCTTGCGCCATTTAGGTTGGTTTGAGGTCGTCGAAATGCGAGGACTGATCAAAGATAACAAGGTAGCGGAATTCCAGGTCACCATCAAAATCGGTTTCCGTCTGGAAGATTAAAAGCAAAGGGGCTGCTCGGGCCAGCCCATTCTGGTCACTCGCCAAATTGAGCGAGGTGGTGATTGAAGTGTTTGGCTTGAAGGCGGCTGTACTGTTCGCCGCTCATGGCGCCGAGGGCCGGGTGGAGGTGCCAAGCGTCGTCCAGCTGTCGTGAGGCGAATTCGTCAATCAGCTTCAAACAACGCGCACGCTCCGCTTCCAGGTCGTGTTGCCCAGCAGCCTTTGTCACTCGCAGTGTCGGGCTACCTTTCGGCCATGGTAGGTTGAGCACCACGAACCGAAGCAGCGGCTTCGGTATTGGAAACGACGGCTTCTCTCCGCGGAGGTCCAGCCTGCCGAGGCAGACTTCAATTCCAGCGCACAAATGCCACATCATCTGGTCCACCGTCATACTGCCCCATTTCGGTAATGCATTTGGCGTTACCGCTTTGATCCGCGATTTGATTGCCTCGCGATAACCCGGATCGTGCAATGTCGGCATGTTTAACACGGAAAAGAGAACGCCAATCATCCTGAGCAACTAGACCGAAAACGACAGCCCGCAGCCGCAGGAATGTTTGGCGTTCGGGTTGTGAAGTGAGAATCCCTGTTGCAGGAGATCTGCTTTGTAATCGAGTTCCAAACCCTTTAAGTATTCCAAACTTTTGGGGTCTATAAAAACTTTGGCTCCTTCGAATTCAAAGACGTGGTCGCGGGCTCGGGGTTTGGCGTCGAATTTGATGACGTAGGTAAAACCGGAGCAACCCCCTCCCTGGACACCCAGGCGCAGACCTGCCACTTCTGACTGCTGTTCCATCACTTCCCGGATGCGTTTTGCTGCGCTTTCGGTCAACTCGATCATAGTAAAGTTACCCCTGCTTATCTTGGTCTCGAGACCTTCCCGCCTCGGAATGGGGAGAAAGTTCCCGCAAGCACCGGACCGCCTCGATAACCCGCTCCTTTACATATTGTACCTCTTTCTCGGTGTTGAAACGACCTAGGCCAAAACGGATCGTACTTTGTGCCAACTCTTCAGGAACTCCAATCGCTGTCAGCACGTGGCTTGGTTCTATGCAGGCTGAACGGCAGGCAGAGCCGCTGGAAACGGCAATATCGCTCAGGCTCATTAGCAGGGCTTCTCCCTCCACATAACCGAAGCTGACGTTCAAGTTGTGAGGCAGGCGATTGGTCGGATGTCCATTGAGATGAACTTCTTCCAGCTCGGAAAAAATTCCTTCTTTCAATATATCGCGGAGTTGCCGCAGACACTCGGATTCCGTCGCCATCTTTTCGCCGGCGATCTGGCAGGCTTTTCCGAATCCCACAATGCCAGGCACGTTGAGTGTGCCAGACCGCAAACCTCGTTCCTGTCCCCCCCCATCGAAAAGCGGCGACAATGAAACGGGAGGGTTTTCGCTTCTGACATACAGAGCGCCAATCCCCTTCGGTCCATAAAGCTTGTGGGCGGTGCAAG
>JACQGE010000104.1 GCA_016199675.1 Acidobacteriota bacterium | reverse complement strand
GCTGAAGACCAGGTGGCCGGTCAGAGCGGCGCGGATGGCGATGTCGGCGGTCTCCCTGTCGCGGATTTCCCCCACCATGATGACGTCCGGGTCTTGCCTCACGATATGTCGCAAACCGGAAGCGAATGTCAGGCCGATCTGCGGATTGACGTGAATCTGGTTGATCCCGTCCATCTGGTATTCCACCGGGTCTTCAATGGTGATGATCTTGCGATCCGACGTGTTGATGAGTTTCAAGGCGCTGTAAAGCGTCGTGGACTTGCCGCTGCCGGTGGGACCCGTGACCAAGAAAATTCCGTAAGGAAGCGATGCAAAATGTTCCATACGCGCCAGCAGAGCCGGCGAGAACCCCAATCGGGTGAGTTCATAGCGCTCGCTTTCGCTGCGGTCGAGCAGGCGCATCACTACGCTTTCTCCATAAAGCGTGGGCAGTGTGGAGACGCGCAAGTCCACGTCCCGCCCCAGAATTTTCAATTGAATACGCCCGTCTTGCGGCAAGCGGCGCTCGGCAATATTCAACCGGGCCATCAGCTTGACGCGGGAAAGCACTGCCGCTTGCAGGTGCCGTGGCGGCGCATCCACCGGGTGCAACACTCCGTCCAGGCGGTAGCGTACCCGGAAGTCCTTTTCAAACGGCTCCAGATGAATGTCGCTGGCTCTCCGTTCGACGGCGCTGGCAATCAGATGGTTGACCAGTCGGATGACCGGAGCTTCGCTGGCCATGTCTCGCAACTGCTCAATATCTTTCGTCAGTTCGGCCCCGGTCTCTGCTTCCGGCAGAGTTGACCCCGTGTCCGCTTCGGGATAATAGCGCTCGATCCCAGCCAGCACGTCCTGCTCCAGGCAGAATAATGGCTTCACTCCTTTTCCGGTGAAGAGACGGATGGCTGCTATCGTTTCCGAATCCAAGGGATCTGCCATCGCCAGCGTCACCGTGGAATCCTCCATTCCGATGGGCAGAAACCGGAACTGGCGCATGAACCGCAGCGAAATGCCTTCCACTTCCGGTGGGACAGGCGGAAAGTCGCGCTCATTCACTACTGGAATTTCCAGTTGCTCGGAAAGAGAGGCCAAAACGTCGCGGGCGGAGATAAATCCCAAATCGGTCAGGACGCGTCCCAGCTTTTCCGGGCGCTCGCGCTGGAGCGACAAAGCCTTCTCCAGTTCGTCTGGTTGCAGCAGGTTTTTTTCTACCAGCATCTCACCCAGCCGCTTGCGGGCCGTCATGTACGGTCTCCTTGCTTGGAAGTTCGCTCTTTTCTCAACATTATTAGGGCCACATCATTGTTGATGTCATTCCGAGTGCAGCGAGGAATCTGCTTTTCAAGACTCGCCCTTCGGAATGACACGCCGTAAAAATGCCCTAGAATGCTAGGAACGTAACCTTGCTTTGAAAATCCTCTGCCGTCATCCGCTGCGCCCTGGAGTCAAGCAACGACCGGAGGCTGGTTTCCAGGACCAGTTGCGTCGGCAGGTCCACGCTCTGCTCGGAAGGTAAATTGAACAGGTGAACCACGACGGCGACATTTTGTTCCGGCGGCAAAGCGCTCAGTTTTTCTCCTTGTTCCAGCAACAAAGCGCTGAGCGATTTCCGAAGCGAGCGAATCCGTTCCTGCTTTGCGGTTCGCGCTTTCGACATCTCGTCCGACGTGTAGGGGCGCATGTCAAAGGGAGTAATGATTCGCATCGGATACAGGTTCACCTCCAGATGGAAGGCGACTCCGAAATCCGGCAGATAAGTCCCCTTGGCATCTTGCAGAAGGGCGAATGGCTGCTCAAACGACCCTTGAATACTTCGGTTGAGTGCGCTCTGAAACGATACCATTTGGCTTTTCAACGTATGCAGGTCCACTGCCGGCTGTTGAGAAACCGTTCCCACTCCCTGCGTTAGGGCATATTCGCCGCCCAAGATTGTTGCGACCAACAGAAATCCGTAAAGTATCAAATTTTTTTTCATCGAAATCTCCTTGAAAATGTGTGGAGACGAGTCTATCTACTATTCTCCGGAATCATTCCCACTTGTTGCATTAAAGCGCTGACTAGATGCTGGCTCTGCACCTGGTCTTTCCACATCATGGTCTGCGTGGCTTGAAAATAACGAATGCTTTCGGCAAGTTCCCGCAAGTCGTTAACCCGTTGCTGCTCGGCCTGCTGAGAGACGGTCTGCAACAATTGCGCGGTTTGCTGCTGCTGCCTGCTTTCGCTGGCCACGATAGCTGCGGAGACGAGCCGCAGAACCTCGGCCCGGTCCAGAGCGCCGGAACTGGCGGCAGGCTGGATCGCGGCGCTTGACACCGGCTGCCCCATCGTTCCGCGTGGAGCGCCGAAGGCCACGGCGAGCTTCCCTTCCTGGTAGGAAACGGAAGTGCGGAACAGGGCCAGCAAAGCAATAGCGAGACAAAGAAGCCCGGCGGCTGCGAAGGACAACCGGGCGCTGTTCTGCCAAAACGCCGCCCAGCGGGGCATCAGTTCGCGGGGCTCCGCCACTAGCCGAATCCTCTGCGGGATTTCCTCGCTCACTTCCCCCTGCGCTACCAGTGCCAGAGTCTGACGCAGCCGGGCGATCTCCCCCGAACATGCGCCACAGCTTTCCAAATGCTGCGCGATCCCGGCGCGTTCCTCGACGGGAACTTCCTCCAAGAGATAGTCCGTTAACAGTGGCTTGGCTTGTTCGCAATTCATGACAATTCAACTCCTTTCGGTCAAAACCGTTCTTTGCTGGCTGTCATTCCGAGCGCAGCGAGGAATCTGCACTTCCTGCTCGGGCAGCCCTGCCTACTCTTATGCGTGGGAAACTGGACGATTTTCGGGAGTGCTTACCGCGCCTGCGGTGGAGCGACGCGCGCCTGATGGCTTGTCGTCAGCATCTCTTTGAGCCGCTCGAAGCCCGCGTAAATCCGCGACTTCACCGTGCTCACCGGGCAGGAAAGTATCTCCGCGATCTCGGCGAACTGGAAGCCTTGGTACACCTTCAGCACGATGGCCTCGCGCTGCTCCGGCGTTAGTGCTTCCAGGGCCTTGCTCACGGTTAACTCCACCTCCAGGTCCAACAACGCCCCACCAGGACGGAGGGGAATGACCACGTCTCTTTTGGCAGCGATAGCGTCTTCCCGATCATCTTCCGGCCAGCTTTCCATACGCTCGAAACCCGAATTGCGCCGAAAATGCGAATACGCCTGGTTGCGCGCAATCCGGAAGAGCCACTGCGGAAACTTCTCCGAATCCTCCAGAGTTCTCAGGCTCTGGTAAGCTTTCAAAAAGGCTTCCTGGCACAGGTCCAGGG
>JACQGE010000102.1 GCA_016199675.1 Acidobacteriota bacterium | reverse complement strand
GACAAACCTCAGCGGCTGAAGCCGGATTGGCGAGCGACAACTTACGGCATGGCTGAAGCCATGCCCTAACGGACTACACTAAAAGTAAAACCGCTCTAGTGACCTGTTATTCAGGGGGCCGTTGAGCGCTCAACAGCAGTGCGCCCAACTCCTGAAAGCAGTGAAGCTCAGCCGGATCCGGAAACCATCGGCTATAGGAGCGTTCGAAGTCAGGTGAATAATCCGGAATCATGCAATGAACAAACTCCTGGAAACCGCAGCGACGGAAAAGTTCTCCGTATTCTTCGACGGACAGCAATTGCACCGGCACATTGAAGTCCTCAAGCCAGCGGAGAGAAAGCTCATTTTCTTTGGAGAGATGGTTCACAATCCAGACGGCCCCTCCCGGCGCCAGCACTCGATAAATTTCCCGCAGAGCTTTTTCGGGATTCTCAAAATAATAAAGAGTCTCGATGTAAAGCGAGTGCGTGAAGAATTTCTCCTGCCAGGGGATTTCCTCCGCGTCGGCCCACAGGAAGAGCAGGTTTTCAAACTCAGCAGATTGCGCACGGGCCTTGCGGATCATTTCATCGGAAACGTCCAGGCCAACGACGGACCCCTCCGGGACTAGAGGGGCCAACAAGCGAGCGGCCCATCCCTCGCCGCAACCCACTTCCAAAATGCGGTCGCGCGGCCGTACCTTCATCCGCTGAATTACTTCTTCAACAAAGCTGAGATGATGCAATTTCAATTGTGCGCTGCGTCCATCGAGCACCCACTGGTTGAATTCCTCGCGAAGCTTTTCGTTCATAAAACCGCTGAGCCGATTGTGAACTAACGCCGGAGCGTCAAGCCGCCGTCCACGATAATAACTTGTCCAGTAATATACGAATCCGGTTCCAGCAACAAACGCACCGCACGAGCTATGTCCTCCGCCCTGCCGTAGCGGGGAATCACTCCGGTTTGCAGGAAGCGCTCATATTTGCCGGAGGCCACGCTGGCTGCCGCCATTCCCGCTGTGGTAACGCCTGGAGAGATTATATTGATGCCAATATTATTAGCGCCTCCAAACTCATAGGCGAGCACACGCGCTGCATGGACCAACGCGGCCTTAGGGGCGGCGTAAGGCACACTTTTTTCAAAAGGAGCTATAGCTTGCATGGTGGCGATGAGAACGATGTTCCCGGCAGTTCCCTGCGCGACCATCTCTTGTGCCGCCCGGCGGGCCAGTTGATAAGGGCCCAGAAAATTCATCTTCCAAGAATGTTGCATCCGCTCCGCTTCCGCTTCGGCCGTGGATGCCTCCGAGGCGGTCGCCCGCGCCGGGTCTCCAGCAAAAATCACTACACCGGACAAAGGGCCAAGGGTCACGGCTCGACGGATATATTCTTCGATCACCCCTGCTTGATTCAAGTCTCCTTCGATTAATTCAATTCGTGCTCCGAGGTCTCGCAATGCTTTTTGGAGTAATTGCGCGCGCGGGCGATTGGAGCGATAGCCGATCAGCAGCCGCGCTCCCTCCCGAGCGAGCAGGAAAGCGGCGGCGGCCCCTAAGCCACCAGAACCTCCGGCTAATAAAACGACCTTCTCCTCCAGACTTTTCTCGCGAAATTGAAACTCGGGTAAAGCAAAGGCTTCCGGCAAGAGCTCTCCGTTGTGGAAACTTCAGGTTTCCAGCCCAGGTTGGTTTACTAGTCCGAATTCGTTTGTTTCAGCCCATTTTTTCTCAGGGACTTTCCAGGATTCTTGTTCCAACCGTACCCAGGCATAACTGCTTGCGATCACAAAGAGGTACAACATTAGAATTTCCGAATCGCCAACATTGAACTCAAATAGCCCCGAGACCATGATTCCCAGAGTAATCGCAATCCCGGCATGGCCCAGGGCTTGAGCCTCTCCGTAGGGTTTGCGGGCTAGGGATAAATTCACACGAAACACTTCAAATAATATCCATAACCAAATCATTAAACATGGGATACCTCTTTCCGCGGCGAATTGGATATAGGAGTTGTGTAGATGCCCATACCAAGCTTTCGGCAGGGGCAGGGAAGACGGCTTGTACAGGAGAAATTCCACCTCGACCCTGCCTGGTCCGACGCCAAACCAGGGATGGGCGCGAATCATCTCCCATCCCGTACGGAGCATCACGGGGCGGGACAGGTTGGAAGAGTCTGTCTGCAAATCGGCTATGGACTGGAACCGTTTCTCGAGCCAGGATGGAGAAATCAGATAGAGAAGCAGAACGGCCACCGGCAGCAACCACAAAAGCCTGCGTTGGAAACGCGCCAGCAGATATACAATCCCCGCCAAAGTTGCCAGCCAAATCCCTCGTGTAAAAGCTGCCAGGATTCCCAGGCTCATGGCCACGGCGCAGAGCCACCACAGGAGGCGAAAACGGATCGAACGGCAAAAAAGCAATAGGGAAACCGTCAGGAGCAAAACCATCATAAGCTGTCCGCTGAAGGTCAGCCAATGGCTCATAAATCCGCTGGCCTGGTGCAGCACATAGTTTTCATAAAAAGGCCGACCCTGGCGTTTCAAATTCAAATAGGCATAGATAAATTGACCTATGCCGTAAAGTGCAGCAACAGCACCGGCTATGATGATCCCTTTCAATGCCAGCCAGAGATGGCGATGGTGGCGGTAGGCGTTGTAAACGAGCACTAAAATGAAAAAGAGGAAAACCTTTCGGAGATACAAGAGTCCCGATAGCGGGTCTTGGGAAAAAAGGATCGAGAGCAGTGTCCAGGCAATGAATGCCAGCAAGGGCCATCCCAAATGAGCGGGGAATTCCACAGGCTGGCGCGAAAGCAGAAACGTCAGCAGCGCTGCTGCCAATAGCATCTGGCAGAGGGCGATAGAGAACAGAAGAGCAAAAGTTGACAGGGCAACTAATACGGTGGTAGCTATTTCGAGGCGGTTGGATGGCCACTGCAAGAGTTAGATTACTCCAGGACAGAGATTGGCGCGCCGTATTACGGGTTTTGGTTCAGGAACCAATCTATCGGAAGGCCGCAGCTGATTCAAGGGATTCCACGCGGAGAGGAGACGGTTTCCTGGAAAATTTTCGGGAGGACGCTACGAGGCACTCGACAGGAGCCAGAAAACGATGAGCCATATTCTCGATCTAGGCTGTGGAAGGAACAAATACCCCGGTGCTATTGGCGCCGATGTGAATCCCGCCACCGACGCGGATGTGCTGTGTGATCTCAGCCGTCCTCCCTATCCGTTCCGGGATTCCAGTTTTGATGAGATTCGGGCGGTGCATCTGGTGGAGCACGTGGAGAACGTCATTCGATTTATGGAAGAAGTGCACCGCCTGCTCCGGCCCGGAGGAAAGCTCTATCTGGTCACACCCCACTACACGGACAGTGGTTCCTTCCGTGATCCCACGCATCGGTGGCATTTGAACAGTTATTCTTTCTATTACTTTACTGAACCTCGCGACTATGGCTTTTATTCACCGGTGCGATTTCGCGAAGGGCAAATCGTTCTCCGCCTGCTCAAACTTTGGCGCTGGCTCGGATTGGAATGGCTAGTCAACCATTCGCACGTTTTTCGGAAATTTTGGGAACATTACCTGTGCTTTATCGTTCGGGGAAAGGAAATGCATTTTCGGTTTGAGGCCATCAAGCCAGCAGCGAATCCTTCCTAGCCTACGGGGAATCCTTGGCGTCAAACCAACCGCGCCGCAGCATCCACTTTGCCAGTTCCAATACGGGCACGACGCTGAAAGCCAGGAGCAGCAAAAGACTCCAATCCAGCAGCGGCAAACTAACCGTGGTGAATGGCGCGTGGAAAAACGGCAAGTGAACAATCAGGGCCAGCAAGATTAACTCCCAAAGAATAGCAAGGTTTAGCCACTTATTGGAGAACGGCCGATTGAATACTGAAAAACGATCGGAACGGAAGTTGTAGGCTTTAAAGAACTGGATCAGCACCAAAGAAACAAAGGTGAGGGTCATGGCTCCTCTAACGCCGCGACCCGATTGCAACGCCCACGCGAACAAGCTCAGATTAACGAGGGTGGACCAAAGCCCGCCGACAACCATCAGAATCACAACAGGGCGGGTAAAGATGCCAGTCCTGGGATTGCGCGGCGAGCGGCGCATCAGATCGGAGGCAGGCGGGTCCACTGAGAGAGCCAGAGCCGGGAGACCGTCGGTAGCGAGATTCACATATAGGATTTGAACAGCAGTTAAGGGCATGGGAAAGCCTAAGAGGGAGGCAGCAGCCATCAGCCCGATCTCGCCAATGTTGGAAGAGAGCAAATACATCAAATATTTTTTAATGTTGTCAAAGATGCCGCGCCCCTCTTCTACTGCAGCCACAATGGAAGCAAAATTGTCGTCGGTGAGAATCATGGAGGCAGCCTCTTTGGCTACGTCTGTGCCGGTAATGCCCATGGCAATGCCGATATCCGCTTTCTTGAGGGCGGGGGCATCATTTACTCCGTCGCCCGTCATCGCGGTGATATGACCTTTATTCTGCAAAGCGGTAACGACGCGAAGCTTGTGTGCCGGGGAAACTCGAGCATAGACTTGGACATTTTCCACTTCCCGCTCCAAAAGCTCATCACTCATGGTTTCAAGTTCCGCGCCGGTAAAGGCGCGCTCGGATTTCAAAAAACCAAGCTCGTGGGCGACAGCCTGGGCAGTCAGGGGATGATCGCCCGTTATCATAGCGACTTTGATGCCTGCCTGCTCGCATTTCCGAACGGCCGCTTTAGCCTCTGGACGGGGTGGATCAATCATCCCGACCAAGCCGAGGAAGGTCATCTCCCGCTCAGCAGTTTCCAATGTGGCATTAGGCTTGGTAGCCAGTGCCAGTATGCGCAAGGCCCCGCCAGCCATCTCCTGTGCTGTTTCCAGAATTGCCTTTTTAGCAGAAGCCTCCAGTGCGGCTTCGCCCTTCTCGGTGAACTGCCACCGGCAAGATTGGAGAATGATTTCGGGAGCGCCTTTGGAATAGGCGATCAAGCCATCGGGTCCGCCATGCAGAGTGGTCATTCGCTTAGTTTCAGCAGTGAATGGAATTTCCTGCACGCGGGGGAACTGCGCCTCCAAATCCTCCTTGCGCAAGCCGGCTTTAGCGGCAGCCACAAGCAAGGCTCCCTCGGTCGGATCGCCTTTGAGTTGCCAGCGGCCGCCGGCTCCATTGGAGATAAAGTGCGCGTCACTGGCAAGCGCCCCGCCACGGAGCAAGCGGATCAGCGATTCAGTAGGCTCAATAGCGGAGCCGTCAACGATGAATTGGCCTTCTGGTTGGTACCCTTCGCCCGAAACTTCCAATAGCTGACCAGCCATCCAAATTTTGCGGACGGTCATCTCCCCTTTGGTAAACGTCCCGGTTTTGTCGGAACAGATGAGAGAGACGCTGCCCAGCGTTTCCACAGCGGGAAGGCGGCGCACTAAAGCGTGCCGCTGAACCATGCGTTGCACGCCGATGGCTAACGAGATGGTGACTACCGCGGGCAATGCTTCAGGAACAACCGCCACAGCAAGGGCAATGCCGAAGAGAAATATCTCGATGAAGGGCTGTCCACGGAATAGGCCGAGAGCCACAATGATGGCGACAACCACCAGAGCGGCGCTGGCTAGCGTGTAGCCTAGCTTGTTCAGATTTTCTTGCAGAGGAGTCCGGCTGGTTTCCACGGTCTGCAAGAGCTGCGCAATCTTGCCGACTTCGGTATGGAGGCCGGTGGCAACAACGACGCCGCGACCCCGGCCATAGGTTGTGGCGGTTCCGGCATAGACCATGTTCTTGCGGTCTCCCACTCCAAGATCATGGGCGGAGAGGGGAGAGATATTTTTTTCTACCGGAATGGATTCACCGGTGAGAGAAGCCTCGTCTAATTTCAAATTGAAAGCCTCATGGAGGCGCGCGTCGGCAGGAACTTTGCTTCCGGCGTGAAGCAGAACTACGTCACCCGGCACCAGTTCGCGCGCCGGGATTTCGATTTCTTCGCCATCGCGGATGACCACGGCGGTGGGGGCGGCCATCTGCCGCAACACTTCGATGGCTCGCTCGGCACGGTATTCTTGTATAAAACCCAGCAACACTGCAAACAAAACGATGGCGATGATGGCGATAGACTCTACGGCTTGACCCAAGAAAGCGGAGAGGGTCGCGGCGATGAGCAAGATGAGGATGAGAATGTTTTTGAATTGCTCAAACAGAATTTTCCATGGCGATAGGGAGCGGGCAGCTTGAAGTTCATTCGAGCCATATTGTTCCCGGCGCCGCACCGCTTCGGCTTCGGCCAGACCGCGAGGACCAGAAGCCAGGCGTTCGAAAGTTTCCTCTACGGATAGAGTGTGCCAGAGAGCCGTGGTTTCATTGGCTGGCTCCATCTCAGAAATAATAGCCGGTTCTTTCTGTTTTTATTCCGTTTTCGAGAATGGTGTAAACCCGTCATATTCCGCGCGGTCAGCCGCAAGCGGTTTTGTTGGAAAAGTGAAAAGGGAAGGTGATGTTTATCACCAGATTACTGCGGGTTTCTCTTCAGAAGGTTCTTTTTCCATGGGTTGTGTTCTGCCCGACTCCAGGGCTAGTTCGATTACCTCATCCATGGTTCTGACATAGCGGAGTTCCAGCCCTTCCAGTTGCTCCTTTTTTAAATCTTCCTCGGCATGGGCTGCGTTTTGCTGGGGGAGAATGACCTCGGTGATGCCGGCGCGTTTGGCCGCCAATACTTTTTCTTTGATGCCTCCAACGGGAAGAACCAATCCACTGAGAGTGATCTCACCGGTCATGGCGACGTTTGGACGCACCCTGCGACCTGTCAGCAAAGAGATCAGCGCCGTCGCCATCGTAACGCCTGCTGAAGGGCCGTCCTTGGGGATGGCGCCTGCCGGAACATGAAGATGGATTTCCCGATTTTCAAAATATCCCGGGGGCAGGTTCCAACGCTGAGAATTCGACCGCACCCAGGTCAATGCCGCCTGCATGGATTCCTGCATCACTTGGCCCAGATGGCCGGTCATAATCAGAGCCTGCCGGCCGGGCATCTGATTGGCCTCTACAAAGAGGATGTCGCCCCCCGTAGGGGTCCAAGCCAGACCGACGGCAACCCCGGGCTGTTCTGTGCGCTCGGCAACCTCGGTCTCCGGCAAAATCTGGGGAGCACCCAAATCGCCCCGGACGATGGCCCGATCCACGACCAACCGCTGCGTCTCTCCTCCAGCCAGTCGGCGGGCCTGCTTGCGGCAAATAGTGGCAATATTCCGTTCGAGATTACGCAATCCGGCTTCCCGCGTATAGTGGCGGATGATTTCTCTCAAAGCCTCTTCCGTAAACTGGATGTGCTCCTCGGTCCGAAGTCCGTGTTCTGCCACCTGGCGAGGGATGACGTGCCGGAAAGCGATTTGGATCTTTTCCTCTTCTGTATAGCCGGGCAGTTCCAGCACTTCCATTCGGTCGCGCAGTGCATCCGGAACGGGATCGAGCACGTTCGCTGTGGTAATAAAGAGCACCTTGGAAAGATCAAAGGGAACATCCAGGTAATGATCACGGAACTGGAAATTTTGCTCGGGATCGAGCGCCTCCAGTAAAGCCGCCGCCGGATCGCCTCGGAAATCGCGGCCAATCTTATCCACCTCATCCAGCATGAAGACGGGATTGTTGGTTCCGGCGCGACGAATTCCCTGAATGATCTGACCCGGCAAGGCTCCAATGTAGGTCCGCCGATGCCCGCGAATTTCCGCCTCATCGTGCATCCCGCCCAGGGAAAGACGAACGAACTTTCTTCCCATCGCCCGGGCAATGGACTTGCCCAGAGAAGTTTTTCCAACGCCGGGGGGGCCGACAAAGCACAGAATCGGCCCCTTCAGGCCTGGTTTTAGTTGCAAAATAGAAAGGAACTCCAGGATCCGGTCTTTGACCTTTTCGAGGTTGTAGTGATCCGCCTCTAAAATCTCCTGCGCTTTCTGAATGCTGATTTGGTCCTCACTGAAGCGGCTCCAGGGAAGGGTAGATAACCAGTCCAGATAGGTCCGGCTGACGGTGTACTCCGCTGAAGCCGGAGACATCCGGGCAAAGCGCTGCAATTCCTTGAGCGCTTCCTTCTCGGCCTCTTCCGGCATCTTGGCTTCGGCGATCTTTTTCTTCAGTTCTTCAACTTCGCGCTGTCCCTCTTCGGCCTCTCCCAATTCCTTCTGGATAGCCTTGAGCTGTTCGCGCAGGTAGAATTCCCGCTGTCCTTGGGTTAGTTGATCCTGGACTTGGGATTCGATCTTGCTCCGCAGTTCGGCGAGTTGTCGTTCTTTGATGAGGTACCGATTGAGGAGTTCCAGCCGTTTGCCGACATCCAGCATTTCCAGCAGCTCCTGGCGCTGTGTCGTGGTCAGAAAGGGCAAGGCCCCCGCCACGAAGTCCGCCAGACGCCCCGGTTCCTCGATATTCAGAACGATGGTTTGCAGTTCGTCCGAAAGGCCCGGAGAAGAAGAGACGATTTGCTGGAAGGTGAGAACAATATTGCGCTGTAGCGCTTCCAATTCCGGCGATGGCTCTGACTTGGGTTCCGGCAATTCCTCGATGTTCGCTTTGAGGAAGGGTGTAACCTGCGTATACGATTTGGCCCGGATTCGTTCAATCCCTTCCGCAAAAACAAACAGGCTTTCATTCGGCATGCGAATGACTTTGTGAATCAGGGCCAGGGTGCCGACATCGTAAAGTTCCTCCGGCCGGGGCTGCTCTGTACGCCCGTCCTTCTGAGCGATGACAGCGATGATTTTTTCCTCGCCCAGGGATTGAATTAATTGCACAGAACTTTCCCGCCCAACGGTCAGCGGCAAGACCGCGTGGGGAAACAAAACCGTATCCCGCACTGCCAATACGGGGACTTCCTCCGGAATTACCAAGCGCTTGGTCTCAGGATCAGTACCCATTTAGTTAGCCCTCGTCCGAAAAGTTCGCCTTATCTTTTCCTCTAAAATTGGATGCTCTTGCTGCTTAAAAAGTTCAATCTAACCTCCTCCGCTTAATGAAAAGCACTTTAGAGGCCAAATTCAACCGATTGTCGGATAACACCCCAAGACGCGCAAAAACTCTGTAATTTCTGACAAGTTCTTCAATGCGTTACGCACGGATGGGTCACTGGGATTGCCTTGGAAGTCCAAGTAGAACAGATATTCCCACGGGCGACCCCGAAGCGGACGGGATTCGATTTTGGTGAGGTCAATGTCCCGAAGAGCAAAAACGCTGAGGCAGCGGAACAATGATCCCGGCAAGTTGCGAGTTACAAAGACGATGGAAGTCTTTTTGCCAGTAGATAGCGCATTGGCTGCGGACCGCGGGCCTAGCAAGAAAAATCGCGTGTAGTTCTCCCGGTCATCTCCAATGTCTTTTACCAGGATGCGTCCTCCGTAAACCTGGGCAGCGGCCTTGCTGGCAATGGCGGCGGAGTCCTGAAGCTTCTTCTCGAGAATCATCTTTACACTTCCGGCGGTGTCATAGAATGGCACTACTTCCCATTTTCCGTGCTTTTCCAGGAACCGTATGCATTGCCGGAGGGCCACAGGGTGGGAATAGACCTTGTGGATGGTTCGGAGGGTTGCTCCCGGCGCTGCAATCAGGTTGTGCACAATCCGAATGTTAGTTTCAGCCAGGATGGGCAAGCGGTGTTTCAGCAACAGGTCGTAATTCTCGTGTACCGAGCCCGCCAGGGTGTTTTCGATGGGCACGGTGGCGTAATCAACTTTCCGCGCAGCTAGTGCGCGGAACATGGCCGGGAAACTGGGGAAGGGAACCAGGTTCAATTTCCCTTTTCGCATTTTCTGGGCCGCGACCTCGCTGAAGGCCCCCCGCTCTCCCTGGAATCCAACTCGCTGCCGCTTCAAACGGGTTTTGCTCCTCCTGGACTACCGAAGCATTCGAATATCAAGGCAGATGAAAACTGCCCACTGCATTATGCTGGTTACGCTGTGGTTTTGACAAGCCGCACGCAAATCGGATAATTACGATAATTCTGCGTTGACTACCGCAGCAAATCCTCCAACCGGATAGACTGGTCGGTTTTGGAGTCGCGGTACTTGATGATAACGGGTGTATAGAGAGAGATGTTCTCTTGCTTGCCCCACCCGGTGGAGATAGCACGGGAGCCGGGTACGACTACGGCGTCCGGCGGAATAACCAAGGGATTATCGCCCTCGCGGCGGTAAATCTGCCCGCGAACGAGGTCGTAAACCGGCGTAGAACCTGTCAGGATCGTTCCTGCACCGATCACACCCCGCTGCTTGATGACCGTTCCTTCGTAGATACCGCAGTTGCCGCCGATCAGAACATCGTCTTCTACAATTACCGGTAGCGCGCCCACCGGTTCCAAAACACCGCCAAGTTGGCTTCCCGCGCTCAGATGGACGCGCTTGCCGACCTGCGCGCAAGAACCGACCAGCGCGTGGGAGTCAATCATAGCACCGTCATCTACATAAGCTCCGACATTGATATACATCGGCGGCATGCAGGTGATGCCTCTGCCGATATAACATCCATCCCGGATCGAAGAGCCGCCCGGCACGATCCGCACGGTATCCTCAATGACGATTTTCTTCAGCGGGAAAGTATGCTTGTCATAGAAGGGAAAGTTGTTATCGGGCGACATATTTTCCAGTTCGCCGATCCGAAATCCCAGCAAAATGCCCATTTTGACCCAGGAGTTGACCTTCCAACCGGAAGTGACAGAAGCTGCGTCAGGCACTGCGGCGCGAATGGAGCCATCGTTCAGCCCTTGTTTGAGCTCGTGGAAGGCATCGAAAAATTCCTGGCCATAGTCGTCGGTTTTCTGATAGTAGAGCCGCTCAATTTGCTCCGCCAGAGGCATATTGCTTTTCCTTTAGCAAGGAGAGATCTTCGAGAACCTTTTCCAGCTTGGCGCGATTTTCTGTTTTCATGGGAACGAGCGGCAAACGGTAAATCGGATGGATAAGACCCAAGGCTGCCAGCGCTGCTTTGACCGGAATCGGGTTGCTCTCTATGAATAAGGCCTGCATAAGAGGCCACAACCGGTAGTGGACGCGCCGCGCGGATAAAAAGTCTCCCCGATTGCATAACGAGACCATTTCGGTCATCTCACGCGGGACGACGTTCGAAATGACGGAGATAACTCCGCAGCCTCCCAGGGCCATCATGGGAAGTGTCAGGGAATCATCGCCGGAGAATACTTTGAACGTTTCGGGAACACGCTGCAAGATGTCCGCGACTTGCGTCAGATTTCCGGAGGCTTCTTTGACGCCAATGATGTTGGGGAATTCCGCAAGACGAGCCATTGTGGCTGGTTCCACGTTCGAGCCGGTACGGCCAGGTACGTTGTAAATCAAGAGTGGCAAAGGCGCGGACTCCGCGACAACGCGATAATGCTGGTAGAGTCCTTCCTGGGTTGGCTTATTGTAATAAGGGGAAACTGAGAGGATGGCATCCACGCCCAGGCGCTCTAGCGCACGAACCATCTCGCATACTCGCTGTGTATTGTTGCCGCCTGCACCCGCGACGACAGGAACTCGCTTGCGCGCCTCTTCCAGAGTAATTTCCACCACGCGGAGGTGCTCTTCCACCGTCAGGACAGGGCTCTCTCCAGTCGTCCCGCAAGGGACCAGAAAATTAATCCCAGCGGAAATTTGAAGACGGACCAGCCGGCGCAAGGCAACTTCGTCAAGGCTTCCGTCCGGAAGGAAAGGAGTTATCAACGCCGTGCCGCAACCCAGAAACCGATTTCGATCCATGAAACCCTCGCCGGTTCTAAGCATACACGATCTACCCACAGTCGGAAAATCTTCTTCATGGGACACTCGTGTGTGGATAGCACCCTAATTGCTGTAGCGCGCTACCTTCCGTGTGCCAGATGTCTCCACAATTGCTGGAGTGTGCTAGAATCAGCAAAATAAGCAATGATTTGTCATCATAGGCGCGTAGCTCAGTTGGTTAGAGCGCTACCT
>JACQGE010000101.1 GCA_016199675.1 Acidobacteriota bacterium | reverse complement strand
CCTTCTAGGAGTTCTTGGAAAATATCATAACATTCGAAAAGTCGAACCTTGTCTCGCCACTCACCCAGCGTCTCCGCAGGAAACGGCTCCACGATGATCGAACGCCCCAGTTTCTTGGAACCCACCGCGATACTTTCGTTCAGACGCCAACCGCCCTCACTAAACGGCGCCCAAAAATCTATCATTTCACTGATCCGAAACTGGACATCGGCTTTCCGGTGTAGATGTTCGATGGCCCGAGGCGCATTATCCACAAAAGCCTCTATAAATTCAGACGAGTTGTACCCCCCACCCACATAACGCATCCAACTCAGAGCCTCCTCCCGCGAATCAGGAATTCCGGCTTCCTTCATCAGGTAATTCATAGGCACATACGGAATCCCGGCGGGATTGATGACAGGGTAGCCAATCCACTCTGATTCCTCTAAGAGTAGGGTCTTGAGGCCGTTGTCATGCCCGAAGATGGCTGCTTCTAAACCGTCAGTTATACAACCCACGCAGATCCAGTCATATGTGGAAGCCCATTCCGTTGCCGCTCCCTGACTTGAATACCCTACCATTGGTACTGACGAGGCGGCAGCCGCACCCACCGCCACCCCGCTCAACTCCTTCAGAAATTTCCTCCGCGATCCCATCCCTTTCCCTCTCTTCATCTTTCCCTCCTTCGGGTTAAATTTTCACACCGCACGCCACGACGTGAGTCTCGATGCCTTCTCCGTAGGTGTTTTGTTCTGGCTTAGAAAACTATCGCTTATCGTGGATCGATTCCTCTGGCCTAACTGATTTATTCTCTAATTAAATTCCCTGGCAGTGGAGGCAGAACTCTCCCGCAGCTGATATTATCCACCTTGGTTTCGAAACGAAGGCACCAAACACATAAGCGGCGAAGCCGCCTTCCATTTAACAAGAAGTCTACACTCTGATTTTTCAGAAGGGAAAGTTAGATTCGCCGGATTCATGTTTCTCGCCCCCCGCCAGTGAGATGCTTATTAACAAAATTGCCTCGCTGTGTCAAGCAAAAAAGTCGGTGATTATACACTTGACACAGCAAATAAACACACTTAACATTGCCGAATGCGACAAGCTGTCATTGGTCTCTTGTTGGCGATCTTTGGTCCAATTGCCACCTTATACCTGGAGCGGAAGATGAGCCACGCCGACGAGTGGATATGGGATTGTCTTGCCTTCCTATGCGTCGCTGCTGGAGCAGCGTGCGTGCTCCTCTCAAACCCAATTTATTCTAGGATGTGGGGGATCAAGTATAGTCGGATCGGATCAACGGCCATCATTGCAGTAGCCAGTGCAGTTTTAGTCGGGTCAGCATGGTGGTTCGTTGTTCCACACCGTCTTCCAGCATCAACAGCGCCACTACCGGGCGGGGCTAATACTATCCGCCAAGAACTATACGCTCAATTCCAAATCGACGTTAACAGAAGAATGGCACTGTATAGCGAGGGATTGATGAAACTTCTAGCGATAGAAACAAACAGTGCCTTGATGAAAGCCAATGTTAATTTAATCCAGGGAACAGTGCAGAGATTAGTTGATGACCATACCAAATGGGTACAGAGAAAAGGGGAAGCGGACGCTCAGTTTGCAGGGCTTCTCGCTAGGATAAGGATTCATTTTCCACGCTCACAGCATTTCGACGAGTTAATTGATGTCCTATCAGAACCACCCGGAGTGGCTATTGCATCACAACCACCTATTCCCAAAGGAGCGGGGGGGGTTGAGAAAATGCAAGGGTGGGCGCAAGGCCAAGCGGACGAGTTTGCGGCAATGGTCAATGAGAAGATAAAGAACCCAGCAACCAAATTATCGGAGTACATGAAGAAATATATTTAAGCAATGAGTTCCCGATACTCCAGTTTGTCTGCGGTAATTAGTTTTTGTATGGTATCCCGAAACAGATACGGGTTGCTTCGATTATTGAACCGCCATTCAAACTCGTTCAAATAGGCATTCATATGCTTTGTGCTGATCTTGTGAAAGGCTCCCACAATCGAGCGATTAAAGAGAGACCATGCGCTCTCGATATTGTTTGTATGGACTTCTCCGCGTACCCACTCCTCAGCGGTATGGTTTACGGCGTCATGGCGCTTATGGCTCTTTGCCACAGACTTGTAGGCCGGATATTCATCGGAGAATACTGTAGCCGATGGTTCTATGCGCTCTCGGATGATGCCCACAAGGGTTCGAGCACTTGGAGTCGGAATGGTTTGTGCTTCAAACTTCCCGTCGCGCTCTATCATTCCCATGACAGCCTGCTTTTCCCACGGGCCGCGCTTCCGGCGCTTGTCGTAGCGTCCGCCAATGTAGGTTTCATCTACTTCTACCGTCCCATCCAGCTTGCGGGGATTCGCTTCTTCCATTGCCTTGCGGATGCGGTGAGTAAGATACCATGCGGTCTTTGGGGCAACCTTGAGCATCCGGCGCATTTGATTCGAGGAAATTCCCTTTCTGGATTCGAGCATCAAATAGATAGCAAGGAACCACTTTGGCAAGGGCAGGTGGGAATCGTGAAAGATAGTGCCGGAAGTAACGGAGAATTGGTAGCGGCATGAATCACAATCATACTGAGCGCGTCTCACAATCCGCGACACCTTCTTGCCCTTGCAGCGCGGACACTCGGCACCATCGGGCCAGCGTAACTTTTCGAGGTAAGCAAGGCATTCTTCTTGCGTATCGAATGCCGTGTTTAGTTCGAGCAAATTTATATTCTTCGTCTGAGGCATATTGAATGGCTCCTCGAAAAAAGAGAATCAAAGACATGACCGCAGAACAGGTGCGCGGTCTCACTAGCGACGAGATCGCGGATCGGATTTTTGGGAAGAAGTTGCGGAAGAAAATCCAGAAAGCTATCGGAAAAGAAACATCGAAACCGAAACGCTAACCTCATGATTAAAGGCTAGCAGAAATAGAACCTTGTGTCAAGTATAAAATCACCAAAAAGTCGGACTTATCCGTTTGACAAACCCAAATGGGTTTGTCAACAAGATAATTCCGAAAAAAGTTTTGGTGATATATCCGGTCTAATTAGCAGATGAAGTGTCCTCTTTTCGAGCGGCGGTAGAGCAGGGCTTTTTTGCCAGGAGAGGACATGAGGCTTTACCCTGAAGCCGCGATGGAGCGGGCCGGCATTTCCATATCGATGTTTATAGGTACTCTAGCACTTTGGAACGCGTCAATGACCATCTGCCGGAATCTTTGGATCGGCATCGCAACGCGATATTATATATGCAACATTGGTGTGAAATTATGGACTGCATGCCCGACAAGAATATCCGGGCCGCCGGGCATATCAACTAATTGAGATATATTTTTATTTCGACTACATATGAAATAATTTATTATTAAATAACTAAATTTAATGCAGGCAAAATTTCCTGTAAATCCAAGGCAGGCTATTGATTTCAAAACCATAAGTAGAGATGGTAGCAAGAGGCATTTATCCTCAGTGCTATTTTCTCCCAGAAAAGAAACTTTAAAAGCTTGACATGTTGATCACAAGCAGTTACAAAGATGCCACTGAAAGATACCAGGTTTGGTGGGAACTCGCACTGTGTAAAAGGCCAAATTGCGAAGGGGGATCTATGAAGAAGCGTTGCTTTTGGCAAGCGTTAGTAGTGTGGGTGGGTTTCTTGGGGGCCACCGCCATGGCGCAAGTAACTACGGGGACTATATCTGGGTCGGTACAAGATAGTACAGGGGCGGTAATTCCAGGGGCCACGGTAACCCTGCGGAATGTTAACACGGGAATTAGCCGCACCTTGAGCACTAATGCGCAAGGTCGTTACACGGCTCCGCAACTGGGTTTAGGGATGTACGAGGTGACTGCGGAAGTATCCGGGTTCCAACGCGTGGTGAGGAGCGGAATTGAAATGACGGTGGGGCGACAAGCAGTAGTGGACTTTACGCTGCAAGTGGGGGCAGTGACCGAGCTAATTACGGTGACGGGCGAAGCGCCATTACTGGAGACCACGAACGCGACGTTGGCGGACCTGGTAACTGAGACGCAAATGCGGGAACTGCCGCTGAACGGCCGGAGTTTCACGGACCTGACGGCAATCCAGCCGGGGGTACTTACAGATCTTGGTATTTCCCAGGGCGTATTCCGAGGCGGGGGGAGGATAGTGATCAGCGGTGCTCGGCCGCAGGAGAGCCTTTACCTGCTGGACGGGACCGAGATGGTCAGACTCGACTCCAATACGCCTCCCGTGAGCGTCATGAACCAGACACTGGGGGTAGACACGATCCGGGAATTCTCACTCTTGCAGAACAACTACGGGGCCCAGTATGGCCGCGCGATCGGCGGAGTCGTCAACGCGGTTACGCGTTCGGGGACCAATGAAATACACGGCAGCGCGTTTGAGTATTTACGGAACGAGAAACTGGATGCAAAGAACTTTTTCGATCTGCCGGATCCCGCACCTATTCCTCCCTTCAAGCGGAACCAATTTGGCGGCGCGATTGGAGGGCCTATTGTTCGAGACAGCACCTTCTTCTTCTTCTCCTACGAAGGCTTACGGCAGGTCTTCTCGACCACGGACTTTGGGAGTGTGCTGACCGCTGAAGCTCGAGTGGGACAGATCACAAATTGTCCGTTCGTATCGGGCAGCACGACGGTACGAAAGAGAACGTGCACGAAGGCCGATGCGACCGTTACGGAAATCCTCCCGCTCGGGATCAATCCGGATATCAAGCCAATCCTTGATTTGATTCCCCCGGGCAATGGGTTATATAATAACGATGGCATCCAGGAACTCCGTGGCAGCCGGAAGCAACCCGGCCGGGAAAACTATTACATGTTCCGGATTGATCAGCGCCTGAGCGAGAATGACAACATTTTCGGTCGCATGGTGCTGGACAGAAGCAGCAGGGAACTGCCGGACGGCCAATTCTTTGATGCTTCCAAGGACCTTCACCCCATCAACAGCGAATGGGGTTCCTACTACTTTTTGACGATGGAGTGGACGCGAGTCATCTCTCCTTCAGTGCTGAACATTGCGCGGTTCGGGTTTGCTCGGAACAACAACAACCAGCGCCAGTGCCTTGAAGGGCTAAGGAGCAACTGCCTAGCCACGCATCAGAATATCCCGGGGTTGCCGCCACAGTTAACGATTATTCCAGGAGTACCCTTCGGTGGTCCCTGGGGAGTTCCTGGAGTTTCTATTCCGGGAGGGCACTTTACTGGTGGTAGTGCCGCCCCAGGACCCTACCTGGTTGGCCCGCTAGGATTCGTTGACAACACGTTCAGCTATTCCGATTCCATGCGCTTTACGAAGGGCCGCCATTCATGGGATCTCGGTGTGGAGATCCGGCGCAGCCAGCAGAATCAATTCCAAGGGTCTTGGTCTAACGGGCAGACCATTTGGTTCGCCCCCTTGAAGAATTTTCTCACCGCGGCACAGCCGGGTTACTGTACAGGAGCGGCTAGTGATTGTCGTGGGATTAGCAGTCTCATTAGTGTTGCCAGTGTCAGCGCTGCCGATGGGCTCGGGCCGCCGGATCTCTACCGAGGGTGGCGGCAAACCTATGCAGCTTGGTACGTTCAGGATGATATTCAGTTGCTTTCAAACCTGACCCTGAACCTTGGACTGCGCTGGGAAAAAGTCACCCCTGCAGTAGAGGTCAACGGCAAAGTGTCTCAGGTAATGGATGTGCTCAAGAACAACTTCTACACGCAACTGGGTAAGGAGCCGATGTTCCAGCTCCGAGACATTTTAGGAGGCTTTGCGCCCCGGTTTGGCTTTGCTTACAGTCCGGACCAGCGCACATCTATCCGAGGCGGTTTTGGGTTCTTTAGAGAGATGCCCCTGTTATACGTATACTCGTTGGCTCTCTTCGCTCCTCCCTGGGCAGAGCGGTTGCAGCGCACGAATATCAGGAAATGGCCGAACCCATTGGCGGGGGCAGATCCCCTCCTTGGTACCCGTGCGCCCACATTAATGGAGCATGATTTCAAGTATCCCTATGCAATGCAGTGGAACTTTGGAATTGAGCGGCAGGTTGGGCAGAGCTGGGTTGCAAGGGCAAGCTATATTGGGACCCGAGGCGTTAATCTGACTGGTATAGTCAATCACGTTCAACCGAAGTTAAGCGTGGATGCCAACGGAGTGCCGTTTACACAACGCCTTGAACCCTCGATTAATCCGTTCTTCGACAATGTTCGTACCGCTGCTAATATAGGGGATGCTTGGTACAATGCCCTGCAACTGCGGCTACAAAAGCGGTTCAGTCAGGGGTTGGAGTTCAGCACATCCTATACATGGTCGAAAAACCTGACTTCCGCCGTGGGAATCGGGTTACATGGCGGGGAGCAGGGCTCCTTCGGTGGTGGTTTTCAGGTAACGAACCTCTGGGACTACAAGGGGTTCGACAAAGGGCCGGCGGACCAGAACGTCCCTCACAACGTCAACTTTAACTTCACCTACGAAATTCCTATAGGACAGGGCCGCACCTTCGGGACGAATATAGGCAGCATCGCCGATGCAGTTCTTGGAGGGTGGCAAATCAACGGGGTTTTCACTAAGCGAAGCGGCTTGCCAAAAGACATCGGTGGCCCCGGTTACTCGACGAACCAATTCTGCCGCTGCACCGTCCGGCCCAACCTGAAACCGGGAGGGAACAACAACCCAGTGATAGGGAAGTTAGATCATTGGTTTGATGAGACCCAGTTTCTGCCGGTGCCACAAGGCTATTTCGGGAATCTGGGGAAGAACACCTTGATAGGACCAGGGCTTACCAAGGTGGACTTCTCGGTGTTCAAGGCGTTTAGGGTTGGCGAAGGGAAGAACCTGCAATTCCGAGCAGAGTTTTTCAATTTCCCGAATCATCCGACCTTCAAAACCCCGGCTGCGACCGTCTTCGAAACCAACGGGCAGTTTAACCCCAATCCAGGACGTGTCACAACTACCGTGGGTACTTCGAGGCAAATTCAGCTGGCGCTCAAGTTCGAGTTCTGAAGTGAAAAGGGTTGCTTGTTTTCTCCTTGCGAGGGCACCAATCCAGTTTAATGCGGACGCGGTAATATGAGATGCGAAGGAGTGAACGGGGAACATAGAGTTGCGATGGGCTGTAGTAATGCTCGATTATTTTTGAAATACTACCTTGCCTTCTCACATTTTTGTTACTTTTTTGTAGTGGGAGGTTGAGTTCAATGTTGAGAACAACCGCGACCTGCATCGGCCTTGGGTTGGCGGTGGGCTGCTATCTTCGGGCAGCCCCACAAGAGCCGTCGAGCCCCGCTGCACCAAGTCCCTCCGCCCGGCGCGCGTTTCTCGATCGCTACTGCGTCACTTGCCACAACGAAAAACTGAAAGCAGCAGGCCTGATGCTAGACAAGATAGATGTCGAGAATGTGCTGGCAAGCGCGGCGGTTTGGGAAAAGGTCATCCGAAAACTTCGGGCCAGGCAGATGCCCCCTGCTGGTATGCCGCGTCCGGACAATGCCACCTACGACTCCTTCGCTATTTACCTGGAGACGGAGCTCGACCGTGCAGCCGAGGCTAAGCCTAACCCCGGCAGGCTTGTCCTTCAACGCCTCAACCGAGCGGAATACACTAACGCGATCCGCGACTTATTTGCGCTGGAGATCGATGGAGCATCCCTTCTTCCTGCCGATGATGCGACCCACGGTTTTGACAACATTAGTGAGGCCCTTACGGTGTCGCCGGTGCTGTTGGAAAGATACATGTCAGCGGCACAGAAGATCAGCCGCCTTGCCATTGGAGATCCCACCATCCCTCCATTCCTCGAGACGTACAATGTCCCCGATAATCTCAGGCAAGACGACCGCATAAGTGAAGATCTCCCGTTCGGGTCGCGTGGCGGAATCGCGATTCGCCATTACTTCCCGCTGGACGGCGAGTACGTCATCAAAATCCATCTGCGAAGAAATAGCGCTGGGGAAATCTTGGGCATTGATGAACCGAAGCAACTTGAGGTCCGCTTGGATGGCGAACGAATCAAGCTGTTCACGGTTGGCGGCGAACGCAAGAGGGCCAGATCGGAAGGTCTTAGTGAGGGGGAGGACTACAAATATGCGAGCACGGCGGATGCAGGCTTGGAGGTCCGCTTCCCAGCAAAAGCTGGTATGCGACTAGTTGGAGTCACTTTCCTGAAAGGAACTACACAGCCTGAAGGTGCGTTTCGCGGTGCGAGAGGGGGGGGAGAGCAGGTTTTTGGGGGTGTGGATAGTGTCACCATCGGTGGGCCCCACGACGTAAAAGGGCCGGGGGAAACACCCAGCCGCCGTAAGATCTTTGTGTGTCGCCCAATCAGCCGCGAGGACGAGGAGCCCTGCGCCAAGAAGATTCTCTCAACGCTAGCCCGTCGTGCTTATCGCCGCCCTGTCACTGATGAAGATGTCCAGCCTCTGCTCAGCCTATATAAGGCCGGCCGGGGCAATGGGGGATTCGAAACAGGAATTCAAACGGCGCTTGGAGGGATGCTGGTTTTGCCGGCGTATCTGTTTCGCGTTGAACGTGACCCGGCAAACGTGGCGCCGGGCACAGCCTATCGCATCAGTGACCTCGAACTAGCCTCTCGGTTGTCCTTTTTTCTCTGGAGCAGCATCCCCGACGACCAGCTTCTCGACTTGGCCGAAAAAGGTAAGCTGAAAAATCCAGAGGTACTGGAACAGCAGGTGCGGCGTATGCTCGCCGATTCGCGCTCGAAGGCTTTGGTAGACAATTTTGCCGGGCAGTGGCTATACCTGCGCAATTTGCGCTCGAAGGCTCCTGATCGGGCCGTGTTTCCCGATTTTGACGAGAACTTACGGGAGGCACTTCAGCAGGAGACGGAGCTTTTCGTTGAAAGCATCCTGCGCGATGATCGCAGCGTAGTGGACTTATTGGGTACGGACTATACGTTCCTCAACGAAATTCTGGCCCGGCATTATGGGATTCTGAATATTTACGGCAGCCAGTTTCGACGCGTAGTGTTAAGCGATGAGGCGCGGAAAGGGTTGCTCGGCCAAGGTAGTCTCCTGATGGTGACTTCGTATAACACCAGGACATCCCCGGTTTTGCGTGGGAAATGGGTGCTGGAAAACATCCTGGGCACGCCACCCCCTCCACCGCCTCCCAACGTTCCCTCTCTGAAGGAAGACAAGGATGTCCAGAACCTCACGATGCGCGAGCGGATGGAGTTGCACCGTGCGAACCCCGCCTGCGCGAGTTGCCACAAACTGATGGATCCGTTGGGGTTCGCGCTCGAAAACTTTGACGCGATCGGCAGGTGGCGGACCACCATCGGCGCGGCAAGTACCCCTATCGATGTGTCGGGAGAGCTACCCGATGGCACCAAGTTCGACGGCCCGGCTGAACTCAGGAAGATATTGCTTAGCCATCCCGAACAATTTGTCAACACCTTTATTGAAAAACTTCTCACGTACGCGCTAGGCCGAGGAATCGAGTACTACGATCGTCCAGCCATCCGCAAGATCACACGAGAGGCCGCTCCCGACTATCGCTGGTCGTCATTGACTTTGGGTATAGTCAAGAGCGCGCCTTTTCAGATGAGGAGGTCACGAGAACCATGATGATTTTCAGGAAGGCTATCCCCCGCCGCACATTTCTTCGCGGCATCGGTACCACGTTGGCACTTCCGTTGCTAGACGGAATGATTCCGGCGTTCGCAAGCGCGCTGGATACGGCCAAATCTCCGACTCGACTAGGATTTGTTTATGTTCCAAATGGGATAATTATGGAAGAATGGACGCCGCGAGCGGAGGGTGCCGCTTTCGAGTTGACTCGGATTCTGGAGCCGTTGATTCCTTTTCGGGATCAACTTCACGTGCTGAGCGGACTCGACAATAAGGAAGCTTGGGCCGTGGAGGGCGAACCAGCGGGAGAGCATCCACGTGCCTGCGCGGCGTTTCTGACAGGCGTTCATGTAAATGTGGCGAAAAAAGAAATCCGTGCGGGAATTTCGGTGGACCAAGTCGTTGCGGAGGAATTCAAAAAGAACACCCAACTGGGGTCGCTTGAGCTCGGCATTGAACCCCCCGAGCTTTCGTGCGATGGTAGCTGCTCCTACTCGAACACTATCTGCTGGCGCAACGCCACGACGCCGCTGCCGATGGAGAATCAGCCGCGCGCGGTATTTGAACGCCTGTTCGGAGCCAGCGACACCACTAACCCGGCAGAACGGCTCGCCTGGATCCAGAGGAACCGTAGCGTTCTCGACATTGTGACCCAGGAAGTAGCTCGGATCCTGAGAGATGTCGGTCCGAGCGACCGCATCAAGGTCAACCAGTATCTCGATGCCGTTCGAGATGTCGAACGGCGCATTCAGATAGCGGAAGAACAATCTGTCCGTGAGCTCCCGACAGTGCAGCGACCCGCTGGCATCCCGCCCACATATAGCGAGCATGTCAAGTTAATGATGGATTTGCAGGTGCTGGCTTACCAGACCGATATGACCCGGGTCAGCACCTTCCAGATGGGCCACGAATTTAGCCACCTAGCCTACCCCGAACTCGGCATTAGCGATCCACACCACCCGTTTACGCATCACCTAGGTGACCCCGTGAAGATCGCGAAGTCGCTTCAGGTCAACGTATTCCATGCCAAGCTGTTCTCGTATTTCTTAGAGAAGATGAGACCTACGCCTGATGGCGATGGGTCCCTGCTGGACCATTCAATGATTTTGTACGGTGCAGGGTTGAGCGATGGGAACAAGCATATTCCCATAAATCTGCCCATCCTGTTAGTGGGCGGGGGATCGGGACAGTTGAAGGGAGGTAGTCACATCCGGTATCCAAAGGGTACGCCGCTGACGAATCTATACTTGACCTTGCTGGACAAGTTAGGGATCCGGGCGGAAAAATTCGGCGACAGCAGTGGAAGGCTTGATCTCCTCTCCATATAGATGCCGGTTACTGTTGGCTTCGTCACTAACACCAATGTTCGCGGAAGGGGCGGGTATAGAACTCTGAAGATCACATACAAGCTGGGGGAAAGGGAATGAGTGTGGGTATCAAGGGTATCAAGTTTAAAGGTTTGGGTGGCAGGTGGATAATACCTTTATTATTGGTAGCCAGCCTTGCCGCCGCCAGCGACGATCTTCGGCTGGTAGACGCGGTCCGGAAGGGAGACAGGGAGGCCGTGCGTTCCCTGCTGGAGCAGCATGCCGATGTGAACATGCCTCAGTCGGATGGCGCAACGGCTCTGATGTGGGCGGCTCACTGGGGCGATCTGGAAACGACCGAACTTTTGATTCGCGCTGGCGCAAACGTGAACACGACAAATGAGCATGGCGCTACCGCTCTCTGGCTGGCTTGCACCAACGGGGACGTGGCCATGATCGACAGGCTGTTGAAGGCCGGGGCGGACCCGAACGTCGCCCTACGGTCAGGAGAGACGCCACTCATGGCAGCAGCGGGAACAAACATAGACGCGGTGAAGCCACTGCTGGCCCACGGAACGGGCGTAAATGCGAAGGAACTCCAGGGAGGGCAAACAGCTCTGATGTGGGCGATCGCGAAAAGACGCCCGGAGATTGCGGGAGTATTGATCGAGCACGGAGCAGATGTTAATGCTCGTTCAGAGAGTGGTTTCACGCCTTTGATGTTTGCTGCCCAGCAGGGTGATATGGACTCTGCCCAGATGTTGCTGGCAGCGGGGGCGGATGTGAATGAGGCGACGTCCGAGGGCATGACCGCATTGTTGGTGGCGGCCGCCAGCGGTTGGGAGCGGCTCGTAGCATTTATGTTGGACAAGGGTGCGAATCCAAACGCTGCAGATCGTGACGGGTATACTGCTCTACACCACGCCTCTAGTCAGAATATGCTGGAATCGGTGAAGGCGCTCCTGGCACATGGAGCCAATCCGAACGCTAGACTTGTGAAGGATCCTGCCGAGGGCAACGACGATACGAGTTCGATTTTTGCTGGTGCGACCCCGTTCTTTCTAGCTGCCGCAGTCCGTGACGTCAGCGTCGTGCGCGTCAGCGTCCTGCGCGTCTTGGCGGCCAGCGGCGCCGATCCGAACCTGGCAACTACGGAGACGGTGTTCTTGCCTGGGACGGGTGGACGAAGGCTTCAAATGGTAGCGAATACCACACCGCTGATGATGGCGGCGGGAGGAGGCCGGTACCTGGGTAACTATCCCCCGATCACGGAGGAAGAGGAGAAGGTCGCTCTGGAAGCCCTCAAACTTCTGGTGGAATTGGGCTGCGACATCAATGCCGTCAATGCCTACGGTCAAACTGCACTGCACGGCGCAGCATATATAGGAGCTAACAAAGTCATTCAGTTCCTGCTCGACAACGGCGCCAAGGTAGACATACTAGACATGTACGAACAGACACCGTTAAGTATCGCGCAGAGGGTCCATACGGTCGCCTTGGAGGATGATTTGGACATGCAACCCCGCACGGTCTATGAGAGTACGGCGAATCTGCTTCTCAAATCGGGCGCCACCCCCTTGGCCGATTTGGGGGTGCAAGTCTTGGAAGAAATACGGTGACCATAGGGTTCCCACACCCCACGTGGATGTAGCTACGCATTCGGCATCCACAGATCTTCAGCTACAGTGTACTTAACCAACTACCGTTTCAGTCACGTGGGATGTTTTGCTGTGGCGAAGCTTTGCAGGTGGCCAGCCTTCTGGAGCGCGACCACGAATCCGGCTTCCTCCAGCAATGTGTCTGCGTTACAAGCTGTCGTGGCCTTGATCCGTTGATTCGTCCCAGGGACATTCAAGCGTGTGCTCTGTCTCGTTTTTATGGAATGCACCGGCCTCAATAGTCTCAGGAACTGCGAATGCTCACTCAAACAATTCAATAAGTTGGATGGTAGGCGCGTGGGGACTTGAACCCCAGACCT
>JACQGE010000100.1 GCA_016199675.1 Acidobacteriota bacterium | reverse complement strand
ACGGCATGGCTGAAGCCATGCCCTGACGGACAATTGGTCCACACTAAAAGTAAAACCGCGCTAAGTGAGCCTATCTCATGGACAGTTCCCCTCTCGCAGTTGCGGTTATCGGCAACTTAAACTCTCAGCGAGTCAAAGGCGTTCTGCATCTGTTCCAGGATTCGCAAAGTTGCCTCGCGGGGGTGGGGAGCCTGCACGACGGGCCGTCCGACCACCAGGTAGTCCGCCCCTGCGCGGATGGCTTCGGCAGGAGTAACCGTTCTTTTGTGGTCATGATGCCCTTCGCCGGCAGGGCGAATTCCGGGCGTTACGATCAGAAAGTCCTTCCCCATTTTCTCTCGAATCGCCGCTGCTTCCTGGCCGGAAGCAATGACGCCATCGGCATGGCCGATCTGTCGCGCTTGCTGCGCTCGCGCCAGGACAAACTCTTCTACGGACATATTTATACCCATTTGCTCCAGATCTCCTTTGCCCTGACTCGTCAGAAGCGTGACGACCAGAATTTTTAATGGAGACCCGCCCTTGGCCTCGACACCTGCTTGTATCGAGTTTAAAGGAGCATTCAGGGTCAGAAAATCCACAGACTCGCTGGCGGCCACCGCCACCAAGAGTTTGACCGTTTCCGGGATGTCGCCAAATTTGAGGTCGAGAAAGATTTTCTTCTTGCGCTCTCGGAATGCTCTCAGAATCGGCACCCCCTCCGACTGGGCCGCCATGTACAAGGGCCATCCGATCTTGTAAAAGTGGACATCCTCTCCCAATTCCTCGACCAGCCGGAGCGCATCCGCTGTTTCGATCAAGCGGTCTGGTTCTTGAGGATTGTAGGGAGGGGCGTCCAGGGCGACGATCAGCCGTTCAGCGGCCTTAATCTGCATGTTCGGAGTTTAATTGTACCTTCTCTTATTTTGCGAGCCCATTCTGTTGACTGAATTGTGAAATGGCAGGGTTGGTTCCTGGACCACATGGTTTTGGCTGACTATTAAGCTTGAGTTGATCGAAAGCACCGGCAGGATAATGTTTATTGGTTCCCGCTGCTCTCTTCGTAGGACAGGCGGGGCCGAGCATCCGGGTCCCGCCCCCTGTTGCGTTGGGGAACGGGAGCTTCGTCCTTGAGGGGCGTATAGGAAACCGGGCGGCTCAGTTCCAGCATCAATTCGCTGCCTGCCGGAATCACCGCATCTTTACCGCGCTTGAAAATCTGGTGGAGCAAAGCGATGGCTCCCACTGCCCCGGCGCCAATTAAGGCTCCCTCGCCTCCCCCATATATTGCCCCGATGACGGCAGCGGTGGCGGAAGTCGTTGCCACTCCGCGCGTGTCCATTCCTTCCTTTCCAGAACCTTTGATCGTTCCTTCTTCGGGATCCACTTTCAAATTGCCGCCGGTCTGGGCATCCGTGACGGAAGCGGACAGCAAAACGGAGTCCCCACCGGGCAGGATCAGCTTTTCCGGGCGCAATTGCATCTCCGGCTTGCCCGCTACGCGCCCCGGCCCTTTCAGGTTGACAACCTTTCCTTCGATCAACGTGCCGATGGGGAGCACTTCCTGTTCATTGGCAAAGACTGCATACGCGAGGCGAGCACGGAACGGGTCTCCGGCCTTGCTGTCTTTGGTGCTCAATGTCGTTTCGAGCACCACTTGAAGTTGAGTGCCGGCGGGCAAAACGATTTCCTCCGTCTGCCCCAGAACTGGAGTCATACAGCCGAGGAATAGAATTCCTGTGGCCCATAATGTGTTTTTCATATTGGCTCTCCCCCGCAATCTCAAAAACCCTGTCGGACCATTGGACAAGCTATCTGGCTCTACTTTATCACGTTGAGCGAGCGTACAGCAAAAAAACGTTGACGGAGATACCCCCTGCGGCAAGTTGACGTCCTCACCGTCCCCCGTTAGAATGGCTTTTTAGGCGAATCTTGCATTCATGACTGTCCAACCATTTCCTGAGGCGCTGACGTTTGATGACGTCCTGCTGCTTCCGGGCCGCTCGGAAGTCCTGCCGGCAACCGTCCAGGTCAGCACGCGCCTGACTCGAAACATTTCTTTGAATATCCCCGTCATCAGCGCGGCGATGGACACTGTGACGGAATCGAGAATGGCGATCGCCATGGCGCAACAAGGGGGCATTGGGTTCATTCACCGGAGCATGCCGATTGAGCAGCAAGTGCTGGAAGTGGATCGAGTAAAACGCAGCGAGAGCGGGATGATTGTGGACCCGGTGACGATATCGCCGGAGAACAAAATCAGTGAAGCGCTGGAAGTGATGCGCCGCTACAAGATCTCCGGGGTTCCCGTCACCCGGAATGGCAAGCTGGTGGGCATCCTGACCAACCGCGACCTTCGGTTTGAGAGCCGGCGGGACTTGCCCATCGGCGATGTCATGACGAAGGAAAATCTGATCACGGTCCCGGTGGGAACGACCCTGGAGGAAGCCGAGAAGCTGCTGCACCAACACCGGATTGAGAAACTGCCGGTGGTGGACAAAGAATATAACCTCCGCGGCCTTATCACCGTGAAGGATATTCGGAAAAAGCGCCAGTATCCGCTGGCCACCAAGGACGAAAAAGGCCGTCTTTGTACGGGAGCGGCAGTGGGAGCCACGGGGGACTTTCTGGAGCGGGCGCAGGAATTGGCGCGAGTCAAAGTGGACGTCCTCGTAGTGGATACCGCCCATGCGCACTCGACACGGGTCCTGGAAGCGGTGCGAACACTGCGCCGCTCTCTTCCAAATGTGGATTTGGTGGCGGGCAATGTAGCAACCTTCGAGGGAGCCTGCGATCTAATCCACCTGGATGTGGACGCGATTAAGGTAGGTATTGGTCCCGGTTCCATCTGCACAACCCGCGTAGTCACTGGAGCCGGGGTGCCCCAGATCACGGCGATCCTGGAATGCTTCCGCCCGGCCCGCGAGGCGGGCGTGCCGCTGATTGCGGATGGCGGGATCAAGTTTTCCGGGGACATCACCAAGGCTCTGGCTGCGGGGGCCGATGCGGTCATGGTCGGCAACCTGCTGGCGGGATGCGACGAAAGCCCGGGGGAATTTGTCTTATATCAGGGCCGTACCTTCAAAGCTTATCGCGGAATGGGATCCTTAGGTGTTATGGAGGCGGGCGCGAGTGATCGCTACAGCCAGGAACAGACCCAGCACGACAAACTGATTCCCGAAGGAATCGAAGGAAGAGTCCCTTACAAGGGTTCGCTGGAAGCGATGGTCACACAGTTAGTCGGCGGCCTGAAATCAGGAATGGGTTATTGCGGCTGTGCCAATTTGGAAGAGCTTCATAAAAAGGCCCGGTTTGTCCGGATCACTTCCGCCGGGTTAAGAGAAAGCCACGTCCATGACGTGGTCATTACGAAAGAAGCCCCGAACTATCGCGTAGATCAGGGGTAACCCCGCCGTTGCTGCTCGTTTCCAAACCAACTAACGCGGTTCCTCAGTTGCGCCTGCCAATTGTAACGACGGCCAATTCGACCCAGCCCCAACGGGGGAATGGAAAAAGACGGTGAGTGTTTCTCCAAACCGGTTGCGTTTCCTGGACCTGTTCCGGGGCGCGTTTGCGCTGGTCATGCTGGAAGGTCATACTTTGCGCGCTCTGCTCGATTCGTCCGTGCAGGAGGGGGATGCATACCGCCTCCACGAGCTAATTCACAATTTGCCAGGACCGGGCTTTCTGTTTGCCTCCGGAGTTGCCTTCAGCCTCGCTACCATACCGCACTGGGATCGTTACCGCCGGTGGAGCGGGAAGCTCGGACGGCGTCTGGTTCGCTTGCTGGTGCTTCTGCTTCTCGGTTATGCGCTGAATCTTACCTACTTTTCTCTTCAACGTACTCTGGCGGAAAGCACTGTCGAGCAACTAGCTTTCTTGTTTAGTATTAATATCCTCCAGTGCATTGCATGGACTGCTCTGCTGCTGCAACTTCTGGTGATCGCGCTGCCCAATCAGCACTGGTTCTTCCGCGCGAACCTGATATTGCCGATCGCCATTGGTCTGGCCACTCCCTTTATTTGGGTTGCTTCCCAACAACTGCCCTGGTGGGTGGGAACGAATTTCACCAAACAGTGGGGTTCAGTATTCCCCCTGTTTCCTTATATGGGGTTCCAACTGGCCGGCGCCGGTTGGGGATACCTCCACCTTCAAGCCCGTCAGAGCGGCCCGGAAGACCAATTTCTGCAACGGAGCTGCCGCTTCAACACTTGGCTGATCCTCGGCAGCCTGGTTGCAGCGTTCCTACCCCAGCCGGAAATCTATTCCGATTTCTGGAACTCTGGCCCGTCATTCTTTTTTCTTCGGCTAGGCCTGTTGGGCTGGCTGCTGGCAAGCATCCGACGTGTGGAAACTCTTATTCTTCCCAGCCTGGAGGCGATAGTGCTGCTGGGCAGAGAGTCTCTTCTAGTTTACGCAAGCCATCTGCTGCTCCTTTATGGCTCCGCGCTTAATCCAGATCGGAATCTCCGAAAATTCTTAGGGGAACCCTTGTCTCTGCTGGAAGCTTCCACCATTTTGCTTCTACTGACCGGAGCGATGATCGCGGTATGCTGGGGATGGACTCAATTGAAAGAAAAACAAGGTTGGGCGGCAACGACCCTTCAGTGGGTTTTGGTAGGATATTTGGCCTATTCGTTTGCTTCTGGTTAGACTCTTACGCCCGTTCGGGGCTGAGGGGTGAGGAATT
This sequence comes from Acidobacteriota bacterium, assembly GCA_016199675.1. Lineage (GTDB taxonomy): Bacteria > Acidobacteriota > Terriglobia > 2-12-FULL-54-10 > 2-12-FULL-54-10 > JACQGE01. Next base: position 13,975 of record JACQGE010000100.1, on the reverse strand, counting down.
GGCGCTATACACAACGATGAAAATGTATTGGCTGGGGTATGCCGCATTCCTTAGAGAATGCAGCCAAGGACATTATTTTTCCCGCTGTTCTTTTTTCTTCTTTTTCTGCGGGGCTTTTTCTTTAAGCTCGCTGCCCACCAATTCCACCAGCGCCATGTCAGCGCCGTCACCGGCTCGCCAACCCAAATGCGTGATTCGCACATAGCCGCCATTGCGGTCGGAGAACCGGGCCGAAAGCGTGTCAAACACCTTCTTCACAGAGTCGGGGGTTTCCAAGAACGCAGCGGCCTGACGCCGTGCATGGAGAGTCTCCTTCTTCCCAAGAGTGATCATTTTTTCAGCCAGCGGGCGCAACGCCTTTGCTTTGGGCAGTGTGGTGGTGATCCGCTCCCGCTCCATCAGCGCGGTCACCAAGTTGCGCAATAAGGCGCGACGATGGCTTGAGTTCCTGCCGAGTTTTCTTCCTGCATTCAAATGCCGCATTGCGATTTTCTTTCCCGGTTCTGGATTGGTTTCTACTCGCCTCGCCAGCGAAGTCATCAGTCATGATTTTGTGCAGCGGGGAGTAAGTTCCCTTTTTCATCGATCTTCATGCCCAAGGACAGACCCATGGCCGTCAGGATTTCCTTGATTTCATTCAGAGACTTGCGGCCAAAGTTTTTTGTACGCAACATTTCTTGTTCCGTCCTGACAACCAAATCCCCCACTGTCTGGATATTGGCGTTCTTCAGGCAATTATAAGAACGCACTGAAAGCTCCAGCTCTTCCACGGAGCGATTCAGATTTTCGTTTCGAATCTCGGCGATTTGTTCCGGAGCCTCTTCAAACGCCGTCGGGGCCTCTTCAAAATTGATGAAGATAGCCATATGGTCTTTGAGCAATTTTGCACCCAGCCCGATGGCATCCTGAGGAGAAATGGCCCCATTGGTCCAGACTTTTAGGGTGAGCTTGTCGTAATCCGTCACTTGGCCCAACCGGGCGGGTTCCACCAGGTAATTGACCTTGCGGATGGGGGAGTGGACCGAATCAATCGGGATATAGCCGATCGCCAGGTCCTCGTCAAAGTTTCCGTCGGCCCCCACATAACCCCGCCCGCGTTTTAAGCGCATCTCCATCTGCAGGTGGCCGCCCTCGCTGAGGGTCGCCACATAGACATTCGGACTCAGGATTTCGACATCTCCGTCGGTCTGAATCTGGCCCGCTGAGACCTGACCGGGTTTGTCCGCTTTCAGAGTAATGGTTTTGGGGCCTTGCCCGTGCAACCGGAATGGAATCTGTTTCAAATTAAGGATGATGTCGGTGGCATCTTCGACGACGCCGGGAATGGAAGAAAACTCGTGCAGCACTCCTTCGATCTTGACCGCCGTAACCGCAGATCCTTCGATGGCCGAAAGCAGGATCCGGCGGAGCGCGTTTCCAATCGTGGTCCCAAAACCGCGCTCGAAAGGTTGTGCATAAAATTCTCCGTAAGTGCTGGTCAGTGTTTCCAGGTTACAGGCTAACCGCTTGGGTTTTTGAAAACCTCCCCACAACATTTTTTCCCATCCTCCTCAAACTCGAAAACGGCGCATTCGGAATCGCCGGTCTCCGTTTTTGTTACTTCGAATAAAGCTCCACAATCAACTGCTCTTGAATCGGCACGGCAATTTCCTGCCGTTGCGGATGCGACAAAATTCGGGCGCGCAGGCTTTCCCGATCGGCTTCGATCCAAGTGGGTATCGCCTGATGGGCAGTCGCTTCGCGGCTGGCCAGCAACGCGGGGACTTCGCGGCTGCCCGGGCGCACTTCGATGACATCACCGGGCTTGACCAAATACGACGGGATAGTGACCTTTCGGTTATTGACCTGAAAATGGCCGTGGAGAACTACCTGGCGAGCCTGGCGGCGAGAAGTGGCCAACCCGATCCGGTAGACGACGTTGTCCAGCCGGCGCTCCAGGAATTGCAACAAAAGCTCGCCGGTAATCCCTTTCCGCCGAGCCGCCGCTTCAAAGTAATTCCGGAACTGTTTTTCCAGGATTCCGTAAATCCGGCGCACTTTTTGCTTCTCCCGCAATTGCAAGCCGTAGCCCAACAGGCGGGGCCGGCGCGCCTTACCGTGCTGGCCCGGCGGAAAATTCCGCCGCTCGATGGCGCACTTGTCCGACAGGCAACGTTCGCCTTTCAGGAAAAGCTTCATCCCCTCGCGCCGGCATAGCCGACATACTGGACCTCGCTGTCTAGCCAATCTCCCTCCTTCTCATGTTCATCCGAGCCTGTTTCGCTGATCTTCTCTTCTCCCCATCAGCAATTACACCCGTCTCCGCTTAGGAGGGCGGCAGCCGTTATGGGGAACCGGCGTTGCATCTTTGATGGACTTGATTTCCAAGCCGGCGGAGGCTAAGGCCCGAATGGCTGACTCCCGGCCAGAACCAGGACCTTTGACGCGAACATCCACGTATCTCATTCCCTGATCTCTGGCTAATTGAGCGGCGCGTTGAGCAGCCTGCTGAGCGGCAAAGGGAGTTCCCTTGCGAGAACCCCGAAATCCCAATGCCCCCGAACTGGACCAGGAGACTACATTCCCGTTCAGGTCCGCGATGGTGATCATGGTGTTATTAAACGAAGCCTGGATATGCACAATCCCGCTCGGTATATGTTTCTTCTCCTTCTTGCGAAACGTTTTCTTCTTTCCCTGCTTTGCTGGTGCTTTCGCCATTCTGTCTCCTACGCCGTTACCGGTTCATTCACAAACAGAGATCTCGCTCCTTTATGTCTTAGCTGTGGCCTTCTTCTTGGCAGCAATCGTAGCCCTCCGAGGGCCTTTCCGAGTCCGAGCATTGGTATGGGTTCGCTGGCCCCGGACGGGCAGATTACGCCGGTGGCGCGAGCCCCGGTAAGAGCCGATTTCAATCAACCGCCGGATATTCATGGAGAATTCTTTCCGCAAATCCCCCTCGACGGCCCCTTCCTCTTCCAGGATCTTGCGGATATGGTTGCTCTCTTCTTCACTTAAATCGGCGACTTTCTTGTTCGGATCTACTCCGGCCCGTGCCAGGATGGAATTTGCCCGCGTCCGACCGACCCCGTAGATATAGGTCAGGCCAATTTCTACCCGCTTTTGAGGGGGCAGATCCACTCCGACAATGCGCGCCATAGTTTCTCCTTCCTTCTTCTGCCAGTGCTTCCAGGCCCCTGGCGGAAAAAACCGCTATCCTTGCCGCTGCTTGTGCTTCCGGATGACGCAAATCACGCGGACAACACCCCGGCGGTGTATGATTTTGCACTTATCACAAATCTTCTTTACCGAAGCGCGTACTTTCATTCTGCACCCTTTCAGCCAGCCGAAGCGGACAGGCTTCGGGCAATCCCGATCAGGGTTTGGTCAAAATCCAGGGACCGTTATCCGTAACCACGACACAATGCTCAAAATGCGCCGAGGGGCTGCCATCTTCCGTTACAGCCGTCCAACGGTCCTCCAAAATTCTCGATTCCGGTTTTCCAGCATTGACCATCGGTTCAATGGCCAGCACCATTCCCTCTTTCAAGCGTGGCCCGCGCCCCGGCGTTCCGTAGTTGGGGACTTTGGGGTCTTCATGGAGCCGCGTGCCAATGCCATGCCCCACAAAGTCCCGCACGACGGAGTAGCCATGCGACTCCACGTGTTGTTGCACGGCGGCAGAAACATCTCCTAAATGACCGCCCGGCCTGACATGCTCAATCCCGGCAAACAGGGCTTCTTCCGTCACTCGCGCCAATTGCTGCAATTCCGGGCGAACCTTCCCCACTGGGACCGTGACGGCAGAATCACTGTAATAGCCTTCCATCTCCACGCCTACATCGATCTTCAAAAGGTCACCCTCCCGCAGAATCCTTTTTCGAGAGGGAATGCCGTGCACAATCTCTTCATTGATCGAAGTGCACAGTACACAAGGATAATTGTACAAACCTTTAAAGGCGGGCCGCGCTCCTCGCTGGGCAATTCTCGCCGCCGCTACTTCCTCCAGGTCGTAGGTGGAAATCGCCGGTTTGGCTAATGATTTCAACTCTTGGAGCAACTCCCAAACCAACAGTCCCGCCCGGCGCATCTTCTCCAGTTCGAGCGGCGACTTGCAGACAATCATTGGACCTCAAGCAGGCGGGCCAGCTCTCCGGTGATTTGTTCTGGTTCCTGCTCCCCATCAATATCAAAGAAGCGCCCCCCTTTTTTGTAAAATTCGATCAAGGGAGCCGTTTGCGCCTCATAAGCAAGCAGACGTTCGCGGATCGCCTCTTCCCGGTCATCGGCTCTCTGTTGAAGGGGCGAGCCATCGGCGTCGCAAACACCATCTCGAAGGGGAGGGTGGAAGTTGACGTTATAAGTCCGCTGGCACACCGGGCAAATTCTTCGCCCGCCCAAGCGCTTGACGACTATATTATAACCGACTCGCAAGTTGACGACAATCGGCGTCCCGTATCCCCTTTCCTGGAGCAGCGCGCCCAGCGCCTCCGCCTGGGCCAGAGTGCGCGGATAGCCGTCCAGCAGGAACCCATTCTGGCAATCGGGCTGGCTGAGGCGATCCCGGACCATTTCGTTGATCACTTCGTCGCTGACCAGTTCGCCTCGATCCATGGAGGCTTTCGCCAACAGGCCTAGCGGCGTCTGCTTCGTAGCATTTGCCCGCAAGATATCGCCGGTAGAGATGTGGGGAATCCCCAGCCGACTACAGATTTCTCTAGCCTGGGTTCCTTTACCCGCTCCAGGGGCTCCCAGGAAAATCAGGGGTTCGTGAAGTGGCTGAGGCTTATTCGCCTTCATCTCTGCTATTCGTTCCCGTGTCTTCTCTGCCACAAGACAACCCTCAACTGGCTACTAGTTCTACCTTGCCGCCCGCTTTAAGAATTTTTTCTTTCGCGGACTGGCTGAAACGATGAGCCGAAATATTTACGGGGCCGGAAAGCTCCCCTTCGCCCAGGATTTTCACGCCGTCGTAAAGCTTCGAAATCACCCGGCGAGCGAGCAGCAACTCCGGCGAAACCGCCTTCTCTCCTAGCTGAGCAATTTGTTTCAAGTTCACAATGGCATACTGCTTCCGAAATGGGTTGTGAAAGCCGCGTTTCGGCAGCCGACGCTGGTAGGGCATCTGGCCGCCCTCAAAGCCTCGCCGTCCTCGAGTAGTCCCAGCACGGGATTTCTGTCCCTTGCTGCCGCGCGCGGAAGTCTTGCCGTGGCCGCTACCCATGCCCCGGCCCACGCGCTTGGGGGCATGCTTTTGGCCAATCGGCACGCGCAGAGTACTCAAATTCATGGTTTGCCTCCCCCGCTAATTCTCTGTAACTTCCACCAGATGAGAGACCTTAGCGATCATGCCGCGAATTGCGGGTGTATCCGGGCGTTCCACGACCTGCTGGAGCTTCCGAAAACCCAGTCCCCGAAGCACCAGCCGCTGTTTCCGGGGAAATCCGATCTCACTGCGCATCCATCGGATTCGGATCGTACCTGTTTTCTTCTTTTCCACTTCTGTCTCCGGCGTTCGCTCCGACCGGGCAGCGAACAGGATGCTTATTGCTGTGCTTCCTCGGTTTGCGATACGCTGGCGGCCTGGTGGCGCTCCCGCAGTTGGGAGAGCGCAACCATGGTGGCCCGGACTACATTATGAGGGTTGGTGGTTCCCAAGGATTTGGCCACCACGTTCTGAACCCCCGCTGCCTGCAAAACGGCCCGCACCGGTCCTCCGGCAATGACACCGGTTCCTTCCATGGCCGGCTTGAGCAGAACCTTGCAGGCTCCAAAACGGCCCAAAACCCGGTGGGGAATGGTGCTGTGGTGGCGGGCCACCTTCATGAGCTCCTTCTTGGCAGCCTCAATTCCCTTGCGAATGGCCATAGGGACTTCGCGAGCCTTCCCGCTCGCAAAACCCACGATTCCTTGCTCCGGATCTCCCACCACAACCAACGCGCTGAAGCTCAGGTTTTTGCCTCCCTTGACGACCTTGGTCACGCGGTTGATCGAAACCACCTGATCCTTAAGCTGCAAGGTGGCCGGGTCAATGCGTTTGTTGTTCAAACATTCCTCCTCAGAATTGCAGGCCGCTTTCGCGCGCCGCATCCGCCAGGGCCTTAATTCGTCCGTGATAGCGGTAGCCGCCGCGGTCGAAAGCAACCTTCTGGATGCCCTTCGCCAAAGCGCGCTGGGCGATCAATTTGCCAATTTCTCGGGCGCCGGCAACGTTCCCGCCAGCTCCCTGCGGAAAACCTTTCTCCACCGAGCTAACAGCCACCAAGGTGCACCCGCGCGTGTCATCAATCACCTGGGCGTATATGTGCTGAAGCGACCGGTATATGTTCAGGCGGGGGCGTTCCGGCGTTCCCTGAACTTTCTTGCGAATCCGCAAATGGATTCTTTTCCTCGCCTCATTCCGAACGGGCTTTTGAATCATCTTTGCCCTACCTCACGGGTTCGGGATAACTTATTTAGCACCAGCTTTGCCAACTTTCTTTTCTAAGACCTCTCCCACATAGCGAATGCCTTTGTTTTTATAGGGGTCCGGCTTGCGCAAAGCACGAATATTGGCCGCCACCTGTCCCACTTTCTGTTTGTCAATTCCGCTGACAGACAGCCGAGTCTGGCGTTCCACGGCAACTTGGATTCCCTCCGGCAGGAGAAACTCGATGGGATGGGAATATCCCAGATGAAAAATCAGGGATTTCCCTTTCAATTCGGCCTTGTAACCGATCCCCACAATCTCCAGTTCTTTCTGGAAACCCTGGGTTACTCCGGCGACGGAATTCGCCAGCAGGCTGCGGGCGAGTCCATGGACGGCAGCATAGGAATCATCTTCGCGCAGGACCATCAATTGGCCGTCTTCTTTTTCTACGCGGAGTCCTTGGGGCACCTCCACCTGAAGTTGTCCCTTAGGACCCTTGACCTGGATGGCTTGGCCGGAAATTTTGACCTCCACATTCGGAGGCACCAGAACGGGTTTTCTGCCAATTCGCGACATCGGGTTGTTTCCTGAACAAAAGTAATCCTTCCCCCCTGCGGGAAGGATTTTCACCAAACCTCTAGAAGAATTTCCCCCCCCACCTTGGCCTTGCGCGCCTTCGAGCCGCTCATCAGGCCCAGGGAGGTGGTCAGAACCGTGCAACCCAGCCCGCCCAGCGCCATTGGAATCTCCTGATGGGAGACATAGACACGGCGTCCCGGCTTGGAAACACGCGTCAATTTTGTGATTACGGGCGCCTGGTCGGCGTTGTACTTTAATGTGATCCGCAATGTCTTCTTGCGGTTTTCCTCGGAGACTTTGTAACTGGCAATATATCCTTCCTCTTTCAAGATCTTGGCCACTTCCATTTTCAGTCGTGAGGAGGGCATTTCCACTCTGGGGTGGTGGCTCCGCGAGGCATTGCGGATGCGGGTCAGCATGTCGGCAATCGGATCAGTCACATTCATCGTTCTTTCTTTCCGTTCCTTTCTTTACAACGGGATTACCAGCTCGATTTCCGCACGCCAGGGATTTCTCCCCGCAGAGCGAGTGAGCGAAAACACAACCGACACATCCGGAATTTCCTCAGAAATCCCCTGGAGCGGCCACAAAGCGGACAGCGGTTGTGCTGCCGGATGCGAAATTTCGGCTTCCGGCGGGCCTTCGCTTGATGGGAAAGTCTAGCCATTGTCTCTCCATTCTCCGGGCAGGGAGCCCGCCCGTTCTCTACAATCGGAACGGAACTCCGAGGTGGCGCAACAACGCTCGCGCTTCTTCGTCCGTCTTGGCATCCGTCACCAACGTGACGTTCATCCCTCGAGTCTTGTCCACCTTAGAATAGTCAATTTCAGGAAACACCAACTGGTCGCGAATGCCAATCGTGTAATTGCCCCGCCCGTCAAAGGCCTTTGCGGGCAATCCTCGAAAGTCCCTCACCCGGGGCAGAGCCATGTTCAGCAAGCGGTCCAGAAACTCGTACATTCTCCGGCCCCGCAATGTGACGGAACAGCCAATCGGCATCCCCCGCCGCAACTTGAAGGCCGCGATGGACCGGCGCGCGCGATGCGCCACCGGCTTTTGCCCCGTGATGAGGGCCAAATCCTGCGTGGCCCCGTCCAGCAGCTTGACGTTCTGGGTCGCTTCTCCGACTCCGCTATTGACTACAATCTTCCGAAGCCGGGGGATAGCCATCGGGTTGGGATAGCTGAACTCTTTTTGCAGTGCCGGAGAAATCTCCTTTTGGTATCGCTCGAATAATCGGCTCATCGCGCTTCTTCCGTCCTCCAGCTTATCGTCAGTCCAAAGTGTTGCCGCACTTGCGGCAGGCCCGCACTCTTCTCCCGTCCGGCAACTGCTGGGCGTGAGGTCGTATCGGCCCGCAAGTAGGACACAGCAGCATCACATTGGAGTGGTGGATCGGGCTTTCCCGTTCCAGGATGCCGCCCTTGACATTTCGGGTTGGGTTGGCGCGCATGTGGCGTTTGACCATCTGCACGTGCTCGATCAGCACGCGGTTTTTAGGCCGATCTACGCTCATCACGCGGCCGGTCTTGCCCTGGTCTCGTCCGGCCACCACCTTCACCATGTCCCCTTTTTTGATCGTCAGCATGACTGCTTACCAGACCTCCGGAGCTAGAGAAACGATTTTCAAAAACTTTTTTTCGCGGAGCTCGCGCGCCACCGGGCCGAACACGCGCGTGCCCACCGGCTCGCCCGCGTCGTTAATCAGCACCGCGGCATTCTGGTCAAACCGGATATAGGTGCCATCCCGCCGGCGATGTTCCTTCCGGGTGCGCACCACCACGGCCTTGACCACAGAACCTTTCTTCACATTGCTGTCCGGAGCCGCCTCCTTAACCGCAGCGGTAATCACATCCCCCAGGCCGGCCCGACTGCCCACCGCCCCCCCGATCGGAAGAATGCAAGAAATCCGGCGAGCGCCTGAATTATCCGCCACCTCCAACATGGTCCTCATTTGAATCATCTCGAACGCTCCTCAGCGAATCTCCTCGGCAGGGTTTGGGATTGGCTCGGGAACCGCGCTCCCGCCTGGCCGGCTCATAATGTCCACCAGCCGCCACCTCTTTAGATGGCTTAGCGGGCGAGTTTCCGCAATGCGGACCCTGTCTCCGACCTGGCACTGGTTACGCTCGTCATGCGCGTAAAACTTTTTCCGCCGGGTCACATATTTTTTATAGAAAGGATGCTGCACCCGACGCGAGACTTCCACGACAATGGTCTTATTGCCCCCATGGCTCACGACTTGGCCCACTTCCATATTTTGGCGCCGGGGCGCAACGATTTTATTTGCCATGAGCCTGCTCCAGCTCCTTTTCACGCAAGAGGGTCTTGGCACGAGCCAAGTCTCTCCGCAACGAGCGCAGCTTTTTCACTCCTTCGGTTTGCCCGGTCGCCACCTGGAAGCGAATCTTCCAGGTCTGCTGCGCTATATCCCGAATCTGATTTTCCAATTCCGCGTCGGACAGCTCCCGCATTTTCGATGCTTTCATAATTACAAAAACTCCCGGCGGCTGACCATTTGCGTTTTAATCGGCAATTTGTGTCCGGCCAAGGCCATCGCTTCGCGCGCAATCGCTTCCCCAACGCCACCCATCTCAAACAAAATCTTGCCCGGCCGCACCACCGCCACCCATCCTTCCGGCGCGCCTTTGCCTTTCCCCATACGGGTCTCGGCGGGTTTCTTGGTAATGGGCTTATCGGGGAACACCCGAATCCAAACTTTTCCTCCTCGCTTGATCGTCCGGGTCATAGCCACCCGGCTGGCTTCAATTTGCCGGTCTGTGATCCAGGCTACTTCCAGCGCCTTGAGGCCGTAATCCCCAAAGGCCAATTCCGAGCCGCGCCAAGCCTTGCCACAACGGCGACCTCGCTGTTGTTTCCGATACTTCACTTTTTTGGGCATCAACATGGCTGATTCTCCGCAAAACTACGAAAGTTGATTCCCGACGGGGGCTTCTTGCCGTTTCTTCGCCTCCAGAATTTCGCCCCGATAAACCCAGACCTTCACGCCGATGACCCCGTAGGTGGTGTGCGCCTCGGCCAGGCCATAGTCAATGTCGGCTCGCAGTGTCTGCAATGGCAGACGACCTTGCAAGTACCATTCGCTGCGCGCGATCTCAGCCCCATTCAACCGTCCGGAAACGCGCACCTTGATTCCCTTGCATCCGAACCGGACTGCCGAATCCACGGCTTTGCGCATCGCACGGCGAAAAGCAATGCGCTTCTCCAATTGCAAGGCGATAGACTCTCCCACGAGTTGGGCATCCAATTCCGGGCGGTATACCTCTTGAATGTCCAGAAACACTTCGCGACCGGTGTCCTTTTGGAGATCGGCTTTCAGCTTGTCAATCTCCGAGCCCTTGCGGCCGATGATGATGCCGGGGCGGGCCGTGCGGATCGTGATGCGCAGCTTGTTGGCCATGCGGTCAACTTCAATGCTGGAAATTCCCGCCGCTCGCAGCCTGTTTTTCAAAGTCTTCTTCAACTGCAGGTCCTCGTGCAGCAACGCACAATAATCGCGCTTGGCGAACCAGCGCGAGCGCCAGGGCTTGTTGTAGCCCAGCCGAAAACCATAAGGATGAACCTTCTGCCCCATACGAAATTTTCCTCTCGGACCGGCCTAGGATACCGGCGGCGTTGCCTTCGTTGTTTCTTCTCCGGCCACTTGAACCACAATATGGCTTGTCCGGCGCTGGTAAGGATGCGCCCGCCCCATGGGAGAGGGACGGAACCGCTTGCCGCGCGGGCCGTCATTCGCATAGGCGGCGGAAACGTACAAGCTATCCACATCCACCGTCTCCGCTTTAGCCTCCGCCTTGGACTCCGCATTGGCAATCGCCGAACGCAGCACTTTCCCCACTTCGTGGGCGACCCGCTTTTTGGTGAATCGCAGCAGGTTCAATGCTTCCCCGGCGTTTTTACCGCGAATCAAATCCAACACCAAGCGGGCCTTCCGCGGCGAAACTCGAATGTACTTGGCTTCTGCTCTGGCTTCCATCTCTCAGAATTCCATTCTGGCGCTTCACGCCGGCCGCGCCGGCGGCGGCGCGGCGGCTGCAGGCGCAGGAGCGGCGGCTTTCTCAGCACTCCTGGCCCCCGCGTGCGCCCGGAAGGTCCGCGTCGGAGCAAACTCCCCCAGCTTGTGGCCCACCATATTTTCTGTGATATAGACAGGAATAAACTTTCTCCCATTATGCACGGCAATCGTGTGGCCGATCATTTCCGGCACCACCGTGGAGCGCCGGGACCAGGTGCGGATCACTTTTTTTTCATTCCGCCGGTTCAGGTCCTCCACCTTTTCTTGCAGGTGAGTATCCACAAAAGCGCCTTTTTTTACCGACCGCGACATCGCTTGCTCCTAATCTCTCATCTTCTCCAAAATCTTTTCCGGGATTCCTTATTTCTTCCGCCGCGAAACGATCAACCGTTTTGTCCTTTTATTTCGGCGGGTTCGGTATCCTCGGGTCGGCTGTCCCCAGGGAGTTACAGGCGTACCCCCTTCAGAAGTCTTTCCCTCTCCTCCCCCATGGGGGTGATCCACCGGATTCATGGCCACGCCACGCACGGTCGGGCGTTTGCCCAGCCAACGACTGCGGCCCGCCTTGCCGATGGAGATATTTTCATGGTCTAGATTCCCGACCTGGCCGATCGTGGCCTTACAATTGACCGAAACGCGACGCACCTCCCCCGAGGGGAGCTTGATCAGCGCTACTCCTTCTTCCCTAGAGACCAATTGTGCCGCTCCACCGGCGCTGCGCGCCAATTGCCCGCCCTTGCCGGGGCGCAACTCGATATTATGGACCGTGGTGCCCACCGGAATGTTGCCCAGCGGCAAGGCGTTGCCCACCAGGATGTCCGCCTCCGGGCCGGACATCACCGTCATTCCCACAGTCAATCCCACGGGCTGCAAGATGTAGCGTTTCTCGCCATCGGCATAATGCAAAAGCGCAATTCGCGCGGAACGATTCGGATCATATTCAATCGAAGCCACTTTTGCCGGTATCCCAATCTTATCGCGCCGGAAATCAATCAGGCGGTACTGGCGCTTATGCCCGCCCCCATGGTGGCGGACCGAGATGAGCCCTGCGGAGTTGCGCCCTCCTCCTTTTCGCAAGGGTTCAGCGAGCGACTTCTGAGGCTTCTCGGCGGTGATCTCTTCCCGACTCACGACGCTATAAAAGCGCCTTGCAGGAGTCATGGGGCGATATTTCTTGACGGCCATGTTCGATCGTTCCCCTTACGTCTTCTCCACGTATTCAATCATTTTCTCGCCAGCCCGGAGCCGGACATAGGCCTTTTTCCAATCGCTCCGGTAACCCACCGTCCGTCCGCGGCGGCGCATCCTGCCCTCAAAATTGGCGGTTCGCACCGCCTCCACTTTCACCTGGAAAAACTTCTGCACGGCCTCCTTCACTTGCGCCTTCGTGGCTTCCGGATGAACTTCAAAACAAAGAGTCCGGTGCTCATCCTTGGCGCGGAGTCCTTTTTCGGTAATGATTGGCCGGCGGATGATTTTGTCCAGGTTCACGGCGCCAAAGCCTCCTGCAAACGTTCCACGGCAGAGCGCGAGATTAACAACCGCTGGCAGCGCAAGAGATGATACGGATGTAATTCGCGCGCTGGCACCAGTTCCACTCCGGCCAGATTGCCGCTGGATAGCTCCAAATTCCGGTTCCCCGGCATGTCAACGAGCAGGATCGAATTCCCTCCGTCAAAACGATCCAGGATTCCTCGCAGCGCCTTTGTCTCGTGACTCTCCAGGCGGAACTCATCGACGACCGTCAACTGCTCCTGCGCCATCTTGGCGGAAAGCGCGGAGCGCAAGGCTCCCAGCAGCATCTTCCGCGGCAGCCGATAAGCGTAGGAGCGAGGCTGAGGGCCGAAAGTGGTTCCGCCATGTCTCCACAGCGGAGAACGAATGCTCCCGATGCGGGCGCGTCCTGTCCCCTTCTGCTTCCACAGCTTTCGTCCGCTCCCGCTCACTTCCGCCCGGGTCTTGGTGGCATGAGTGCCTGCCCGGAGGCAAGCCCGATAATGCCGCACCGCCTCATAGAGCAGATCCTGGTTGACGGGCACCGCAAAGACTTCCTCGGCCAGTTGCATCTCGCCCACTTTTTGATTCTCTAAATTCTTGACTTCCACGCTCGGCATCGCTTCCCTCTGCGGTTCGAACTAGCTGACTTTTTCAATCACCAGATAACCGCCCTGCGGTCCTGGCACCGCTCCTTTCACCAGCAGTAAATTTTTCTCGGCATCTACCTGCACGATTTCCAGGTTCCGCACTGTGGCGCGGGCTGCTCCCATGCGCCCCGCCATTCGCTCGCCCTTCCATACACGGGAGGGGTAGGAGGAAGCGCCAATCGAGCCGGGAGCGCGGTGGAACATTGAACCATGCGTGGCAGCGCCGCCACGAAAATGATGCCTCTTGACAAACCCGGCAAACCCGTGCCCCTTGCTCACACCGGTTACATTCACCAGGTCGTTGGCCTGGAACAGGTCCGCCTTGATGGAGTCTCCGGCCTTTGTATCGCCGCCTCCTTCGAGCAAACGGACTTCCCGCACAAAACGCATTGGCGCCAAGCCGGCCTTGCTAAAATGACCCTGAATCGCCTTGGTGGCGTGACGCCGGGGCTTGGATTCCACCAGCGCCAATTGGGCGGCCTCATAGCCGTCACCCGTCGCTGATTTGCGCTGGACAACCACGCACGGACCCGCTTGGAGCACCGTGACCGGCACCGCCTCGCCATCTTCGCGGAAGAACCGCGTCATTCCCAGTTTTTTGCCTAAAATACCGGTAATCATTTGTTCGCTACCTGGCGAAGCCAAAAACCCACGGCACAAGAAACGCGCCGTGGCTTCCTATTTGTGTTCCTTCCCGAAGGCTTTGATTTCGACATCCACCCCGGCTGGAAGGTCCAGCCGCATCAAAGCGTCCACGGTCTGCTGGGTCGGCTCCAAAATATCCACCAGCCGCTTATGGGTACGAATCTCAAACTGCTCCCGGGACTTCTT